>JBOHFJ010000337.1:0-5290 GCA_050699655.1 Pseudonocardiaceae bacterium
GCGTGCGGCCTGGTGGTCGAGACGGGGCCGGGGATGGGCACCAAGGTCAGCATGAAGGTGCCCAAGTTCAGCCGCGGGGTGCGCGCCATCGCTCCACCGGCGCCGAGTCCACCGCGTTCGCAACCGTCGGTGAGCGCCTAGCGACGCTCGATGCCGGCCGGCCTCCGTAGGCTGGCCGGATGGACGTCAAGGATCTGACCTCGCGGCTGCCGTTGCCCGGCGCCCAGCGGGACCGCGGCCCGGTGGTGGCCGCGGTGAAATTGCATGGCGTGATTACGCCGACGTCGTCCCCGCTGGGGCGTGGGGTGATCAACCTGGCCGCCCTGGAGCCGGCGCTGACCCGCGCCTTCGGCTACGACCGGTTGCGGGCGGTGGCGTTGTTGATCAATTCGCCGGGCGGCTCGGCCACTCAGTCGGCGCTGGTGGCCGAGCGGATTCGAGATCTCGCTGACCGCAAGCGCGTGCCGGTGCTGGCGTTCTGCGAGGATGTCGCCGCATCCGGTGGGTACTGGCTCGCGTGCGCCGCCGATGAGATTGTCGCCCATCCCACCTCGCTGGTTGGCTCCATTGGGGTGGTCACCCAGGGCTTCGGGTTGCACGGTCTGCTGGAGCGTTTCGGGGTCGAGCGGCGGCTGTACACCGCCGGGACGAACAAAGCTCGACTCGATCCGTTCCTGCCTGAGCGGGAGGACGACGTGGTGTGGTTGCGCGGGATGCAGATTGAGCTGCACGGCATGTTCTGTGACTGGGTGCGCGCGCGCCGCGGTGGCCAGCTGGCCAGCGATCAGCACGAGCTGTTCACCGGTGAGGTGTGGACCGGCCGCCGGGCCCTGGAGTTGGGCTTGGTCGACCGGCTGGGCACAATGCGTGGGGTGCTCGCCAAGCGGTACCCGGATGCGGAGATCATCACAGTGGAGGGACGCCGGCCCCTGCTAGCTCGCCTGGGGCTGGGTAGCTTCGGGCTGGAGGCGCTCGAGCACCGCGCCGTCTGGTCCCGCTTCGGTTTGTAGGTCCGGTTTGTGGGCCTAGCCGGGCACGTTCGGTACCACGGCGGGGCCATTAACCGGCCAATCGTGGACAGCGACACCGGCGATGTGCTCCGATTGGCGGTCGGGGGGTTGTGCGGAAGTACTGGACTGAGGGAAAGGCGGTTGATGAGCGGCAACGACAACAACCCTGGGCTTGTCGTGCTCGCCGTGGACGACGAGCCGCATTGCCTGTCCATGCTGGTTGAAGTGCTCGACGCCGAGCCGCGGATCCGCACCGTGCTGACGGCCACGAACGGCCGTCAGGCGCTGGAGATGTTGCGGCCCACCAACGGCACGCCGCCTCCCCAGGTTGACGTCGCGTTCCTGGACATGAAGATGCCCGGGCTGGACGGCCTGGAGCTGGCCCACAACCTCGCCAAGCTGCCCTACCCACCGACGGTCGTGTTCGCCACCGCCTACGACGAGTCGGCGATCGAAGCGTTCGAGCTCGGCGTGGCCGACTACGTGATGAAACCGGTGAGCCGGGAGCGAGTGTCCAGCACCCTGCGCCGGATCATTGCCTCCCGGCGCGACCCGGCCGCCCCGGCCCCGGAACAGAGCAGCGAGGACGAGGTCATCCCGGTCGAGCTCGCCGGCACCACCAAACTGGTGCCGCGCTCGTCGGTGCGCTGGGTGGAGGCGCATGGGGACTACGCGCGACTCCACACCGGCGAAGCCACCAGCCACCTGGTCCGGATCCCGCTCTCCCAGTTGGAGGACCGCTGGTCCGATGCCGGGTTCGTGCGCATCCACCGCTCTTATCTGGTCGCTCTGCCGTTGGTCACCGAGCTGCGCATGTCGTCGTCGGGTTACGTGGTGCGGGTGGGCAGCGGAGACGACGCCACGGAGTTGCCGGTCAGCCGACGGCACACCCGGGACCTGAAGGACCGCTTGGTGCGCGCGGCCAAACAGGGCTGGACTTCCCGGTGAGCGTCGCGGCATGAGTGCTGGCGACGGCGCGGCCGCCCCGTTTGGCCACGTGCCGGAGGGTTGGGAAGCTCTGGACCCGGAGCTCCGAGCCGAGGTCGACGTGGCGCGTCGAGAAGTGACCTTGGCGGAGAAAGCCGGCCAGACGCCCACTGAGCGGCCCAAGCCCGGCAAGCGGCAGCGGGTCGTGCTCGCCGAGCGGCGCAACAGCCGGCGGGTGGTGCGCACACTCGCCGAGGTGGAGGATCAGACCCCCGTCGGTGAGGCGCTGGTCCGCAAGCTGATGTGGGTGCAGTTGATGTTGTCGCTCCGGCTGATGCTGCTCATCGTGGTGGTGCTCGCGGGCATCCCGCTGGCGTTCCTGCGGACGCCCTCGCTGGCCACGGACACCATTATGGGCGTGCGGCTTCCTTGGCTGTTGCTCGGATTCGCGGTCTATCCGTTCTACGTCGCCGTGGCCTGGTCCTACAACCGCGGCGCCGCCCGCAACGAGTATGCCTTCGCCGAGTGGGTCGAGAACTGAGCATTGGCGGGCCCGACCGGGCTGATGTCTACGTCACCATCGCCGCGATGGTGTCAATCGCCCTGTGGACCACGCTCACCGGGTTCTACGGCAGACGCGCCCGGTACATCTCGGATTTCCTGCTGACCTCCCAAACGCTGGGGCCTCGCTTGAACGCCGCGGCGATCTCCGGGGAGTACCTGTCCGCGGCCTCTTTCCTCGGCGTCGCCGGGCTGGTGCTCAAGGGTGGGACGGACGCGCTGTGGTACCCGGTCGGGCTCACCGCGGGGTATCTCGCGCTGCTGCTGTTCGTGGCGGCGCCGCTACGCCGGTCTGGCGCCTACACGCTGCCTGACTTCGCCGAGGCGCGGCTGGGGTCGGGGTGGCTACGCCGGGTCTGCGCGGCTTTCGTGGTCATCATCGGCTGGCTCTACCTGGTTCCGCAGCTTCAGGGGGCCGGGCTCACCCTGCAGGTTGTCGCGCACGCGCCGAGGTGGGTCGGCGCGGCGGTGGTCATGGTGATCGTGACGGTCAACCTCCATGTCGGGTCGCGTTCGATCACGCTTGTGCAAGCCTTCCAGTACTGGATGAAGCTGACCGCGCTTGCGGTGCCGGTCTTCGTGCTGCTGCTCCACCACGCTGGAGACAATCAAGGATTCCGGAACTCCCCAGGCGCCTCGGCGGCACCGCGTTTCGCCCATGCCCTCGACGTTCGGCTTGATCACGCTGTCACGCTCGAGGTCACCGAGCCGACGCGGGTTACGGTGACGGGAACGCAGGGCGGGTGTCCCAGGCGCGGAATGATGTCGTGGGCACCGGGTGAGCACTCCTGCGCCGAGGACACCACACTGCACTTCGCCGCGGGCAGCCCGGTACCGGTGGTCAGCGGCGCCGCGGTCAACGACGACAACTGGCTGCGCCCGTTGAGCCAGGGGAGACACCCCTTGCTGGCCACGTACTCGCTCATCACGGCGCTCCTGCTGGGCGCCATGGGACTGCCGCACGTCCTGGGTCGGTACTACACCCATCTGGAGGGTGCGGCGGTGCGCCGGACCACGCTGCTGGTGCTGGCGCTGCTCGGGTTGTTCTACCTGTTCCCGATGGCTTCCGGGTGGCTTGCCCGGTCGTACCTGCCCAACCTGCTGGTCTCCGGGAACACCGACGCCGCACTGCTGCTGTTGCCGCGCGCGGCGCTGGGCCAGTGGCCAGCGCTGGTGCTCGGCGGGCTGATCGCGGCGGGGGCGTTTGCCGCCTTCGTGTCCGCCGCCACCGGGCTGGTGGTGAGTGTCGTCGGGGTGCTGTCCACCGACCTGCTGCCCGCTCGGCTGCGGAAGGTTCGCGCGCCCGTCCTCGTCGCCTGGTCGGTACCGTTGGCCTTCATACTGGCCGTGTCGGCGCTGGACCTGGCCCAAGGCGTGGGGCTGGCGTTCGCGGTGGCCGCCTCGTCTTTTTGCCCGCTGCTGGTGCTGGGCATCTGGTGGCGTGGGTTGACCGACGTTGGTGCGGCGGCCGGCATGCTGGCTGGCGGCGGCCTGGCGGTCTGTTCGGTGCTGCCCGCCGCGGCCGGTGTGCTGCCGCCGGGGTGGCAGGAGATGCTGGCTCAGCCAGCGGCGTTCACCGTGCCGGTTGCCTTCCTGACGATGGTTGTGGTGAGTCGCCGGACCAGGTATCGGATCCCCTCGGACGTGTCCCGTATCCTGCTGCGGCTGCACGCGCCAGACCGGTTGGGCTTGTCCGGGAATCGGCAGCAGGTCCAACCAGTGGCCCGGTTCGGGATGGTTGGTGGTGCGTTGTTCCGGATGCGTGAAGGTCGTCACCGTAAGTATTGATCCAAACCCCCGAATGGTCCAACATGGCGGTGCAAACTGGTGAATGCCTGGCGGCTGGGCTGTCCCGGCCCTCGCGACGCACGTAGCATCGTCATGATCATTATGACTGCCTGAGAGGGGTTTGCATGAGCACCACCGCATCCGTGGGCGGTGCCGACGGTGGGCACGTCGGCGGTGTCGACCGCGAGGATCTGGTGGACCCCTGGGCCGCCGCGCACACCAGCGTGGAGTTCGCCACCCTACGCAAACGGCTCCGCGCCTTTGTCTTCCCGATGACCGCGTTCTTCTTGACCTGGTATTTTCTCTACGTGCTCATGGCGGCGTTCGCCCCGCACGTCATGGCCATCAAAGTTGTCGGCGACATCAACATTGGGTTGATCTTCGGCCTGCTCCAGTTTGGTTCCACCTTTGTCATCACGACGCTTTATGTCCAATTCGCGAACCGCCGGCTCGACCCGCTCAGCAACCGGATCCGCGAGCAGCTCGAAGGAGGAAACTTGTGACCGGGGAGTTGGCCCAGGACGCCGTGGGTGATCCGCTGCTCAATGGTGCGATCTTTGTCTTCTTCGTACTGGTCACCCTGGTGATCGTGTTCCGGGCCTCGCGCCGCACCAAGACCCCCGCCGACTACTACGCTGCGGGCCGGTCGTTCACCGGCCCGCAGAACGGGGTGGCGATCTCCGGGGACTACCTGTCCGCGGCGTCGTTCCTGGGCATCGCGGGGGCCATCTCGGTCTATGGTTACGACGGCTTCCTCTACTCGATCGGATTCCTGGTCGCGTGGCTGGTGGCGTTGCTGCTGGTCGCCGAGCTGCTGCGGAACACTGGCAAGTTCACCATGGGTGACGTGCTGAGCTTCCGAATGCGCCGGCGGCCGGTGCGGGCCGCCGCGGCCGTGTCGACGCTGGTGGTGTCCTTTTTCTACCTGCTGGCCCAGATGGCCGGTGCCGGTGGCCTGGTCGCGTTGCTGTTCAACATCGAGGGCAGGGGAGCTCAGGCACTGG
>JBOHFJ010000338.1:0-5284 GCA_050699655.1 Pseudonocardiaceae bacterium
CTTCTGTAGACAGCGTCGCGTTGAATGATTCGGCCGCGGCGTTGTCGAAACAGATTCCGGTGGGTCCGACCGAGGGGAGGATGCCGTTGGTCAGGCACAAATCCCGGAACGCGTGGCCGGTGTATTGACTGCCGCGATCGGTGTGCATAATGAGCTGACCCGCCACCGGGCGACGATGACGGATCGCCATCCGCATCGCGTCGAGCACAAGGTCTTCGCGCATATGATCGTTCACCGCCCAGCCCACCACTTTCCGAGAATAGCCATCAATCACCGTCGCCAGGTAAGACCAACCAGTCATCGTGCGAAGATACGTGATATCGCCGTACCAGAGTTGATCCTGGCCCTCGGGCACGAAATCGCGTTCGACGAGGTCGAACAGGCCGCACGCGTGCCGGTCCGGGTCCTGGATCGTGGTCCTCTTGTAGGGCTTAGGATGCACGCACTCCACACCGGCAGCCCTGGCCAGCCGCCGTACCCGTTTCGGCGAGTGCCGGTGCCCACGGCGGGCCAGCTCCTGGTGGATCCGGTCGATGCCGTAACGACCAGAATTCTCCTGGTGAATCGCCACAATCCGCTCGGCCAGCTCCTCATCCTCGCTCACGCGCGCCGATACACCTCGATTCTTCCACGCATAATAACCCGCTCGTGACACCTCGAGTACTTCGCACATCAGATCAATCGGGAACCTCTTCTCGCGTGGCATGCCAGTGTTCTCCTTCTCCACCTCGGAGATGAAGCCAAACCTCACTGGCTTTGGCCGGCAAACCACGCCGCCGCTTTTTTAGGAAATCCCGTTCCATCTTGACGCGCTGGAGCTGCTTTTTCGTCTCCTCGAACTCGGCGCGTTCGGAAGCCGACAAGGGCTTCTCCGTGACGGTACCATCACGCTTCGCCTTGTTCAGCCAGTTGCCCAAGGTTCCCTCATTGATACCCAGGTTTCGGGCGACCTCCGCTATCGGCCGACCCGAGTTGATCACTAATTCTACCGCCTCGGCCTTGTATTCCTGGGTATATCTCCGGCGTGTCGATCCCACTCAGGACTCTCTCCTTATAGACAGTCATACCACTTCGGTGACTGTCTACGGAAGCGGTGGGGGTCCAAGCCGTGGGAGATCGCACTCTCGGACATCGCCTCCTGGGTCCTACTGTGGCACCGGGAGGACGACCGGTTCTCCCCCGTCGACCACACCCGATGGTTGAGTCACCACATCCCGCAGGTGCAGGTTGAAGTCCAGATCCAGCCCGGCATCGACCATTTCGGAGCCGTGGAGGTACTTCCCGAAATTCTGTCCTGGGTCGCCGACGGCCTCGACAAGCCGGGGTCAGGCCCTGCCTCCCGCGTCGTCGGTTCAGGCCGAACCGGTGGCTGCCCAGAACCCTTTCGTCAGAATGGGTCGTGTGGATCAGGCACCCGGTAGAGCAGCTGCCCTGTCCGCAGCGAGGTGACCGACGGATGGTTCTGCCCCAACTGGGCTGCCAGATCCTCGATAGCTCTCGTCGTCGCCGGGTCACCGCCCAGGAGTCCTCCGGAACCGTCACCGCGCCCGCCTGACTCGAGCAGCGCGAGACTGGCTCGACAGGCCAGCACGTCCGGGTGCTGCTGGCCCAGGGCTTTGGCCACCCAGGTCGCCGACGCAGCCGCCTCCTCTGCCGCACCCTCGACGTCCCCGGCGTCGTAGCGACACGTCGCGTGGTTCATCGCCGCCGCGAGGTAGTCGAGATGCGAGTCGCCCAGCAATCTCAGGAAGCCCTCGGCCGTGCGCCCCGCCAACTCCCTCGCCGCTCTCCCCGTTGCCGCCAGGCCGCAGACTGATTGTTGACACAGATGAGGCTAAAGGGGTGCTCGGTACCGAGGGCTTTCTGGTAGGCCTTGGTGACGGCGATCATCTCCTCCAGCGCCTTGCTGACCTCGGCCATGGCGAGAAGATTGGCCGAGCGGTTCAGCCGGCAGGAGAGGGTGTTCGGGTTGTCGGGGCCGAAACGCCCATTCAGCTTCTCGTACGCCTCCTCCAACAGTCCTGCGGCCTCGTCCGCCCGTCCAGCGCTGCGCAGTGAGGAGGCGAGATTGGCCTGCGCGTCGAGCGTTCCGACCGCGTCGGGGCACAGGTGTTCTCTTGAGAGAGAATGGACAGTGCGCAGCATCGTCACGGACTGCTCGTACTCGCCTGCCTCCCGCAGATCCCGGCCGAGGCTGGACTGCGAGTGCAGTGCGTACGGGTGCTCGGCACCGAGCACAATCCGCCGACGCTCCAACACGTCCTCGTCGATATCGCCGGTGAGCAGCTGGCCGCCGACACCGGTCCGTTGGCCGATGCGGTCTGGATGAAGAACAATCTCGCCAGGGCGAAGATGGCGCTGCCCAACGGCTACTGCGCCTTGCCGTTGCAGCAGAAATGCGAGTTCGCCAACGCCTGTTTGACTTGCCCGGTCTTCGTCACCACACCCAAGTTCCTGCCCCAGCATCGTCGTCAGCTCGAGCGGACCCAGGTCCTGATCGCCCAAGCTGACCGCAACGGACACCAGCGCCTGGCCGAGATGAATCACACCGTCGAGAAGAGCCTGCTAGCCATCATCGACGGCCTGACCACATCGGGCTGCCGCTTCAGCGGCGGAAAGTCCCGCGCTTGCGGCGGAAAAGGCGGTTCTAATGCCTGCTGACCACACGCAACACCTCGTCGAACACGCCCGCCCGCACCATCATCAGACCCTGCAACGCGCCCAGCAGGTGCTCACCGAGTTGGCCGATTCCGGAGAACAGGTGACAGTCACGCTGCTCGCCGACCGGGCCGAGGTCTCGCGGTCTTGGATCTACACCCAGCCCGCATTGCGCGACCAGATCAGGCAGCTGCAGCGACATCGCGCCAGCGCCGGCTTCGTCCAGGACGCCGCCACCCGGGCCACCGACGACTCGCTGCGTCAACGTCTGGCCTTGGCGCACGAGCGCATCAACCAGCTACGCGGCGAGAACCAGCAACTCCGTGACGCGCTCGCACACGCCCACGGCCAACTCCGCGCAGCCCGCCTCAGCACCGGTGATCGATATTCAAAGACACTTGTCCACAACACGAAATACCTGTTCAACGCAATACTTGAAGATCAAAGTCGAGATAACCGCCGCTATGATCGACCGCCTCGTCCACCACGCCGAAGTCCTCGCCCTCAAAGGAGACAGCTACCGGCTCAAGGACCGCGACCTCGGCCGCGTGCCCGCAGCCACCACCGAAGAATAAGATCAACCAACCGACAGGGGGTCAACTTTCAGATGTCGACAGGGGGTCAGAATTCGCCTGCCGTTGACAGCGTGTGCGGGGACGACAACGACGGGGCCGGCAACGCCAACCTTAACGTCGGAAGACCCCCGCGTATGCGGGGACGACAGAAGGCCCCCGGTGTCCTCCGTGGCCCGCACCGGAAGACCCCCGCGCCCAGAATCACCCCGTGATGTCCCGCGACCAGCGGCACAACCCACTCGACCGCCTCCGCCGACCAGCCGGCGGCTGGCAACACCCGCGACAGAATGTGCGCACCCGCCAGCGTGTGATGCCAGCCTTTGGCACACCTGTCGAGGTTCCTCCAGCTCAGGCCGGCAGCCCGGACAGGTTCGGCCAGCGCTGGGGCCTTCGCCTGGAACGCTGGCGACGCCTTGCCGACATCGTGCAGACCGCACACGAGCGCGAAAAACGAGCGGCCCCGGCCCTCACAGCACGCGTCGATCTTATTCTTGATCACCGGAGCGAGGAAGCGATCCCACATCAACTCCGCGACGGCGGCCGTATCCAGCAAATGCTGGAGCAGCAGATTCATCGAGCCATGCGCGTTCGACTTGCCCCACAAGACGCTGAGCGCCTCGTTCTCGGCGTTCGACGGGTCCATCATCACCATGCACCGGGACGGTAGCCGTTGCCACCGACATTTAGGCGCGAGCCACCTGGGCGGGACGTCCGCCCAGGTGGCTTGTCACGAGGCCTCGCCTGATCGGGCCACGGACCGGCGTAGAAGCCCGAACGTCCTGACGCGAAGATTCCGGCCCCCGACCATCCTCCGGCGACCGGAATCTTCGCAAGCCACGGCGAGCCCCAACAAGGGCTCTAAGTTGCTGACCTGCGTCAACGCTCTAACTCAGGCCTACGGACCGGCGCGCTGGTGCGGTGAGACCGAGCAGGACGTCTCGGGCTGTGCGGGTGTCGGCCAGGGCGCGGTGCCCTCCGAGAAGGGGGAGCCGTCGCTCGGAGCGGTAATTCATGACGCAACCCCAGTTGCCGTGGTCACCGAGGTGGCCGGGGTCACGTTCGTGACGGTGGCATTCGTACTGGACGCGGCCGAGGTCGAACTCGGCGTTGTACGCGAGGATCTTCCGTCCCCAGGTGACCCGCAGCAGTGTCGGCAGGACGTCGGGCCAGGTAGGTGCATCAGCGACGTCTTCGTCGCAGATGCCGTGAACCCGGAAAGCTTCCTGACTGATCCGTACGTCGCCAGAGTTGACCAGGGTGTCGAGCAGGACATCGCCGGTGCAGGCGTCGATGACGGCGACCTCGACGATCGCGCCGTCGAGGTCAGTGGTTTCTGTGTCAAGCACACAGGCCGCGCCGGGCTCGAGCATTGCGCGGGCACATCGGATCGCGGCACCGGCTCCGCTGGCCGGCACCCTGCCCTTGCGGCGCCGAGCGCCCACCTTGTCCGCGGTGACCGCGTTCGCCAGCTTCTTCGGCTTGCTGATCCCCACCTCAGATCCTCTCTGTGCGTGTCGCCAGAACGCCAGGATGCCGAAACCGTCTGACAATCCGTGATATCTACGGAGAATCTCGCCGCAGATCGAGCTGGGCGACTGTAGTGGTCGTCGAGTCCCCGAGCAGTGTTACCGGTGGAAAGTGGTCAGCAATGCTGGCTGCCGGGGCGATCTTACCGACGTGGGACAGACAGGCGCACGATACTGGCCACCGCCGGCCGGTGCGGGTAGCTCCCTCGCCGTCGGCGGCACCACAGGCATCGCCGTGCTGAATCTCATCGTGCCGCCCGCACCGGCGCCGTGACGCAGGCCGTCAGGAGACGACACCGGGACACGGGAACTCCAGGCGGACGCATCATCGGCGAATGCGGCACGTAACGTAGGAGCACGAAGGGAGCACGCTGTCGTACACCACAACCGCTAACCCTGGTGTCGCTTGCCAGCGTGATGGGACCAGCGGTTTGCCATGACCTAGGGACCGCCAGGTCTGGTTAGTGAGCATGGTGATCTCCCTTCTGTTGGTCAACGGACACGCCGGTGTTGGCGTCTGTTTTT
>JBOHFJ010000339.1:0-5283 GCA_050699655.1 Pseudonocardiaceae bacterium
CGCTGGTGTCGAGCGGGGGCCGTCCGGGTCAACTCTCAATCCGTTTCGGGGTGGTCGGCGGCTCGCTCATGCCGGCGCTCCGGTGAGGAACCTCTCGATCGTCGTGCCGAGGGCTTCGACGGCCTCCACCGGGTTGGAGGCGGTCGGCACGAGATCACGCAACGCGAGAAGCTGGGTCACGGTGTGCGGGTTTCCGCGGTACGCCTGGATGTTGGTGACGTATTGGCGGGCCTTCTCTTCCAGTTGCTTCCACGACATAATGAGGTACCAGATCCGTCCGCCGCCGGTCACCTCGTATTGCCACTGGTCCATGATCCGATCCCGGTAGGCGCGAGTCGCAAGAGCGTGCTTGAGCTGGTGGTGGCGTTCACTCGGAGGCTTGGGCCGCGGGTCGGCAGTGATCGCCTCCCAGGCTCGACGGGTGTTGTGCACCGCCTGAGCGCACAGCTGCTCCCAACCTGCGGCGACCTGGTTGTCCGCGAACCGGATGTCGTACTCGCCCGCTCTGGGTGGTGGCGCGGCGCGATCTCCCCGTTTGGGGCTCACGCCATGCTCTCCGGCGCTTCCGGGCGCGGGACCGGACCGCTGTCATCGCCGAGCTCGCGTGTTGCTGCGGTATGCAGCAGGGGATCGGCGTAGATCTCGGCCGTGTGCCGCCACTCAACCAGCAGTTGCGAGACCGGCCACAGGTTGTCGATCGACACCGCGGCTTGCAGCGTGGCCACCAGCTCTTCCACGAGCTCATCAGCAGCCTTGGCCGGCAGGAAGGTTACCCACGGCAGGGCCTGAGGCAGGATGCGGTGCAGAATCAGCGCTCCGTCCGCGTCGTGCATGAACCCCGCGAGCAGCCGCGCGGACACGTCGATGACCTCGTCTTCTCGTGCCGCACGTTCCGCGTTTTGCAGCACCAAGTCCTCGGCGTCACGGCGGCGCAGATGCAGGCGGCGGGTGTCGCGCAGACGCCCAGCCGTGGCGGAAGGCTCCCGCAACAGCTCAGTGAACGGGACCTGGTCGTACGCACCCACACTCATGACATCAACACTACTACTGATGTCGGTGGTGAGCGCTGGTGTCGTTCAGGCTGCCCGGGGTTGCTCCCAGTGAACCTGTACCGATTCGGCACCGCTGGCGAGCAGCCGGTCGAAGAGAATGCCCAAGCGCTTGGCGACCTCCATTGTGAGCCACACTTGCCCACACGCGGGGCAGACTTGGACGGTCCGCATACAGTAGTATGCGATATGATCGTACGCATGCAGGTGGACCGCTTCTCAGTGACGATGGAACCCGATCTCGGTGCGGCCGTGCGGGACGCGGCCGAGCGGGCTGGCATGAGTGTCTCTGGTTGGCTGGCCCAAGCTGCGGCGGACCGGCTCCGCAACGATCTGCTCGGCGCGGCTCTCGACGCGTGGGAAGCCGAGGACGGGCCATTCGGTGACGAGGAACTCGACGCCGCAGCGGCCACTCTGGGCATCGCCCGTGGATCGCGAGGACATGCCGCGTGAGCCTGGTGCTTGATGCCGGCGCCTTGCTGGCGATCGACCGCCGAAACCGGCGGGTGGGTGTGTTGCTGCGGGTCGCGCAGCAGGAGCGCATCGCGGTTCGCACCAGCCCTGCTGCGGTGGCTCAGGTATGGCGCCACGGTGCACGTCAGGCCCAGTTGGCGCGGACCCTGGCTGGCGTGGCGGCTCCGCCGCTGGATCTGGATACCGGGAAACGCTTGGGCCTGCTACTCGGCGCCACCGATAGTTGCGACGTCGTCGACGCACATGTCGCGTCGCTGGCCCGAGCCGGCGACCGAGTGCTCACCAGCGATCCCGACGACCTGCGGCGTCTCCTCGACACGCTCGCGGTCGACGCGTCCGTCGTGCGCGTGTAGCTGCTTGGCGGCGCTTCGTCATCGAGACGACGATCACAATAGGTTCTCAACCGGCTGCCTTGACCTCAAGCATGCTTGAGGTTGCACGCTGGTCTCATGCCCACGATGACTGAGCCCAACCCGACCGGGGTCGCCGACCGGTACGGCTATGTTGACCTTCACGCACTGATGACGCGGATGACCGGCGACGAGAAACACGCCTCGAGCGCCACCTCCACTCTGGACGTGCTCTGGGTCCTCTACGACCGGGTACTGCGCGTCACGCCGTCCACCATGGACGATCCCGACCGGGACCGGTTCCTGCTCTCCAAGGGGCACGGCCCGATGGCGTACTACGCCGTGCTGGCCGCCAAGGGGTTCATCCCAGTGCAGTGGTTGGACACCTTCGGCCAGCTCGACTCACCGCTGGGCTACCACCCGGACCGGGTGCTGGTACCGGGCGCTGAGATCTCCAGCGGATCTCTCGGGCACGGGCTGCCGATCGCGATCGGCGTCGCGCTCGGCCAGCTTGCCCAGTGCCAGCTTGCCCAGAGCCACGGCGGGCGCACCTACGTCCTGGTCGGGGACGCTGAGCTGGACGAGGGCACCAACCACGAGGCGATCGCTTACGCCGGCGCCACCGGGCTGGAGCGCCTGAGGGCGATCGTGGTCGACAACCAGTCCGCCACCCATGGCTGGCCCGGCGGAATCGCCACTCGGTTCAGTGTGAACGGCTGGTCCACGGCCACTGTAGACGGTCGTGACCACGAAGCCCTGGAAGTCGCCCTGGTCGAGCCGTCGCCGGGCCGCCCGCACGTCGTGGTCGCAGTGGTGGAACCTAAGGAGTGACCGTGACAGTGCATACCGCCGGTGGAGCCGACAAAACGGCTACTGAAGAGATCACCATGCGGAGCAGGTTCGTCGACACCGTCTCCGAGCTGCTGGCGGAGGAACCCGCAACCGCGCTGGTGCTGGCGGATATCTCGGCGGCCCTGTTCACCGAGCAGGCGCGGCGGCACCCGGATCGGGTGCTGAACGTGGGAATCCGCGAGTCGCTGATGGTCAGCGTGGGCGGTGGACTGGCGCTGGCCGGCTTGCGCCCGATCATCCACAGCTACGCGCCATTCCTGGTGGAGCGCTCCTTCGAACAGATCAAGCTGGACCTGACCCACCAGGGCGTGTCCGCGGTACTGGTCAGCGTCGGGGCCTCCTATGACTGGACCGAGGGTGGCCGGACGCACCAGTGCCCCGGTGATGTGGCGCTGCTGGACTCGCTGCCGGACTGGACCGTGTACGTGCCGGGCCATCCCGGCGAGGTGCCCCCGCTGCTGTGGACCGCGGTGCGTAGTGACGGCTCGGTCTACCTGAGGCTGTCCAACCGGAGCAACACCACACCCCGGCGAGCGGCCCTGGACGGGCGGCTGGACGTGGTGCGGCGGGGCGGGCGCGCCCTGGTGCTCGCGGTCGGGCCGATGCTCGACCCGGTGCTGGCGGCCGTCGCCGGCCTGGACGTGACCGTGGCCTACACCAACACGGTGCGGCCACTGGACCTGGCCGGCCTGCGCGAGCTGGCGGCGGCTGACACCGTGGTCCTGGTGGAACCGTACCTGGCCGGCACCTCGACCCGACTGGTCGGCGAGGCGCTGGCGGACCGTCCACACCGGACGCTCGCGCTGGGCGTCGGCCGGGTCGAGCAGCGCCGGTACGGCACGCCTGAGCAGCACGACGCGCTGCACGGGCTGGACGCCGCCGGGCTGCGCCGCTCCATCTCGGGGTTCCTGCGCTAGCCTGTAGCTGGTGAGCGGGATCGCGGACCTGGGTGGCACCGCGGGCTGGGGCCGGGTGCCGGCGCCGACCGCGGCGGAGCCGGTGTTCGCGCGACGGTGGCAGGGTCGGGCGTTCGCGCTGGCGCTGTTGTCGATGAGCCGGATATCCGGGCGCAACCTGGACGCTTTCCGGCACGCCTTGGAGCGCTTGGACCGCGACGACTACTTCGCCGACGGCTACTACGGGCGCTGGCTGAGCGGGGCCGAGCTGATGCTCGTGGACAGCGCGATCCTGGCTCCCGGCGCGGTCGAGGCCCGGACTCGCCGGCTGTGGGGCGAAGACGTCGAGGAGCCACCCGTGCCGCGGCCGAACAAGCCCGACTACGCGCCCACCGCCACCGGCTCGCTGCGTATTGTGGATCAGCCGCCGGCTTTCGCGCCGGCCGACGTGGTGCACGCCACGGGCATCAACCTCACCGGCCACACCAGGTTGCCCGGTTATCTGAGGGGCCACCGCGGCGTCATCGAGCTGGTCCAGCCGGCCGCGTTGCTGCCCGATACTCACGCGTTGTTCCTCGGGGAGAACCCGCAGCACGTCTACACCGTGCGCTTCGACTCCCGGGAGCTGTGGGGGGCCGACGCGGAGCCCTTCGAAGTGACCGCCGAGCTGTACGAGAGCTACCTGGAGCCCGTGTCATGAGCGAGACGACCCCCGCCGGGCGGTTGCCGATCGAGCGGCGTACCGAGGCGCTGGAGCAGCTGCTCACCGAGCGCGGCCTGGTCGACCCGGCGGTGCTGGACGGGTTCATCCAGACCTACGAGACCTCGGTCGGGCCGATGAACGGCGCCAAGGTGATCGCCAAGGCGTGGACCGACCCGGAGTACCGGGCCCGGCTGCTCGCCGATGGCACCGCCGCGATCGCCGAGCTCGGCTTCGCGGGGACGGGTGGCGGGCACATCGTGGTCGTGGAAAGCACCCCCGCGCGGCACAATGTGATCGTCTGCACGTTGTGCTCGTGCTACCCGTGGCCGGTGCTGGGGCTGCCGCCGAGCTGGTACAAGGACCCGGCCTACCGCGCCCGGGTGGTGCGCGAGCCACGAGCCGTGCTGGCCGAGATGGGCCTGCAGCTGCCCGCCGAGACCGAGATCGTGGTCCGGGACTCCACCGCCGAGGTGCGCTGGCTGGTGCTGCCCCAGCGACCCCCCAACACCGAAAACCTCTCCGAGCCCGAGCTAGCCCACCTGGTAACCCGCGACTCGATGATCGGCGTAGCAATCCTCACAGCTCCATAACCTCCTCACCCTTAAGCAGGTCCAAGGTATCGAACTGATGCTGGTGCCAGATCCGGCGCGAGGTTTCCTCGGGGTAGGGCAGGGTGGTCGGCGCGGCGTCGTAGACGCGGGTGGATCGGGTGTTCGCGTCGTACGGCGCCCAGCCCGGGTCGCCGGTGGTCGCGAAGCTCAGCCAGTCGGTTCGCATGTGCTGGGAGAGGCGGAAGGCTTCCTCGGCGGCGCTGGATCCGGAGGCACTCTGGCGGAGCACGTCGTCGTGTGCGCCGGGCGGCGCAGAGAACTTGCTGGTGAAGGGTCCAGTCGGACCGGCTCCAAGCGGGGTCCGTAGCCGAAGGCGGGGGTAATGCCTCGCTGGGCGCTGTTGGGGGG
>JBOHFJ010000340.1:0-5251 GCA_050699655.1 Pseudonocardiaceae bacterium
ACAGTGGCTACAGGTGAGCTGGCATTTCCCGGTGATTTCCAGCCACACGAAACTCAGGTCCCGCATTTCGAACTCACCCCATCCACCGTCACGTTATCGGGGGTGGTTCGGTGGTGCGCTGTTCCCGAGCGGCGATCACCGACTCGATCCGGTCCCGGGCGCCGGCGAGGTGCCGCTCGCAGGCCGCCGCGAGCTGCTCGCCGCGTTCCCACAGGGCCAGCGAGTCCTCCAGGCTCAGCCCGCCGGTTTCCAGTTTGCGTACCACTTCGGCCAGCTGGTCCCGGGCGGCCTCGTAGCCCAGCCCTGCGGGATCATTCATGTCGTCATCATCGGGCACCGGTCACCACCGCGTGCAGGGCCCCGTCAGACAGCCGTACCCGCAGCTCGGTGCCCTCGGGGGCGTCGGTGACCGATCGGAGCACCCGCGCTGGGAAACCCTCAACCCGCTGGACCACCGCATATCCGCGGGCCAGGGTGGCGGCCGGCCCCAGAGTCGTCAAGCGTGCCGCGGTGTGCTCAAGCCCCTCGCGCGCCGCCGCCAGCCCACCGACCATGGCTCGGTCGGCGCGAGCCCGCAAGTCGATCACGAGCTGGCCCCGCTCGGCCAGCGGACGTAACGGGGTGGCCAGCACCGGGCGAGTCCGCAGCGCATCCAGCAGCCGCCGCTCCCGGTCCACCCAGCCGTGCAGCGCGCGGTGGCACCGGTTGCGCAGCTGGCACAGCGCGGCGGTCTCCTCGCGGACATCGGGTACCACGCACTTGCCGGCGTCGGTCGGGGTGGAGCAGCGCTTGTCCGCGACATGGTCCACCAGCGGGGTGTCCGGCTCGTGCCCGATCGCCGAGACCACCGGGGTGGCGCACCGTGACACCGCGCGGCACAGCGCCTCGTCGGAGAACGGCAACAGATCCTCCACACTGCCGCCACCCCGGGCCAGCACGATGACGTCCACCGCCGGGTCGGCGTCCAGGGCGGTGAGCGCGTCGACGAGCTGGCCCACCGCGAGCGGGCCTTGCACCGCCACGTTGCGCACCTGAAAACGTACCGCGGGCCAGCGGGCGGTGGCGTTGCTGAGCACGTCGCGCTCGGCCGCGCTGGCCCGGCCGGTGATCAGCCCGACGCAGCCGGGCAGCAACGGCAGCCGGCGCTTTCGCCGCGGGTCGAACAGGCCTTCGGCAGCCAGCAGCCGGCGGAGCCGCTCGATGCGGGCGAGCAGCTCGCCGATGCCGACCGCACGGATCTCATCCACGCGCAGGCTCAGCGTGCCGCGGCTGCGGTGCACTGACGGCTTGCCGTGCACCACGACCCGGCAGCCATCCGCCAATGGCGGCTGCCGGTCGCGCACCAGCGCGATCGGGCAGGTCAGGGTCATCGACACATCGGCCGCTGGGTCGCGCAGGGTGAGGAACGCTGTTCCGGTGCCCGGTTTGGCGCTGACCTGGGTGAGCTGCCCCTCGACCCAGACCGAGCCCAGCCGATCGATCCATGTCGCGATCTTCCGGGCGACGGTGCGGACCGGCCAGGGTGCCTCCGGCGTGGTCGCGGGCCCAATCACGGGTTCGGTCACTGGCCCGGTCACGGGGATTCGGTCAGGTGGGAGCGGACCGTGGCGATCCGGTTGGTCAGCAGAGTGACGAACGCGGGCCGATCCTGGTCGAGCTGTTCGTACGCCAGCAGTGCTTCAAGCTGGGGCAGGGACAGTGTCCGCAGCTTGCCCCGCAGCTGGGCCAGCGACAGCTCGTCAAACCCAAGATCAGCGGCCACCACCGCGCCCTCGCCTGCCGCGATGAACTCGCTCGCGGTGGCCGTACCCAGGTCAACGCCCGGGTCGGCTTCAGGGGGCCGCAGCTCGTCGTCCTCATCGAACCTGGCCCAGGTCGGGGTATCTTCAACCGGGTTGAACAGTGAGAACACCTGATCGCCCTTGATCGCCAGCTCGGTGACCCGCTGCTGCACCCGCATCCCGGCCTGCACGGCACGGCTGGCGGCCAGGATCGGGAGTTCGGCGAGCTGTTCAGGAAGCTTGCGGGCCTGTTCCACGGCGGTGACCGCCAGGCCCATGGCGACTCGGACCGGCAATGGTACGTGGCTCATGGGCGTCAAGCCTGCCGCGGCCACCGGGCTTGTGCCTATCCGGGTGTTCGAACCCATTGGCCGTAGGGTGGAGCCCATGACCAAGCGTGTGCTGCTTGCCGCGCCCCGCGGCTATTGCGCCGGGGTTGACCGCGCGGTGGTCACCGTCGAGAAGGCACTGGAGGCGCACGGGGCGCCGGTGTACGTGCGCAAGCAGATCGTGCACAACCGGCATGTAGTGGAGACCTTGGAGAGCCGCGGGGTGGTCTTCGTCGACGAGGCCGATGACGTGCCTGAGGGCGCCCTCGTGGTTTTCTCCGCGCATGGGGTGTCCCCGGAGGTGCACCAGCGAGCCGCCGCGCGTGGCCTGCGCACCATCGACGCCACCTGCCCGCTGGTGACCAAGGTGCACCAGGAGGTCAAGCGGTTCGCCCGTGACGGCTACGACATCTTGCTGATCGGTCATCAGGGTCATGAGGAGGTCGAGGGCACCGCTGGCGAGGCGCCCGCGCGGGTTCAGCTCGTCGACGGTCCGGACGCGGTGGATTCGGTGACCGTGGCAGACCCGTCGCGGGTGGTGTGGTTGTCCCAGACGACGCTGTCGGTGGACGAGACCATGCGCACCGTGGCCCGCCTGCGGGAACGCTTCCCCGAGCTGGCCGACCCGCCCAGTGACGACATCTGCTACGCCACCCAGAACCGGCAGGTTGCGGTGAAGGCGATGTCGGCCGAGTGCGATCTGGTTCTCGTCGTGGGGTCGCGAAACTCGTCAAATTCGGTGCGGTTGGTCGAGGTTGCCCTGGATTCCGGTGCCCGGTCGGCTTACCTGGTGGATTACTCGCGAGAGATCGACCCGGCCTGGCTGGACGGGGTGCGGACGGTCGGCGTCACCAGCGGCGCCTCGGTGCCCGAGGTACTGGTCCGCGGTGTCCTAGACTTTCTTGCCGAGCGGGAATACACCGACGTGCGGGAGGTCACGACGGCGGAGGAGAAGCTGGTGTTCGCCCTGCCGCGCGAGCTCAGGGGATCGATCGCCAACACCGGCGCGGCCAATCCTGGGGCACGCGACTAGCGACCAAGGGAAGCTGGGTTCAGCGATCATGCCGTGAGCTCGGCTGTCGCTGGATGATCAGCCGGAGGATGCCGATCGCGACAGTGATCCCGGTGGTGATCGCCATGGTGGGAAAGTCGGTGATCAGGGGAGTGCCGACCGCGAGCGCGGTGGAGATCATCCCCCCGCTGGGGTGACGCGAGCCGGCCGCCAGGACGGTGCCCGGCACCGCCACCGCCAGGATCAGCGGAGGCGCCACCATCGGACCGAACAGGCCTTTGCGCCGCACCACCACCACGGCAAGCAGACAGCCGAGAAAATAGCAAAGCTGGAACACAATGCCCAGGTGGTTGACCCGCTCGACATCCACGAACGCACCGATCCCGGTGAGCCCGAGCGCGCACAACGCGGCCGCCCACCAGGCTATCCCGGAGCTATCGGGCAGCAACGCCTGATCGCCCCATGATTCGTGTTGCCCAGTCTGGCGCGGCCCAGTCTGGTGCTGGGCGGTCTCGCGCCTCGCGCTGCTTCGGGATCGGCTGCCCGTCACTCGTTCACCGTAGACCGCGCCTGATCGTCGCCCCCGTCCTGGTGCAGCGCCTCGGTGACCCAGCGCCAGTCCTCACCGCGCCGCTCGGCGGCTGGCTCCTGGCCCGAGTCCCGCCTGCGCTGCCCGGGATCCAGCGCGATGAGCGAGTCTGTCGCGCTGGCGTGGAGTTCTACCGCTTGCACGGCCCGGGGAGCGCGCTCCACCTGATCGGGGGTGTCCAGCTGTTCGGTGACCACGCCGAGCTCACTGAACCGGCGCGCGGTGACCAGCACCCGCGACTCCAGGGATGTGACCGTCCGGTTGTAAGCCTCGACCGCGCCACCGAGCTGCTTGCCCAGCCGGGCCACGTGGCCGCCCATCGTGGCCAGCCGGGAATGCAGCTCGCGGCCCAGCTCGTGGACCCGCGCGGCGTTATGCGCCAGTGACTCCTGCCGCCAGGCGTAGGCCACCGTCCGCAACAGCGCGATCAGTGTGGTCGGCGTGGAGATCACGACGTTGCGCTCGAAGGCGTGCTCGAGCAGGGCGGGGTCGGCTTGCAGCGCCGCTTCGAGGAACGGGTCGCCGGGGACGAACAGCACCACGAACTCCGGAGTGGCCTCGAAGCGCTGCCAGTAGGACTTGTGCGCCAGCGCATCGACATGCGCGCGCAGGTGCCGGGCGTGCGCGGCCAGCCGGTCGGCCCGGCGGTCCGGGTCGGTGGCGTCGACGGCCTCCAGGTAGGCTCCGAAGGGCACCTTGGCGTCCAGCACGATGTGCTTGCCACCGGCCAGGTGCACCACCAGGTCGGGGCGGACCAGGGCGTCGTCGTCGCCGCTGGAGTCCGTGGCGGTGAGCTGCCGGGAGAAGTCGCAGTGTTCGACCATGCCAGCCAGCTCCACGACCCGCTCCAGTTGTAGCTCGCCCCAGCGGCCGCGGACCTGCGGGGCGCGCAGCGCGGTGACCAGCTGCCGGGTCTCGCTCTGCAGCTGTTCGGACGTGCGGTGCATCGCCCCGACCTGCTCGTGCAAGCCGGCGTAGGCGGCTTGGCGCTCCTTCTCCACCGTGCGTATCTGACCGTCGAGCCGGTGCAGGCTCTGGGTGATCGGGCCGAGCAGCACCTCGATGGCTTGCTGGCGTTGGGTGGCGTCGCCCTCTGACTTGGCCGACATCGCCGCGGTGACCTTGGCGAACTGCGCTTCGGCCAGCTGGACGAAGGCCTCGTTGTTGCGCGAGAGCGCTTGCGCCGACAGCGCCTGGAAGCTGTCCTTGAGCTCGGCCTCGCGGTGGGTGAGCAGCTGTTCCCGGTCGGTCGCGGCCCGGCGCTCGGCCTCGAGCGCACCGAGGACGCCGGCCAGTTCCGCCCGTGCCGCCGCGAGCCGCTCACCAGTTTCCTCGGCGCGCTGGTGGCACTGCTGTGCCCGGGTCGCCTCGGCGTCCCGGGCCGTCTCGGCGCTCTCGCCCGCCCGGCGGGCGGCGATGAGCTCGGCCTCGATACCGGCCCTGGCGGCGTCCGCCGCCCGCCCAGCCTCCGCGACCGCCGCACGCCGGAGTGCCGCGCTCACCACCCACCCCACCACCCCACCAACCACAACCCCCAACG
>JBOHFJ010000341.1:0-5230 GCA_050699655.1 Pseudonocardiaceae bacterium
GCCCACGACGGAGGCACCCGCTACGGATCCGAGCAGCGCCACCGCAACCAGCGTGACCAGCAGCACCCGCCACCACCAGCCGCGGCGCGGCCTGGCTGGCTGCGCCGCGGCTGGTGGCGTGGACGTTGAAGACTCCAGAGTCAGGCGGCGTGCCGGGTGGAACGGCGACGGGTGGGCCGTCGTGGTCCGCGACGGGAGGCCTCGGCGGCGCTGCCCTGGCGGCGTCGAGGCGCCACCCGCGTGGCGACGGGAGCGGCGGCGACCGGGGCGGCGGGGAGGATCAGCGGAGCCGGCGGGCCGGTGAGCGCGGCGATCTGCTCGGCGCCGGGGCGCACTCGCACCATCACCGGCTTGATGCCGGCCAGCCGAGTCAGCGTCCGTACGTCCCCGACCTGCTCCGGGGTGGACAGCGTGACCACGACGCCTTCAGCGCCGGCTCTGGCGGTGCGCCCGGAACGGTGCAGGTACGCCTTGCACTCGGCAGGGGGATCCACATGCACGACCAGGCCGATCTCGTCCACGTGGATGCCACGCGCGGCGATGTCAGTGGCCACCAGCACCCGCGCGCTGCCCGCGCTGAACGCCGCGAGATTGCGGGCCCGGACGGTCTGCGAGAGGTTCCCGTGCAGCTCCACGGCGGGCAGCCCGGCGATGGTCAGCTGCTTGGCCAGCTTCTTCGCGGCGTGTTTGGTGCGGGTGAACAGTAGGCTGCGGCGCTGGCCGGAGGCGAGCTCGCGGACCACTGAAGGCTTGTCCGCGTGCTCCACCGTGAACACGTGATGCTCCATCTTGGATGCCGTCAGCACCGATGGGTCGGCCGAGTGCACCACCGGATCCGACAGGTAGCGGCGCACCACCGCGTCCACGGCGCCATCCAGGGTGGCCGAGAACAGCAGACGCTGGGTACCGGCCGGGGTGCGGTCCAGCAGCCTGCGTACCGCGGGGAGAAAACCCAGGTCAGCCAGGTGGTCGGCCTCGTCCAGCACGGTCACCTCGACCGCGTCGAGGTGTACGTGGCCCTGGCCGAGCAGATCCTCCAAGCGGCCGGGGCAGGCGATGAGGATGTCGATCCCGCCGCGCAGCGCGGAAACCTGCCGGCCCTGGCCGACACCGCCGTACACGGTGGTGATCCGCTGTGCGAACGTGGCGGCCAGCGGGGCGAAGGTGTCGGCGACCTGGTTGGCCAGTTCTCGGGTGGGCACTAGCACCAGCGCGCGAGGTCGTCCGGGGCAGCGGCGCGACCCGGAACGGGCCAGCGCGGTGATCGTCGGGATCGCGAAGGCAAGCGTCTTGCCACTGCCGGTTCGGCCACGGCCAAGCACATCACGGCCGGCGAGCGCGTCCGGCAGCGTCGCGGCCTGGATGGGAAACGCGGTGGTGATGCCCTGCCGGGTCAGTACGGTGAGTAGTTCCTCGGGTACTCCAAGCTCACGGAAACTACCTGGCTGCCCCTGAGGGGAGTGGTTCGACGGCACGCGGGGGTAATCCTCTCCTGGAAAGATGGTGGCCGCTGATGCGTGGCCACCCCGCAGTCCTACGGAGAAGCTCCAGCGCCGCGAAAGCGCTCACAGTCGACCTCGGCCGCACCAGTCATTGGTGTCAGCATCGCTACCCCATTATGCCTGATGACCGGCGCTGGTGCGCATCAGGGTCGGTCATCAGGCTTGGCAGAGGTTTGCCGGCCCCGCACGATGGGTATCAATCGAACAGCGCTAGGACCGATCGACCAGCGAGGACGGTATTGGAGATGGCGGACACGCGACGACTTCCGCGCCCGGTCGCTCAGGAGTGGGACTGGCAGCTCAAGGGTTCCTGCCAGGGGCTGAACAGCAGCATCTTCTTCCACCCGGACGGCGAACGCGGCTCAGCGCGATCGCACCGCGCCGACCGCGCCAAGGCGATCTGCGAGGGCTGCCCGGTTCTGGAGCAGTGCCGCCGCCACGCGCTGGCCGCGCGCGAACCGTATGGAGTCTGGGGAGGCCTGACCGAGGAGGAACGCCGGGCGCTCTGGACGACCAGCCAGCGCCAGCTGCTGGTGAGCTGAGGGCGCATGCCGCAGGCTAGCCTGCGGCATGGCTCACGTGGTGGTCGTCGGTGCTGGGCTGGGTGGGTTGCGCACGGTTGAGTTCCTGCGCGCCGAAGGATTTTCCGGCCGGATCAGCCTGGTCGGCGACGAGCCGCACGAGCCCTACGACCGGCCCCCGCTGTCCAAGGAGATCCTCGCCGGGCAGTGGCCCGAGGAGCGGGCCGCCCTGCACCGCGGTGCGCTGGCCGACCTTGATGTCACTGTGCGCCTGGGCACCGCCGCGGTTAGCGTCGAGCGCGGGAGCGTCGAGCTCGACGACGCCACCCTGCTCCGCTACGACTCGCTGGTGGTGGCGACCGGGGTGCGGCCCCGGCGGCTGCCCGGCCAGCCCGACCATCCGGAACTGCACACGCTGCGCACGCTGGAGGAGTGCCGCGCGCTGCGGGATTCGCTCTCCCGAGCCCGCTCGCTGCTGGTGATCGGGGCCGGCTTCATCGGTGCCGAAGTCGCCGCCACCGCCCGCAGGGCCGGTGTTGAGGTGATCATGCTGGAGGCGCTGCCGGCCCCGTTCGCCCGAGTTCTCGGCGAGCGGATGGGCCAGCTGTGCGCCCAGTTGCAGACCGACAACGGGGTCACGGTGCGCTGCGGCACTCGGCTCGAGCGTTTCCTGGACAGCGACAGTGGGATCGCCGCGCGGCTGGCCGACGGCAGCACCGTGCGGGCCGACTGCGGTGTGGTCGGCGTGGGCACCGTCCTGGACACCGGGTGGCTCGCCGGGCTCGGGGTACCCACCGAGGGCGGGCTGCGCTGCGACATCACCGGCCTAGTGGAGGGCACCGGCAACGTCTACGCGGTCGGCGACGTCGCCGCCTGGCGGCACCCCACGGTCGGCGACCAGCCGCGCATCGAGCACTGGACCTCGGCCACCGAGCAGGCGGCGGTCGTCGCGCAGCGCATCGCCGGCAGACCAGTCGCCCGCCTGGCCGACGCCGTGCCCTACTTCTGGTCCGACCAGTACGGGCTGACGCTACAGCTGGTCGGGCGCTGCGAGCTGGCCACCTCTGTCGAGGTGCTGCACGACCCCGGCGTGATCAAGGGCACCGTGGCCGGCTACTTCGCCAACGGCGCGCTCGTCGCCGTGCTGGCTTTCCACGCGCCCCGGCTGCTCAACCGCTACCGCTCGCTGGTGGCCGTTGGCGCCAGCGAGCGCGAGGTCCGGTCCACCGCGGCCGAGCTCGCCGCTCGGTAGCTCGCCGCCCACTTCGGCGGCGAATTCGGCCGCGAGGGCTTCGATGCCGGATTGGGTGCGCAGCGGAACTTCCTTCAGGAAAAGCATGAGCACAAAAGAGATGAGCATCACTCCGGCCGCGACGAGGAACACCCCATCCATCGCGTTGGAGAAGCCCACCAGGAACGGCCGGGCCAGCCGGAGGTCGAGGTGCCGCAGGAACGAGGAATCCCGCAGCACGCCGCCGGCGTTGCCGCTGAGCCCGCCGGCCTGGACGGCCTGCAGGACGACCTTGTTTGCGGGGTTGGCGCGCACGGCCGGGTCAGCCAGCGCGGTGAGGAAGGCCGGCGTGCGGGCGATGGTGGTGAACGCATCGGAGATCAAGCTTGCGGCGCTGGAGAACAGGATCGACAGGAACACCGCGACACCCAGGGTGCCGCCCATCTGCCGGAAGAAGGTGGCCGACGCGGTCGCCACCCCCATGTCCCGAGCTGGTACCGCGTTCTGCACCGCCATGACCAGTGTCTGCAGGCAGCCGCCCAGCCCGAAGCCGAACAGCGCCATGTAGGCGTCGACCTCCCACAAGGAGGTGTCGGCCCCCAACCGCAGGCCCAGCAGCAGCAGCGCGGCGGTCATCAACGCCGTGCCCAGCACGGGGAAGATCTTGTACCGGCCAGTGCGGGAGATCAGCCGCCCGGACAGCAGCGAACCAACGGAGATACCCCCCATCATGGGCAGCATGAGAAGGCCGGACTGGGTGGGCGAGGCCCCCTTGACGATCTGCAGGTACTGCGGGAGCAGCAGGAAACCGCCGAACATGCCCATGCCGATGATCAGGCCCGCCGCCGACGTCACGCTGAACACGCCGGTGCGGAACAGCCGCAGCGGGATCAACGCATCGTCGCCGATCCTTCGCTCGGCGACGAGGAAGCCGATGAGGCCGGCCGCGGCGATCAGGTAACAGGCGATCGCCCGGATCGAATCCCAACCCCAGCCCTGGCCTTGCTCAGCCACCAGGAGAACCGGCACCACCGCGACGGTCAGTGCCACCACACCCGACCAGTCGATGTGGTGCTCACGGCGGGTGTGCGGGATGTTGAGCACCCTGGCCACGACGAACAACGCGGCCGCCGCGATCGGGACGTTGACCAGGAACACCCAGCGCCATCCGGCGATCCCCAGGATCGCGGGAGCACCGGCGAACGCACCGCCCACCAGCGGGCCGATCACGCTCGCGGTGGCGAACACAGCCAGGATGTAACCCTGATACCGGGCCCGCTCTCGCGGCGGCACGATGTCACCGATGATCGCGAGCGCCAGCGACATCAGCCCGCCGGCTCCCATCCCCTGCACGGCGCGGAAGAGGGCCAGCTCGTACATCGACTGGGAGATCGTGCACAGCACCGATCCGCCGATGAAGATCGAGATGGCGGCGAGGAAGAAGGGCTTGCGCCCGTAGAGGTCGGACAGCTTGCCATACAGCGGGGTGGAGATCGTCGCGGTGATCAGGTAGGCGGTGGTCGCCCAGGCCTGCAGATTCAACCCGTGCAGGTCATCGGCGATGGTGCGGATCGCCGTGGACACGATCGTCTGGTCCAGCGCCGCCAGCATGATCCCCAGCATCAGCCCGCTGAAGATCGTCATGATTTGCCGGTGGGTGAACACCCCGGACGCGGGTCCCGCCGCGCCCCGCTGCTGCGGCACCGCCGCGGTGGTCGTCATGAACAGGGTCCTTCCCACGTGGCCAGCCAGGTCGGCTCCACCACGTCGGTCCCGGAGGCTCCATAGCCATCGACGCGGGCCACACCAATTGATTGCAGCATACAATTAATTGTAGGCAACAACCACACACCCCGCCCGCAACCGCCCGAACCGCTCGTGCCTCCCGCCACCCCGCGCCCCGCACCGCGCCCCCTGCCGAGTACGACAGCCGCCCTACGTGATCTCAATCCGTGACCGGCGGGGCATGATCGCGG
>JBOHFJ010000342.1:0-5227 GCA_050699655.1 Pseudonocardiaceae bacterium
CTTCTACGGGGTCCCGGTACCCGAACTCCTGCCGGAAGGCCGGGTACCCTCCGGCAGCGAGCCAGCCACTAAGATCGTCATCAATCTAGAGCGCCTGCAGCAGCTGCCGGTCGACAAGGTGGGCCCGCTGGCCCGCTACGCCGCGACGATCCAGAGCCAGCGCGGTGACTACAACGGCAAGGTGCTGTCGATCCGCACCGAGGATCTGCGCTCACTAGCGATCATCTACGACATGTCGCCGGGTGATCTCACTGAGCAGCTGATCGGCTGGGGTGTGCTGCCTCCGGAGGCTCGCCCCGCGAAGGAGAAAGAAGAGGCCTGATGGGTTGGTCGCCGCTCACGTGCCGCGGGGCAGCGCGGCCAGCGCGCCGAGCACGCCATTGACGAAGCGCGGCGAATCGTCGGTGGACAGCAACTTGGCCAGCTCGATGGCCTCGTCGATGGCCACCGCATCGTCCACCTCAACGGAGAACAACAGTTCGAACGCGCCCAGCTGGAGCACCGCCCGATCGACTGCGGGCATTCTGGCCAGCGCCCAGCCATGGGCTTGTTCGGTGAGCAACCGGTTGATGTCCTCGGCGTGCTCGACCACGCCGTGCACCAACGAGACCGTGTAGTCGCTGACCGGGGGCAGCTCCGGGGCCCCGACTCGCTCAGCGAGCAGCACCAGCGGGTCCAACCCGCGCAAGTCGGATTCGAAGAGGATGTCGACGGCGCGTTTACGGGCCTTGCTCCGGGCGCGCACCTCAGCTGCTGACGCGACCGAGGTAACGCCCGTCCCGGGTGTCGACCTTGACCTTCTCGCCGGTGCTGACGAACAGCGGCACCTGGATCTCAGCGCCGGTCTCCACTGTGGCGGGCTTGGTGCCACCGGTGGACCGGTCCCCCTGCAGGCCCGGGTCGGTGTGCGAGATCACCAACTCCACCGAGGTCGGCAACTCGATGTAGAGCGGCGTGCCCTCATGGACGGCGATCAGCACGGTCTGATTGTCCAACAGGTACTTCGCCGCATCTCCGACGACCGCACCGGGAACGGTGATCTGGTCGAAGGTACCGCCGTCCATGAATACGAAGTCGGCGCCATCGGCGTACAAAAAGGTCATATCGCGCCGGTCGACGGTCGCGGTGTCGACCTTGGTACCCGCGTTGAACGTCTTGTCCACGACCTTGCCGGACAGCACGTTCTTCAGGGTGGTCCGCACGAAAGCGCCACCTTTACCCGGTTTGACGTGCTGAAACTTCACGACCGACCACAGCTGGCCGTCGAGGTTCAGCACGAGCCCATTCTGCAGGTCGTTGGTGGAGGCCACGTCAGCCCTTCATTCTCGGTTAGTGGTGTGCGCTCAGCAGGGCACGACGATGAGATCCTTCGTGGTCAGGGTGAGGAGTTCCGGCTCGCCGTCGGACACGACGAGCGTGTCCTCGATGCGAACGCCACCCCGACCAGCAAGGTAGACCCCCGGCTCGACGGTGACCGCCATGCCCACCGCGAGTGTACCGGCCCCGAACTGCGACAACGCCGGAGCCTCGTGGATCTGCAAACCGACGCCATGCCCGAGGCTGTGCACGAAGTCCTCGCCATGCCCGGCGCGGGTGATGACGTCCCGGGCGGCCGCGTCCACCTCGCGAACCTCGGCCCCGGCACGCAGCGCATCCCGCCCCGCCGCCTGGGCCGCGGCGACCAGGTCGTAGAGCTCCCGCTGCCAGTCGGCTGCTACTCCGAGCACCACGGTGCGGGTCATGTCGGAGTGGTAGCCCTCGATCAGGGCACCGAAGTCCAGCTTCAGGAAATCACCGACGCGCAGCGGCGCGTCGGTCGGGCGGTGATGGGGCACCGCGGAGTTCGCGCCGGTCGCCACGATGGTTTCGAAGGACGGGCCGGCCGCGCCCGCCGCCACCATCCGGGCCTCCAGATCGCGGGCCACCTCGCGCTCGGTGCGGCCCGGCCGCAGCCCACCCTCGGCGAGCAGTCCGGCCAGGGCGGCGTCGGCGGCCGCACAGGCCGCGCGCAACGTGGTGACCTCAGTCTCATCCTTGATCATCCGCAGTGCCTCCACCGGTCGCGAGGTGGCGACCAGCCGCTCCTCGCCAGTGACCTCAGCCAGCGCGGCGTACCCATCCACCGTCACCACATGGCTCTCGAAACCCAGCCGGCCGATCCCCGCCTCGACGGAGTCGGTGGCCAATCTCGAGCGGCTGGACCTGTCGATCACCTGACGCAGGTCGGGCACCTGCTGGCCCGCCTGCGTGCGGTAACGGCCGTCGGTGGCGAACACGCTGCGCTCATCACCCTCGGCGTGCACCAGCAGGGCACCGTGGGAACCAGTGAAACCAGTGAGGTACCGGATGTTGAGCACCTCGGTGACCAGCAGCGCGTCAAGCTCCAGCGCGCGCAGCCGCTCGCGCAGCGCCTCACGGCGCCCAGGGTGCTTTACCGGATGGGACATGAACTGAAACGGTACTCAGGTGCTGGCGCGGCCGGCGATCCAGCGCAGCGCGAGCGGATATCCCTCGACCCCCAGGCCGACGATGACTCCGGAGGCGATGGCCGAGAGGTGGCTGTGGTGGCGGAACGGCTCGCGCGCGTGCACATTGCTGATGTGCACCTCCACCAGCGGCGCCGACAGCTGCGCGGCGGCGTCCCGGACCGCGATCGAGTCATGCGTCCACGCCCCGGCGTTGAGCACCACTGGGGTCGCGGTGTCGGTGGCCTCGTGCAGCCAGCTCAGCATGACGCCCTCGTGGTCGGTCTGGCGCACGTCCACCTCCAGCCCCAGGTCAGCTCCGACTCGCTGGCACAGCGCCACCAGGTCACCGTGGGTGCTCGCGCCGTAGACGTCGGGCTCCCGGGTCCCGAGCCGGCCCAGGTTCGGCCCGTTGAGCACCAGCACCTTCACCGCTGCGTCTCCACCCCGCTGGCCACCGCGGCGTACGCTCCGGCGAGCAGTTCCGGATCTGGGTCCTCCAGCCGCCCGGGCTTCGCCAGGCCATCGAGCACCACGAAGCGCAACACCCCCGAGCGGGTCTTCTTGTCGTTGCGCATGCCCTCCAGCAGCTCAGGCAACGCGTCGGCGTCGTAGCTGGTGGGCAGGCCGATCAAGCGGAGCACCGCGCGGTGACGCTGGGCGGTGGCGTCGTCCAGGCGCCCGGCGAGCCGGGCCAACTCTGCCGCGAAGACCATGCCGACGCTCACCGCGGCGCCGTGCCGCCACCGGTATCCCTCCCGGCGCTCCAGGGCGTGGCCCAGCGTGTGCCCGTAGTTGAGCACCTCCCGCAGGTGGGATTCTCGCAGGTCAGCGGCCACCACGTCGGCTTTGACCTTGATCGAGCGGATGATCAGCTCTTCCAGCACCGGCCCGGCGGGATCCAGCGCGGCGGCCGGGTCGGCCTCGATCCGCTCCAGGATCACCGGGTCGGCGATGAACCCGGCCTTGATCACTTCGGCCATCCCGGCGACGAGCTCGGCACGGGGCAGCGTCGGGAGAGTCGCCAGGTCCACCAGCACCGTGCCGGGTTCGTGGAACGCGCCGACCAGGTTCTTGCCCGCGTCGGTGTTGATCCCGGCCTTGCCACCGACCGCGGCGTCCACCATCGCCAGCAGCGTGGTGGGCACCTGCACCACCCGGACCCCGCGCAGCCAGTTGGCGGCGACGAACCCGGCGAGATCGGTCACCGCGCCGCCGCCGAAGCCGACGACGGTGCCGGTGCGGTCCAGGCCCGCACGCCCCAGCGCGTCCCAGCAGAATCCCGCCACGGCCAACGTCTTGCCGTCCTCGGCGTCGGGCACCTCGATGCGGAAAGCCCGCAAACCGAAGTACTCCAGCACCGCGCGCAGCGCCTCCGCAGGCTCGGCCAAGGTCGGCTGGTGCACGATCACCACCGCCCCGCTGCCCACCGCGTCCAGCAGCTCCGCCCGCAGATAACGTCCGACGATGACGTCGTAGGGCTGCGCCGTGGCCACCCGGATCCGCTTCGGCGTGGTGTCACCGGCCTGGGTGTCGCCGGCGGGGCCCAGCTCGCCGGTCTCGCTCATCTCAGCTTCACTCGCGTCCGCATCCACGGGGGCAGCATGCCACGAACCGCCCACTATTACCGCGACATCACTGGCGCATGGTGAGCAGCACCTCTGCCGCCACGTCCGGCGCGGAACGGCCAGTGGTCAACACGACGGCGCTGGACACCGCCGCATAGATCGGTCGCCGCTGCTCGAGCAGTTGCCGCAGATGCGCCCGGGGGTTGGGGAGCAGCCACGGATGCAGGGTGACCAGCCCCTCCCGGCGGAGCAGCTCAGTGAGCTCCACATCAAGAAACACAATGTGGAAAGGTTTCAGTTGTTCCTGAATGACCGGGTTCAGCGGCGTGCCGCCGCCCAGCGCGAGCACACCCGCATGCTCCGCCAGAACAGTACCGATAAGCCGGCACTCCAGGTCACTGAATTCCTCCCGGCCCAGCTCGACGACCAGCTCACCGGCCGGCAGACCGCACTCCTTCTCCACGTCATCATCGAAGTCCCGAAAGGGGACCCCCAGCTCACCCGCCACCAGCCGCCCCACGGTGCTCTTCCCCGAGCCCGGCGGACCGATGAGAATCAGGATGGGTCCACTCACTACGCGTCCGATCTCCTCTGTTACCTGGCAAACCGTTACCTGGCAAACCATGCTATCCCGCAGCGGCGGGCAGCTGCGGCCATCCCCCGACAGCACTGAACACCACAGTCCACCCGCCTCTCCCTAGTGAGGGTCGAGCCCACCAGCCACCGGCCGGGCCAAACCCGTACCAGATCCAGCGGCGACGCACGGGATGCAGCGGGGAGCCACAGGGACACCGATCGCCTCACCCGCCCGCCAAGATCGGATCCGCACGCTCAGGGTTCACCCTAATGAGCGGTCGCCGGGCAATACGGACTCGACTACCCTCCCTAATAGGGAGAAACTCACCGGACTCGGACGAGCTCGCCGCACTGGACGCGCAACACGAAGCCCGGCTACACCGTATCCAACAAATCATGAAAAACATCCGCGCGCCGCCACCCGACGAAACCCCACCCCAAGCGTCATCACCGCCGTTCGGGTGCCGAGACTGGTTTCGGGTACAGGTTCACCAGCCCACCCGGAACGCTTTTTATTAATAATGTTCAGGGTTCAGAGAAGGGACGCGCGAAGACATGTTCGGACATATTTCTTCTGGTGGTGAGCGTGCATCCTCCGAAAGAACGTCATCCATGAAC
>JBOHFJ010000343.1:0-5227 GCA_050699655.1 Pseudonocardiaceae bacterium
ATGAACGACCTTGCCCCCTGCCCTCGGCCCGCTACGCTTTCGGCGCCGACGTGACGGGATACCCGCACCCCTGGTGACCCACCACTACCTGGCGCCGGTCGGGGACCCCATCTCGGAGCGAGGCCCGCCGGAGGCACAGATGTTGACGTGCGGTGTTCAGGACCTCAGAACCAAGGAGGAATTCATCTGTGGATTCTCTGGCCAGCCTGTCGAGCAAGTTCGTAGCGGACGTTCCCCGCAGTTCGCCGACGGAATTGCCTGTCCTACTGTATCTGGCACGGGGCAGCGTTGGCGTGAGCTGCTCTTCGACCAGTCGTGCCGCTGGGGTCGGGATAGAATAATCATAGATCACCGTACCCGCCGGGAGGCTGTTGGGGATGAGGTCCTTCGCAGGAATTTAATTGGTTGGCGGCAATCTGGTGCCTGTATCTATCTCGTGCAATACTTGTCATCGTCAGGCAATTTTTTCGGTGCGAGTCCTAAGTTGCTCCCCAGGGGATCAATCTCTTCGGGGCCGAATCCGGTCTCTGAATAGTATTGTTTGTAATCGAGGGTTCCATCAGGCCGACAGCTGAAGGCGGTGAGAGCAAAGGGTCGACCGTTGTCCGTTATGGTTTCGTGTCGAACCTCATTGTCAACCAGATAATCTATCTGCAGGTTGAATGTCACCAAATATCTTTTACTGTATACAATGAAGGCAATCACTTCACTTTCCTGGTCGCTCAAGCTCAACGTTTTGTGATCGAAGTACGAGTTTCCCAAGGTTCCATCATCCCGTATCTCTCGGGCTCCGGGATATGGAGAATCCATATCGAAACCGATTTGTAGAATAGGGCCCCCTCCCTGGGGGTGAACATTGAACAGCGTGCCCGTAAATGGATTTTCTCGAGTGATATTAACTGGACGAATGTTCAGCACGCGTACCATGTGGCTGCGGTCTCCACGTAAGTATGCCAGCCAAGTTGCACTTCCCGCGGGTAAGCCCCCTCTGCGGGCCTGATCAAGGATCAGAGTGCTGGCGGGAACACCGAGATTCTGTAACTGCCGTTCCTCTGGCGGGCTTAATCGATAGTCGTCGGCGCGCGCGAACCTATGGTGCTCATCTGCTGTAGTGTCGACCCGTATTATTTGCAGAGCAGGCTCACCTCGGATATCCCTAACAGAGTCTCCGATTGTATTCTTATTAAATAGCTCAGATAGCACAGCGTCGCGAAAGATGAGCAGAATTGCTATCGCGAGTGCGACTATTCCCGAGATGAATAGCTTAACGGGGCGTCTGAATAATGCGAATACGCGGTCTGTATGGCTTCGCCGTCTATTCACGTTCGGTGCTCGGATGCCAAGACTCCGTGTTCGAGTTCCTTGAGAACGACGCTTACCTCGCTCCCTCTGGGGCACGTGATCTCCAAGCAAGGCCAGTAAGGCTCGGGTAGGGGGGTCTTAGTGTACTCTCGGCACGTCCCCGTGATCATGTACGTGGGCGCGCGGATCACACTTCGCCGACGGGTGCACGGCGTCGGAATCATGCGGCGCGGCGTGAGGGGCCGGGCCGCCGTGAGCGGAGCGGCAGGCGGGTCCGGCCTGCGGTGCGCTTGCGCGCCGCCTTGATCCCATAGAGGTAGATTCGGCAGCAAAGCAATGTAACAGCGTGTAACAGCGGTGTGACTTTCCATTACGAGTACAGTGCAGTCTGGTGCCCGAAGCTGTTGTTCGGCAAGTGTGGATCTTCGAGCGATTCGGACCGAACCAGCACAGCCTCTTGCTTACGAAGGCCCGGGCGCTCCGTGTGTCGCAGGGTGTGCATGCTCTCCGACATCGAATGGATCTTCGGAGGTGATCTAGGGCCGTCTGCCTTGTGTCGGGGTCGTTGTTACACGGCTGCTACCGCGCGCACCAGCCTGGTGCGGAACTCGGGCACCGTCTCCTGAGCTCCGAGGCGCAGTGGTCGCCTGGTCCGGACGGTGACCGGTGGCCCGCCGGGGTGCGGCCAGCGCCAGCCGCGCGGCATCGCTGCGAACGTGACGGGATACCCGCGCTGCTGGGTTACTCACCGCTGTTCATGCCCGGCTCGTGAGCTTCTCTTCGGCCATACCTCGGCTACCGGTACCGGGCCTGTTGGGCCTGTTCTGGGACCGATCACTGTCTAGGCTCGGGTGGGGAAGGGTTAACCGAACTGGGAGGGACACATGCGGGAGTCACACTGTGTGGTGATTACGACAACCGATAGCCTCGACGGTGCTGAGGTGCTGGCGCGTGGGATCGTGGACGCGTGTCTTGCCGCTTGCGTGCAGATTGTCGGGCCGATCCGCAGTATTTATCGGTGGGAGGGTGAGGTGCAGAGCGCCCAGGAGTGGCAATGCTGGATCAAGACCAGCGCTGACCGACTGGATGCGCTGACCGAACACATCAAGAAGAATCATACCTACGACATGCCGGAAGTTGTTGCTCTGCCGATTGTGGGTGGCAGCGCCGACTACTTGTCGTGGGTGACAGCCGAGACACGGCCGACGTGAGCTACCAGAGTGTTACCGGCGTAGGCTAGACATGATCTGGTCTCGCAAAGCGCCGGTGGCGCCCTGGTTGCTGCTGGTGGTCAGTGATGATGCCAGGGTCAAGAGTCGTTGCTTGGCGATGCTGGCCTCGGTTCGAATCGTGATATTGATCGCCTCGTCGACAAAAGAATTCGCGCGGTCGAAGTCTTTTGTTCGGACGGCAACGGTCGTGAGGTCGGCGAGCGTGATCGCGCGGATCTTGTTTTCCGTGGGGGACAGGGACGCGAGCAAGGATTCAGCGGGGGTGGTCGTGTCGCGGTGGTTCAGGGCCATGTAGGTGGACACGGTCAGGCCACCGAGCCTGTTCGCGGTGAAGAACCCAGTCCACACCCGCTCTGTGCGTGGCCGTGCGAAGTCGAACGCGGTGAATGCCCGTTCCAGTGCCCGCAAGGCCGCCGTTTCGTCGCCTAGGCGGCTCAGTTCCTCGGCCGCGCGGGCCGCGATCCATGACCGCGTCGCGGGCGCACAGCTGCCTGGTACGTATTCTTCCGCTTGTTGTAGCAGGCGGACGGCTGGTTCGACATCATTTCGTGAACCAGGGAGATAACTCCAGTATCCCAGAGCGCAGGCCGCTAGCGCGCGATCACCAGTGTCCTTGGCGACCTTCAGCGTCGCCCGCCACGCGTCCGCCACTTCGCGTACCCGTCCTAGGTCGAAATTCAACCACCCGATCAATGCCTGCGTTTCGCCTATCATGACAGTCAGTGGATCCCGCGTGGCATCCGTCCGGGCGTTGCCCACCAGGGTGATCAGCGTAGCGCGGTGTGTGGTGAGTAAGTCGAGAACGTTTCTGGCTGGCACAGTGTACTCAGTTTCAAAGAAATCCGCCGTCCGGTCTTGCATGAGCTGGACTGTGGCGGCCTCGACCGGGCGCGCCTTGTCGAGTGAATCCCTGAGCCGCTGCCACGGAGCGTCGGCGAGTAGGCCACTGCCTGCCACAGCGTTCACCCCGGCGGCCGTGATGAGGTCTCGTCTGCGCACGCCGTCGCCCTTCTCTCCTCGGTCCTGGCCCGCTTCCTCCAGGGTAGTTTCCAGTGTCAGGCAGAGGGGTGCCTCGGAGGGATCAGAGGAGACCTCGAACCACAACAGGTGTCCGGTGATGTGCAGCACCCGCGCCCACTGGTCGAGTTTGGTCAGGTCCCGGACTGGGGTGAGGGCTCGCTCGATGCGGCTTAATTGGCCCTGAGTGATCCCCAACCAGCCGGCGACGTGGGTCTGCCGTACGGTGGACTCTGGCCTAGTCGGTATGCTCGCAGCAGTCGGCCGAAGTGACGTTCCCGGGAGGCGGCCCGAAACTCGGGTTGTTCCCAGAAATCCGCCGGATGCATCGGCGCCCCACCAGGGTTCGCTGAGGTGGAGCCGTGTGGGTGCTGATCGGTCATCGCGACTCCCCCGGGTTGACAGCGTATGCGCGTCGCGTATCGTAGCGCGTCACATTCACGGGCGGTGAGCTGCTCCTATGCGCGGGTCGCATATACGAGCTCTTCGCTGACCCGGCATATGCGCGTTCTCCGCTAGTGATTCGCGCTCTCGGTGAGAGGGTGTCTCCGCCTGATGAGACGCACCATCCTAGGGCGGACGGATTGATGAGAGGACGCCAGGATCGCAGCACGAGCCAGATGCGACAAGCGCCCCCGATGCCCAAACTCCCCTAAGTAAGGAGCCGCATTGTAACAAAAATCCACCAAAATTGACATCGTCGCAGGTCGCAGGCAGGGCTGCGTCATGTTTGGAAAATGACTGTATAGGGAGGTTCGGGCGATTGGTGGGGTTTGGGATAGACACGCCGTATTGAGTGTCTTCTGGCGGGTCAGGCACGGTCCCTAGAGAGGATCAAGGTTCCTACGCCGCTGATCGTCTCGAGGGACCGTGCCCGTGCCGTCATCCTGCCCTGTCCGACCCGCTTCTGGCCAGCGGTTCATCACCGAGAATCACCCCGAGCCTGTCGGCGGGGGCGCGGGTGGGGATCTCGGGACTGTTCATGCCGGATGCCGCACGCTTGCCGAGTACTTGAACCAGGTGGTTGATCATCGGTCTCGGCAGGGCTTGCGCTACGAGCTGGGGTTTCTGTTGGCTGTGGTGGTGGCCGCGACGGCGTGCGCCGGGCATGACGAGGTGGCCGCGCAGGCTCAGTGGGCCGCGGACGCCCCACCGTGGGTGCTGCTCGCGTTGGGTGCCAAGGCTGATCCACTGACCGGCGTGATCCTCACGCCCAGCGAGGCCACTCTGCGTCGCGTGCTGGCCCATGTCGATGTCACCGACCCGCAACGACGTGGCACCGAGTGGGTCGCGGCCCTGCGGGCAAGCACCGGCACCGGCGCCCGGCTGCCCGCGGTGGCCATCGACGGCAAGTCGCTGCGTGGCGCGGCCGCCGGCGGTCACACCCGCCCACACCTGCTGTCTGCGGCCACCCACGACGGCGCGATCGTGATCGCGCAGCGCCAGATCCCGGACAAGGGCAGCGAAATCACCGAGCTCGCCGCGCTGGTGGCCGAGCTGGACTTGGCCGCCACTGTGGTCACCGTCGACGCGTTATGCCGATGTCGGCATAACGCGTCTTATGAGGACGTGTGGGTTATGCCGAGGTGCTGCCCGGGACCGCTGCTGGCGGCGGTGGCCCGGGCAGCGTGGTCGGCATAATCAGAGGCCGTCGAGGAAGGCTAGGACGGTGTCGG
>JBOHFJ010000344.1:0-5223 GCA_050699655.1 Pseudonocardiaceae bacterium
CTCGGCTGCTTTTATCTCCACGGCGACCACCTCGCCAGAGGCGCGCTCAAGAACCGCATCGACTTCGTTGCCGTCGCGATCACGGTAATGGTAGAGACGAACCGGTTCGTCGGCCCAGCTGAGCTGGCGAGCGAGCTCTCCGAGCACGAAGTTCTCTATGATCGGCCCCACTGGCGCGGCGGGATGCCGTGCCCGCTTCACCGTCATGCCAACAAGGTGACTAGCGAGCCCGGAGTCGACCAGCATCAACTTGGGTGTCGCAACGGCTCGAGTGGTCAGGTTGGTCGACCACGCGGGGATTCGGCGCACCACATACAACAGCTCGAGCAGATCGAGGTAGCGCTTGACCGTGCTAGCCGGCAGCCGCAGGTGATTGGCGAACGCGGCAGGGACAGCGAGAGTGGCCATCGAGGCAGCGACGAGGTTGAGCAATCGCCTCATGTCCGCCGGTCGCTCGATCTCTGACACCTGCCGGACATCCCGGCTGATCAGATCTGATACGTAGGACTCGAAGAAACGCGCGCGCCGGCCCAGGTCTGTGCGGTGCACGGCCTCAGGGTATCCACCCCGGAAAGCCCGTTCGAGGTATTCCTCGCGGCGAAGCGGCGACTCCGCCGCGGTCAGTGCGGCGCCCTGTCCGAACACCGCATCGACAAAACCGTCAGCGGCACGGCCGATCTCTCCTTGTGACAGCGGCCACAGCTCAATGGTCTCCGAGCGGCCGGGCAGCAAATCGGGGATGTCTTGCAGGGCCAACAGACGCGCCGAACCTGTGAGCAGGAAGCGCCCGGGGCGGGGGTCCACGTCAACCGCATGCTTGATCGCAAGGAGGAGGTCCGGCACCCGTTGCACCTCATCCAGGACCAACAGGCCGTCGTGACGAACGAACCAGGCCGGGTCTGCTTGCGCGGCGGAACGAACCGCTGCTTCGTCCAGATAACGCAGCTCCGCGGTGGGAAAGCCGTCCGCGACGAGCCTCGCCAAGGTGCTCTTGCCCGTCTGGCGGGCGCCGTTGATCACGACGACCCTCGTGTCCGCCAACGCTGCTCGGACGTTCTCGCATGCTCGCCGTGGTAGGAATTCGCTGGGGTCGGGCATCTGCCGAACGTACCACCAAATGGTTGATCTGCCGCATACCATGTGGTCGATCTGCCGGAACACACGTGGTCGATCCGCCGCTAGCTCCCTCGACAAGAAGGCCCCGACCCCAGTTGTCTGGAATGGCGTCAAGGACCCCACACCAGGCCGGCTGCGCGGCCAGCAACTGGCACAGTGTGTGCGCAGCATGGGCCAGCGGATCGTCCCCCGCTCCGCAGCTCACTCGCGGTGGAGCCACCGCCGTAGCTTGATTGCGGGCCCGGCTCAGTGCAGTTGGTTTTGGGTGGCGGCCAGGCCTTGGGTGAGGAGTTGTTCGACCGCGTCGGCACAGCGGTCCACCAGCAGGTCCAGTTCGCGGCGTTGCTCGGTGGAGAAGTCGCGCAGCACGAAGTCAGCCGGATCCATCCGGCCGGGCGGGCGGCCGATTCCGAAGCGCACTCGCAGGTAGTCCCGGCTGCCCAGGGACTCCGAGACCGAGCGCAGGCCGTTGTGCCCGCCCTCGCCGCCGCCGCGCTTGAGCCGGATCACGCCGTGGTCGAGGTCCAGCTCGTCGTGCACGACCACCACGTCAGTCGCAGGGATCGTGAAGTACCGCGCCGTTCCGGCGACCGCTGGCCCGGAGATGTTCATGAACGAGCGTGGCCGGGCCAACACCACCCGCCGCCCGGCCAGCCGCGTCTGCAGCACGTCAGCGCCGGCTTTGTGCGAGGTGAGCCGGCCACCCGCGCGGCGGGCGAGCTCATCAACCACCATGAACCCGACATTGTGCCGGTTGCCGGCGTAGCTGGGTCCCGGGTTGCCCAGCCCGACGATCAGCGCGAGCTCACCGGCGACCCAGTCAGTACTACCGTCAGCAGTCACGGCCTGATCAAAGACCTACTCGTCGGCTGACCCGGACGCGACCGATGCCGCCGGCTCCGCCTCGCCCTCGGCGCCGAGATCCCCGGCGGTCGACGCGACGATGTTGACCACGAGGTACTCCGGGTCGGTCCGCAGCTCCACACCCGGCGGCAGTGGCACCTCGCCGGCCAGCACCCGGGTGCCCGCCTCTAGATCCTGGATGGACACCTCGATCTCGTCGGGGATGGCCATCGCGTCCGCTTCGACCTGGAGGGTGCTCAGCTCCTGGGTGACCAGCGAGTCTGGGCCGGGGCTGCCAGTGACGACGATGTGGACGTCCACCACGACCTTCTCGCCGCGGGTGACGATCAGCAGATCGACGTGCTCGATGTGCCGCCGGAGCGGGTGCACGGTGACGGTCTTGGTCAGCGCGAGCTGCGGCCTGCCCTCCAGGTCGAGGCTGAGCACGGCGTTGCTGCCCTGCTCGCGCACCACCCGGGCGAATTCCAGCGCGGGCAGCGCCACATGCAACGGCTCGCTGCCGTGCCCGTAGAGCACCGCGGGGATCTTGCCAGCGCGTCGGGCGCGGCGGGCGGCGCCCTTGCCGAACTCAGTGCGCGGCTCGGCGGCTAGGCGGACCTCGGACACAGTGAACTCCCTTTGCGGAAAGGCGGTGGCGGCGAAGTATAACGGGTCAGGCGGTGCCGTCGAACAGGCTGGTCACCGAGCCGTCCTCGAAGACCTCGTGGATCGCGCGGGCCAGCAACGGCGCGATGGACAGCACTGTCATCCCGGGAAAGCGCTTCTCGTCCGGAATGGGCAACGTGTTGGTGAGGATGATCTCGCGGGCGCCGCAGCCGGACAGCCGCTCGGTAGCTGGGCCGGACAGCACCCCGTGGGTGGCGGCGACGACGACGTCGGTGGCGCCACCCTGAAGCAACGCCCGTGCGGCGCTGGCCACCGTGCCACCGGTGTCGATCATGTCATCGATCACGAGGCAGAGCCGGCCCTCAATGTCGCCGACCACCCGGTTGGCGACCGCCTGGTTGGGCACGGCGCAGTCGCGGGTCTTGTGGATGAACGCCAGCGGCGTGCCGCCGAGGGTCTCAGCCCAGCGCTCGGCCAGCCGCACCCGGCCGGAGTCCGGCGACACCACGGCCAGCTCGCGGCCGGCGTAGGCGGTTTTGATGTGACTGGCGAGCAGTGGCAGCGCGAACAGGTGGTCCACCGGGCCGTCGAAGAAGCCCATGATCTGTGAGGTGTGCAGGTCCACGGTCATGATCCGGTGCGCGCCGACGACCTTGAACAGGTCCGCGACGAGCCGGGCGGAGATGGGCTCGCGGCCGCGGTGCTTCTTGTCCTGGCGGCTGTAACCCCAGAACGGCATTACGGCGGTGATCCGCTTGGCGGACGCGCGCTTGAGCGCGTCCACCATGATCAACTGCTCCATGATGGCGTCGTTGATCGGGGCGGTGTGGGCTTGCATGACGAAGGCGTCGCAGCCGCGCACCGACTCCTCGAACCGAACGAAGATCTCACCGTTGGCGAAGGAGTAGGCCGACTGCGGGGTGACGGCGATGTCGAGGTGCTTGGCCACCTCGTCAACCAGCTCGGGGTGGTAGCGCCCGGAGAGCAGCATCAGGCTCTTCTTCGGGATCGCTGACATGGTGGACAGGCTCATGCTCGCTCCCGCTGCGTCTGGTCACCGTCGGTCTGCTGAGCCTGCTTCGCCGCGTGCGCCGCTGGGGTTTCTGGGCGTCGCTGGTGTACCCAGCCTTCGATGTTGCGCTGGCGGTTGCAGGACACCGCCAGCGCCCCTGGCGGCACATCCTGTGTGATCACCGCGCCGGCCCCGGTGTACGCGCCGTCACCGATGGTCACTGGCGCGACGAACATGTTGTCGGCGCCGGTCCGGGTATGCGCGCCCACGATGGTGTGGTGTTTGTTGACTCCGTCATAGTTGACGAACACGGTGGCCGCGCCGATGTTGGCGCCCGCACCGATCGTCGCGTCCCCGACATAGCTCAGGTGCGGCACCTTCGAGCCTGGTCCCAACCGCGCGTTCTTCGTCTCTACGAAGGTGCCCACCTTGGCTCCCTCGCCGACCCGGCTGCCCGGCCGCAGGTAGGCGAACGGGCCGACCTGCGCCCCATCGGCCACCACCGCACCGAGGGCGTGGGTGCGCACCACGGTCGCGCCCGCACCCACGGTGCAGCCCGACAGCGTCGAGTCGGGCCCGATCGCGGTACCCGGGCCCACCACGGTGCCCGCCCGCAGCTGCACCCCGGGATGCAGCACCACGTCGGGAGCGAGCTGGACGTCGACGTCCAGCCACACCGACGCGGGGTCGACGACGGTGACCCCGGCTCGCATCCAGTGCTCCAGCAGCCGCCGGTTGCACTCCGCACTCACCGCGGCCAGCTGAACTCGGTCGTTCACCCCGGTCACCAGCCACGGGTCCGGGCACGGGTGCGCGCCGACTGGCAGCCCGCTCGCGCGGGCCAGGCCCAGCACGTCAGTGAGGTATAGCTCGCCCTGGCTGTTGGCCGGGCGCAGGCGTCCCAGCCCGTCGCGCAGCACCTCGGCGTCGAAGGCGAACACCCCGGAGTTGGTCTCGTGGATGGCGCGCTGCGCCGCCGTGGCGTCTCGATCCTCCACGATGCCGGTGACCGCGCCCGAGGGGTCCCGCAGCACCCGCCCGTAGCCGGTCGGGTCGTTGAGGACCGCGGACAGCACGGTCACCGCGTGCCCGCCGCGGTGGTGCTCGGCGAGCAGCTCCGCCAGCGTGTCGGTGTCCAGCAGTGGCACGTCAGCACAGCTGACCAGCACCGTCCCGGACAGCCCGGCTGGCAGGATCGCCAACGCGACCGCGGCGGCGTCACCGGTGCCGCGGCGGTGGTCCTGCACGGCGCCGCGCAGGTCTCGCCCCAGCTCGGAGGCCAGGGCGCGCAGGTGGGTTTGCACCGCGTCCCGGCCGTGGCCGATGACCACGACCAAGTGCTCGGGGGCCAGCCCGGCGGCAGCCCGCACCGCGTGCTCCACCAGTGGCCGTCCGGCCAGCGGGTGCAGCACCTTGGGGATCGCCGAGCGCATCCGGGTGCCCTCACCAGCGGCCAGCACGACCGCCGTCGTGCGGCTCCCGCCTGGGAGCATCGGCCTGTCCTTCCCTACAGCGCTCCGCCGCCAGGATTCGAACCTGGACCATCGGAACCAAAATCCGAGGTGCTGCCTTTACACTACGGCGGACGAGCGGGTCGGTGACCCGCAGGCACATCGTGGCACGAC
>JBOHFJ010000345.1:0-5206 GCA_050699655.1 Pseudonocardiaceae bacterium
CGCTGCGGGTGGCCGATCAGGACGACAGTGCCGTCCAGGCGAACGAGCAGCCTGGCCGGATCCCCGGCGGGGACCATGCCTAGCTCACGAGCCCGGCGAGCCAGCTCGGGCGCGGTCTCCAGCGTGGCCACTTCGCGGCTGAGGATCTCGGAACGCTCGGTCAAGTTCCGGGCAACCTTGCGGGCGCTCTCCAGGTGGTAGGAATCAGCGGTGGCGGCCGTGGACAACCACAGCGTGGACACCAGGCTCACCCCCAGCAGCGCCATCACCAGCAGCACGAAGGGCGTCCGGCCGGCGTCCGCGCTCACGGTGTCACCGCGGTGGGCCCCGGTGCGCTGGGCACGCCGAGCGTAGGCGCGGGCGACGGCCGGGGAACGGCCTCGCGGCGCGCGCGTCGGGGTCGCGGTGCGGGCGGGGGCCGTCACGGAGTCGACTCCAGCCCCGGCACAACCGGCGCGATGCGTTCTACGGCCCGCAACCGCACCGACGCCGACCGCGGATTGGCCCCGGCCTCGGCCAGGCCAGCGTGCTCGGCGCCGCGGGTCAACGCGCGCAGCTGGGGTCCGTGGTCCGGCAGTTCGACTGGCAGGCCAGCTGGGGTGCGGGAGACGCTCAACCGAGCCAGTGCGCGTTTGACTATCCGGTCCTCCAGCGAGTGGTAGGACATCACCACCAGCCGACCGCCGAGACCCAGCGCACCCAGCGCCGCGGGCATCGCCGAGCGCAGCGCCGCCAGCTCGCCGTTGACCTCGATCCGCAACGCTTGGAAGGTCCGCTTGGCGGGATGGCCGCCGTGGCGGCGGGTAGCCGCCGGGACACTCTGATACACGATCTCGACCAGCTCGGCGGTGGTGCCCAGCGGCCGCTGGGCCCGTCGCGCCACGACCGCGGCGGCGATCCGGCTGGCGAAGCGTTCCTCGCCGTACTCCCGGAGCACCCGGGTGAGCTGGGCCTGCGGGTAGCCATTGAGCACGTCAGCCGCGGTGGGCCCGCCACTGGAATCCATGCGCATGTCCAGCGCGGCGTCGCGGGCGTAGGAGAAGCCGCGCTGGGCGGCGTCGAGTTGGAGTGACGACACCCCCAGGTCGAACAGCACACCATCCAGGTGCGGGATGCCCAGACGCTCCAGCACCTGGGGCAGCTCGTCGTAGACGGCGTGCACCAGATGGGTGCGCCTGGGGTATTGATGTAACCGTTCACTGGCCACAGCGAGCGCTTGCGGGTCGCGGTCAAGGCCGATCAGGGTGAGCGCGGGGTGGGCGTCGAGCAGCGCGATCGCGTGGCCACCGAGACCCACCGTGGCGTCGAGCAGCACGGCCGGCCGGTCCGCCAACGCGGGCCCGAGCAGCTCAAGACACCGGTCCAGCAGAACCGGAGCATGCCGAGGAAGTCCGGGAAGGCCAGTAGATGCCCCGGGGTCACCCGGCGGGTGATCGGCCACCGACAGCCTCCCTCCGCTCACACGCGTGGTCTCCTTAACCCGACCTTTGCCCGATACGACCGTTCATAGCCGCTGCATCACCCGCATGCTTCGTCCACCGCATGCTTCGTCCACCGCACGGTGCCGCCAGGTCTCCGCCCGGTACCAGATCCTGGCGCCGGGGAAGGGGCGTCAGGGCGCTGCTGGTCCGTGCTGGTCGGGCGGAGGCCTCATGGCACCGGTTCACAGTGGCTCCGGTTCACATCACGCCAGGCAGCACCTCCTCGTGCGCCTGGGAGTAGGACTCCTCGTGTTCCTCCAGGTAGCGCTGCCATGCCGCGCCATCCCAGATCTCCAAGCGGTTGATCGCTCCGATCACCGCGCAGTCCTTGCTCAGCCCGGCGTAACGCCGCAGCTCGGCCGCGATCGAGATACGGCCCTGCCCATCTGGGCGTTGCTCATCGGTGCCGGCGAACAGGTACCGCTGGTAGGCCCGTACCGCCTCGTTGGTGAACGGCGCAGCCGCCACCTTGCGGGCCATCTCCTCGAACTCGGCACGCGGAAAGATGTAGAGGCAGTGGTCCTGTCCCTTGGTGACCATCAACCCCCCTGCGAGCGCGTCGCGGAACTTCGCCGGCAACGTCAGCCGACCCTTGTCGTCAAGCCGGGGCGTGTGCGTGCCCAGGAACACGCCACCCACCTCTCCGGCCAACCCAGCTCACCCGTCCAGCCCAGCAGGCCGGCAGTGGCGCACCCCTGCGCTCCACTGCCCACCACCGTACCCCACTTTCCACCACTGTCAACGCGCAACCACGCTGTGTGTTGCCGACAGGGAGTAATCGAGGCAGCTCAATAGCGGCGCTCGGAAGTGGGGCGGATACCCGGCGCGTACCCGCCGCGTGCCAGGAAAAGACGCCCGCCGAGGTATCGCGGGCGCTTCCAGCGACGGGCTGAGCGTCCGGGTGGGGGGAAGTGGGGGGACGGCGTTCGCCGCATGTTGGTCCGTTCGGAGCGGTTTGACAGACTCACTGCGCCCGCACCAGGGCTGCGCCAGACACCACCGACCCCAGGAGCTCCCGTGAGTTCGACCATCTGGCCGCACGTGGTGGACGTGCACGCCGCCTCCCGTCGGATCGTGGGCAACATCGAGCGGATCTTGGTAGGCAAACGCGACGCGGTCCGGACCGCGCTGATCACCCTGCTGGCCGAGGGACACCTGCTGGTCGAAGACGTGCCTGGAGTGGGCAAGACGTCGCTGGCCAAGGCGTTGGCCAGGTCCATCGACTGCACGGTCACCCGGATCCAGTTCACTCCGGACCTGCTGCCCAGCGACATCACCGGGGTGTCCGTCTTCAATCGCGGCACCGGGGACTTCGACTTCCGGCCAGGTCCGGTCTTCGCCAACGTGGTGGTCGGCGACGAGATCAACCGGGCCTCCCCCAAGACCCAGTCCGCGCTGTTGGAGTGCATGGAGGAGCGCCAGGTCACCGTCGATGGGCACAGCTACCCGCTGAGCGGGCCATTCATGGTGATCGCGACCCAGAACCCGGTGGAGATGGAAGGCACCTACCCGTTGCCCGAAGCCCAGCGGGACCGCTTCAGCGCCCGGATCTCGCTGGGCTACCCGGATCTCGCCGCGGAGCTCGCGATGGTCGACGAGCACGCGGCCGCCGACCCGTTCGCCACCCTGGAGCCGGTGTCCACCGCGGCCGAGGTGAGCGCGCTGTGCCAGGCGGTTCGCCTGATCCACGTGTCTACCGGTCTGCGCCGCTACGTGGTGGAGGTGGTCAGGGCAACGCGGCGGCTGCCTGAGCTCGCGCTGGGGGCCTCACCACGCGCCACGCTGCAGCTGATCCGCGCCAGCCGGGCGGCCGCCGCGCTGGCCGGCCGGGACTTCGTGGTGCCCGATGATGTGCAGGCCATGGCGCAGCCAGTGCTGTCCCACCGGCTGGTGCTCACCCCGCAGGCGCAGGTCGACCGGCTTGACCCGGAGGATCTGGTGCGGGATGTGCTGGCACGCGTGCCCGTGCCACACGCACCGGCCGGACTACTGTCCCAGGTGCGCTAGGTGCCCGGGCGACTCGCCAGCCTGACCACCCGCGGCCGGTGCCTGTTCACCGCCGGGCTCGCGGCGGCGCTGTGTGCGGTGCTGGTCAACGAACGGGACCTGCTTCGGGTGGCCGCCTTCGCGGTGACGCTTCCGCTGCTGGCCAGCGTGATCGTCGGGTTCACCCAGCTCAAGCTGCGGGCGGACCGAGAGCTGACGCCAGCCCGGATCACGGTCGGCGGCGAGTGCCAGACGCACCTGAGACTGCGCGGCACCGGCGCGCTGAGCGGCCGGCTGCTGCTCGAGGACGTGCTGCCCCCGGCGCTGGGCGGCCCGCGCCGAACCGTGGTGGCGCGGCTGCCGGTCACGCTGAACTACCCGCTGCATGCGGCGCAGCGCGGGGTGTACTCGCTGGGTCCGCTGATCGCGCGGATCACCGACCCACTCGGCCTGGCGGAGTACAGCCGCCTGCTGGCCGTGCCCAGCCGGCTGGTCGTGACCCCCACCGTGGTAGCGCTGACCGGGTTGGCCATCGGAGGCGAACCGGGTGGCCGCGAAGCCGACGACGGCCGGATAGGGGTCGGGCCGGGTCAGGACGCGGTGGTGGTGCGCGGTTACCGGCAGGGTGATGACTTGCGCAAGGTGCACTGGCGCACGAGCGCGCGGCGAGACGAGCTGATGGTCCGGGTCGAGGAATGGCGGGAACGCGGCGGTGCCACCGTGCTGCTGGACCACCGCGGCGGCGCGCATCGCGGCAGCGGAGCGACCTCGAGCCTGGAGTACGCGGTGTCGCTGGCCGCCAGTGTGTATGTGCATCTGCGGCAGCGTGGTCAGCGGGTGCGGCTGGTCACCGGCGACGGCCTGCTGCTGGCCGGTCGCGGGGCCCGTGACGGGGCCAGTCACACCATCGACACCGCGCTTGACGCCCTCGCCGCGCTGCGGGCGACCGAGCACCGCGATCTCGCGTGGCGATATGGAGACATATCGGGCTCTGTAGGGCCGAATTGCCCCGATATGTCTCCATATCGCCCGGCGATGACCGAGCGCCAGGAGGTGATCGCCGTACTCGGGACGGTGGAGCCGGTGGACGTCGAACAGCTGCTGGCCCACCGCTACCGCGGCCTGCGCAGCCACGCCGTGCTGCTGGACGTCGCGGCCTGGGCCACCGCGCCGGAGGGCACCGCGCCGGATCCAGCGCGGGCCGCCCGGCTGCTCGTCGCGGCGGGCTGGTCGGTCACGGTGGCCCGCCCGGACCAGTCGCCCTCGGCGGTGTGGGACCAGTTGTGCATCAGTTCCCGCACCTGGTCCCGCACCTGGTCCCGCACCTGGTCCCGGACTTGGTTGCCTACCCGGTCCCGAGCATGATCCGAAACCTGGTATCGCACAACACCGCCCGCACCACACTGGACAGTGCCGTGGTGACCGGGTTCACCACCCGGGTGCTGCCCGCCGCGGCCGCCGGGCTGGCTGTCACACTCACCTCGACGTCGTTGACCGGCGTGCTCACCGGGCCGAACTGGTGGGCCTTCGTGGTGCTGAGCAGCGCTGTCGTGGTGGTGGCCGGAGTGTTGCTGCGCTGGCTGCTGCTGCGAGCGCTGGTGGTCGTGGCCGGTCAGCTCATCGCGCTGACCGGGCTGGCCACCGCGATGTTCACCACCGGCGGCGCTCTGGTGGTGCTTCCCGGACCAGCCGCGGCGGCACAGCTGAGCGCACTGCTGGCAGGAGCCGCCCAACAGATC
>JBOHFJ010000346.1:0-5187 GCA_050699655.1 Pseudonocardiaceae bacterium
AGCTTTGTGGGCTGGTTCCCGCAGCAGCTCGCGTGCCCGCCACGGATCACCGGTACGCAGTGATGCGATTGCTTCTACCAGCAGCAAGCCGCCGTAGAGCGAAAAGTGCTCGGGCGTGCCGTCCGGTAGTAACGGCTCCAGAGCTTCTCGGCCCTTCCTGGCGACCTCCAGCGACCCTGCTGGCATGTCATTCGACCGCATGGCATGGCCGAGGCTCCAGGTAGCGGCCGCGATCAGCAGCGGGTCTTCGGTTTCCTCGGCGTAGCGCATCGCCCGATCAGCCACCATACCGCCGAGGTCGACTCGTCCGAGGTGGTTCAACACCGTCCGGGCCAATTGATACAGCTCCGAGATCTGGCGGCAGGCTTGCGTTGAGCGCCCGTATTCATACACCGCTCGCTCACTGTTGACGATCAGGCCCGGCAGCACCCGCAGGGCGTCGCTGTACTTACTCGGTGACGTATACCACGCTTGCTTGGCGGCGCTGATCTGCTCACCCAGCTCATCCAACGTGGGGAGCTGTCTCGGATCGGTGAGCGTCAGGGAGCGGTAGGTGAACAGCGCCCGTTCCACCTCGGCGAGCTGGGGGTTCACCGGCCCCTCATGGGCCTCGCTCGGTGCCTCGCCCACCAGAGCGGAGGTGCGCACCCCCAGCACCTTCGCGAGCTTGCGCAGCACCGGCACCGACGGTGTCTTGCTGTCGGCCTCGATCATCTCCAGATAGCGCACCGTGATACCGGCATGCGTGGCCAGCGAGACGGTGCCCATCCGCCGCTCAACGCGGTACAGCCGGACGAGTGCCCCGATCGGCATGTCAGGCATGACTGCCACCTTCCCACAGGGGATGGAGCGTGACGTGAGGGTACAGAAAAGAGGTCTTTATCGTATGCCGCGTCGCTGGGTGGCGCGGTTGCGGATCGCGGTGAGTGCGTTTTCGTCGGCGTCGGGGAGGGTGTGCGGGTAGCGCTCGGTCGCGATAGTGGGCGCCATGCCTCGGACCGCACCGCGACCTCCCAGGCGTCTGGATCCCCGCGCTTGGCCTCCGCCAGCCGCCCCTGTACCGGCTCGTGCAGCGAGCTGCGGCGCCTCCCCCCGCCGGAGAGAGTGCCCGCAGGTCACGGACTTTCGACCCCCCGCAGCTCCCCGATGGGCGCAACGACCAAGATGTGCGCGTGCAGTCACCGTCCGTCTCGGATCCACACCTGATCATCAGCGCTGAAGACAGCGACGCGCTCCGATCCTTGCTCGAGTGGCTGCGGCACGAGGACGCCCTTCGGGGCCGGGTGCGCACAGCCCATGCGCCGGTGCGGCCTGGCGAGATGGGTGGCCTGCTCGAAGTGCTGGAGGTGGCGCTCGGTTCTGGTGGGGCTGGCGCGGTGCTGGCCACCTCGGTGTCGACCTGGCTGAGCCAGCCGCGTCGCGCGGACGTGACGCTGACCGTGACCGCCGACGACGGCCGCCACATCGAGCTTGACGCCCGCCGTGTCCGGGATCCCGTCGTCCTGCTGCGCGAGGTCGAGCGGTTGCTCGCAGCGGTGGATTCCGAGCGGTGAGCGCCTGTTTCCCCGACCCGGTACGGTCTCGCGCGGTTTTGATCGGCGCGAGCCACTTCACCGCCGCTGGGCCAGATCTGCCCGACATCCCGGCCGTGCAGGCGAACCTGACGGCGCTGCGCTACGCGCTGACCAGCCCGGACACTGGGGTGCTGCGACCCGAGCTCTGCCGCGTGCTCATCGATCCGACCAGTGTGGATGAGGTCGGCACCGCGCTCTCCGAGCAGGCGGCCACAGCCACTGACCTGCTGTTGGTGTACTACGCCGGGCACGGGCTGGTGGACGACCGCGGCCGGCTGCACTTGGCGCTGGCGCACACCCACCCGCACCGCGCCCGGTGGACCGCGTTCCCGCTTGAGCTGCTCCGGGAGGAGATCGCGAACAGTGCCGCCGCCACCCGCGTGCTCGTGCTCGACTGCTGCTTCTCCGGCCGGGCGATCGAAGCGATGGCCGACGACCAGGGCGTGATCAGTGGTCAACTCGAGGTGGCCGGCACCTACACACTCACCTCCACCACCGCGAACGCCCCCTCCCACGCCCCGGCGGGAGACCGGTTCACCGCCTTCACCGGCGCGTTCCTGCGCGCGCTGGACGACGCCGACCCGCTCACGCTCGACCAGATCTTCGTAGCGGTCGACCGCGACCTAGTGGCGCAGAACCTCCCCCGCCCGCAACGCCGCGCCGTCAACACCGCCGGCAACCTGGCCCTCTCCCGAGGCCCCGCCGCCAGGTCAGACACTGAGCTGCCTGACTCCGACGCGGTATGCCTCACCCCCCGCCTACTACCCGCCGACCGGGGAAGTACCGATGGCGTTGGCGCCGTCTTTCACATCCTCCTCTTTTACCTCCTCAGCCTCATCCCCTCCTTCTTCCTCGCCGTCTTCATTTGTGGGTCACTCTTCCGGGGAGAAAATCCCGGCTGGATATTCTTGACTTTGGCGCTGCCACTGATCCCCATAGCGATCAATATCGCCAAGCCGCGCGCCTCACGCCTTGGGAGAGCCGTGTCCGCTCTCAAGAACTCAGCCTCCGGTGAGGCGGACGTGCGTGTGCACGAGTTCGTCGTCGACCGTTCCGGTCTCACCATCCGGCGGACATTCGTCACGATCCACCTCTCTTGGCGGGATATCGCACAAGTCGGTGTGCTGCAACCCGAACGAGGAGCGCTAAACCACCGCCTAGCTGCTGATCAGTACACGGGGGCGGACGTTCTCGTGGTGAGGCTGCGGCCGGAGGTTCCAGCCCCCTGGGGTTCGAGCGTGCTGTCCGACGAGCACCGACAGCTCGGCTACCTCGGCTTGTGCGCAGTGGAGGAACTCGGGTCCTCTCGCCAGGAGATGACCAGTGCACTGGAGCGGTTCGCTGGCGGCAAGCTGGTGCACAGCTCCCGGCAATTTCTCGATCGCGACCCCCGACTACGACCCGAAATGGTGTAGCAGCTCACCGTGAGCACGGACTGTCCGGGGCCGAAAGGCGGTTAGCTGGGGCGGGCTCAGAACTAGCCGGTTAGGCCCGGCGAAGTCGGTGTGATCGAGTCAAGTGTGGTGTTTGTGTGCGCGCCCGGGGAGTGATCACGGTTTGTGTGCCAGAAACGACATGAGGTGTCGCTGTGGGCACACAAACCGTGATCATGAGGGTGTGCGGCCGGTCCGCGAGACCTTCGGGGTCGGCTGCGGCACTCACGGTGAGGTCGGGTCGCCATGCGTCGGTGTCTCCGTCTACCCCACGGCCCGGACGCTGGGCAGGGCCACGCCGCGCAGCCGCCGGATCTGACGGGCGATTCCCACCTCTACCGCAGGACCCCGGCAGGTACTGCAAGCCAGACCCCTACCGACAAGGACGACAAGTAGTGTGTCCTGCGCGGGCAAGCCTGCCGGCAGGAGGTGGCGCCAGCTAGCTGTGGTCACTGGCGTCCGACCGGACCGTCGCCCACAATGAGGAAGAGGCGAAGGGAGCTGGGATGTCCGCCGACGTGGCCGATGCCCTCCGGCGCAGGGTGACGTTGGAGGAGCTACGAGCTCACCGGGATGAGATCGAAAAGATAGGCCGCCGGTACGGCGTCAGCAACATCCGCGTTTTCGGGTCGGTCGCCAGGGGCGATGCCAACGACAACAGCGACCTCGACCTGCTTATCGACGCCAGCGCGGAAACTGGACTGTTCGATCTCGCCGGCTTCGCGCTCGACGTCGAGCAGCTCATGGCCGTCTTCACACAGGTGGTCACGGTTCCCGGGCTCAAACCCCGCATCCGGGATCGAGTCGTCGACTCGGCGGTACCACTGTGAGATCCGATGAGGAGATCTAGAGGGATTTGAGTTCTTCGATTACTGATTCTACGGAGGATTTGGCGTCGCCGAAGAGCATGGCGGTGCCGGGGGAGTAGTACAGCTCGTTGTCGATGCCGGCGAAGCCGGGGTTCATCGAGCGCTTGAGCACGATCACCGATTTGCTCTCGTCCACGTTGAGGATCGGCATGCCGTGGATCGGCGAGCTCGGGTCGTTGCGGGCGGCGGGGTTGGTGACGTCGTTGGCGCCGATCACCAGGGCGACATCGGTGCGGTTGAACTCGCCGTTGATCTCGTCCATCTCCTTGAGCTGCTCGTAGGGCACGTCGGCCTCGGCGAGCAGCACGTTCATGTGCCCGGGCATCCGGCCGGCCACCGGGTGGATGGCGTATTTCACCTCGACGCCCCGGTCCTCCAGCAACCTGGCCATGTCCCGCACGGCGTGCTGGGCCTGGGCGACCGCCATGCCGTACCCGGGCACCACGACGACCTGGTTGGCGTAGCTCATCTGGACCGCGGCGTCAGCCGCGCTGGTCTCCCGGTAGGTCTTGTCCCCGATCTCCCGCCCGACGGCGATGGCACCCCCACCGAACCCGCCGGCCACGATCGCCGGGATGGACCGGTTCATCGCTTTGGCCATCAGGTTGGTGAGGATCGAGCCCGACGCCCCGACGATCATGCCGGCGACGATCATCGCGGTGTTGTTCAGGGCCAATCCGGCCGCCGCGGCGGACAGCCCGGTCGCCGCGTTGAGCAGCGAGATCACCACCGGCATGTCGGCGCCGCCGATCGGCAGCACGACCAGCAGCCCCAACGCCGCGGCGAACACCAGGGTCCCAATGATCAGCAGCTCGGAGTTTCCGCCCATGCCGATCGCGACCGCGCAGGCCAGCGCGGCCAACAACACCAGCGCGTTGACCTCCTGCTGGGGCCGGCCCAGGCTGATTGGCCGGCCGGGGATGAGTTCCTGCAGCTTGCCGAAGGCCACCAGGGAGCCCCAGAACGACACCGACCCGACAATTGCGCCGAACAGCGAGGCAATCATCACGTACCCGGGCTCTAAAGCGAAGCCGGCGGTGCTGTTGAACTCCACCCAGGAGATCAGCGCGACCGCGCCGCCGCCGACGCCGTTGAACAGCGCCACCATCTGCGGCATCTCGGTCATCTTCACCTGTTTGGCGGCTGGCACCCCGAGCACGGTGCCCAGCGCCACGCCCAGCACGATGAGCGCCCAGTTGCCCACTCCCGGGATGAGCAGGGTCGCCAGCACCGCGAGGCCCATCCCGACCGCCGCGATCAGGTTTCCGCGCACTGCGGTGCGCGGCCCGGTCAGACCCATCAAGCCATAGA
>JBOHFJ010000347.1:0-5163 GCA_050699655.1 Pseudonocardiaceae bacterium
GGGGATGCTGGCCGCTCGGGGCATCGAGACGCACGTCCTGCCGGCCACCGCCACCCTGGAGCAGGTGCTGGAACGGGAGCCCGACGGGGTGTTCCTGTCCAACGGGCCGGGTGACCCGGCCACCGCGGACCACGCGGTCTCGCTGACCCGCGCGGTGCTGGCGGCCCGGGTGCCGCTGTTCGGGATCTGCTTCGGCAACCAGATCCTCGGCCGGGCGCTGGGCCGGGGCACCTACAAGATGCGCTACGGGCACCGGGGGCTCAACGTCCCGGTTGTCGAGCACGCCACCGGACGGGTCGCGATCACCTCGCAGAACCACGGTTTCGCCGTCGAGGGCGAGCCCGGAGAGCGCTTCGACTCCGACTTCGGCCCCGCCGTGGTCAGCCACTCCTGCCCCAACGACAACACCGTCGAGGGCTTCACCTGTCTGGACGTTCCCGCGTTCAGCGTCCAATACCATCCGGAGGCAGCTGCCGGCCCCCACGACGCCGCGTACCTGTTCGACCGATTCTGTGAGTTGATGGAGGTGCGGCGATGACCACGCCGATCACCAAGCAGGCCGCGATCCAACGTCTCCGCATTCAGAATTACCGGGTGTTGCGCGACGTGCAGTTCAGCGACCTCACGCCGCTCACTGTCCTGCTCGGTCCGAACGGCAGTGGCAAATCTACAGTGTTCGATGTCTTCGCCTTCCTACACGAAGCGTTCACGACGAATCTCCGCGCGGCCTGGGATCGCCGCAACCGCATCCGTGAGCTGCGCAGCCGCGGTGAGAGTGGTCCGATTACTATCGAGATCGCCTACCGAGAGGCCCCTAGGGAAAGGTTAGTGACCTACCGTCTGAGGCTCGACGAGGAAAACGGCTCGCCCGTGGTCGTGGATGAGTCGCTGCGCTGGAGTACTTCACCGGGTTCGGGGGCCCCGACAGACATCCTCAGATTTAAATGTGGTGAGGGCCGGTTGTACGACGACGTCAGAAAAATTTCCACCGACGAGAAGCTTGACAGTCCAGATCTGTTAGCGGTGAGCACGCTCGGCGGTCTGGCCCGCCACCCGCGGGTGGCCCACCTACGCCGGTTCATCTCCGGATGGTATCTTTCTTACCTCAGCGCAGGCGCTAAGCGCGCTGTTCCCGAAGCCGGTCCGCAAGCAAGACTGTCCGAGACTGGCGACAACCTACCCAACGTCGTCCAGTACCTCAGTGAGCAGCATCCTGACCGTCTCGCCGAAATCTTACTTTTTCTCGCGGACCGAGTCCCTCATCTCGAGCAAGTTAAAACGGAACTGCTTGCTGACGGGCGACTGCTCCTGAGATTCAAGGACGCGCCATTCGATGAGCCTGTCCTGGCGAAGTACGCCTCCGACGGAACACTCAAGCTGCTGGCCTACCTCACAGTGTTGTACGACCCCAAACCGCCCCCGATTGTGGCCATTGAGGAGCCGGAGAACTTCTTGCACCCGAGATTGCTCAATGTCCTGGCCGAGGAGGCGCGGGGGGCGGCGGGCCGCAGTCAACTTCTCGTCACCACGCACTCGCCGTACTTCGTAGACGCTCTACGCCCCAAAGAGCTGTGGGTTCTTTACCGAGACGACGAGGGCTTTACCCGCACAGTCCGGGCGTCCGCCATGAAGCGGATGGTCGCACAGGCTGACGCGGGCGCCCTACTGGGGAACCTGTGGATGGAGGGCTACTTCGAGGCTGGCGATCCGCTGGTTCGGGGCGGCCGGCCGAGGACACGGGCCAGCGCGTGAACCTGGAGATCCTTGTGGAGGAGCGTTCGGCCGAGCGCGCGCTCGGAGTGCTACTGCCCCGTATCGTTCCGGGTGTTGACTTCGAAATGCGCGTGTTCCGAGGGAAAATCGACCTCTTGAGGAAGCTTCCGGACAGGTTTAAAGGCTACGCCGCCTGGATCACTCGAGCGGATACCTACCTAGTCGTGCTCGTCGATCGCGACGACGACGATTGTCTAACGCTCAAGTCGGAGCTGGAGCAGATGGCGACCGCCGCCGGGTTGCCGACAGTCACGGCAGCACCGGCTAGCCACCGGGCGTACGTACTCAACCGGATCGCAGTCGAAGAACTCGAAGCATGGTTCTTTGGCGACGTTTCAGCGCTCTGTGCGGCTTATCCACGGGTGCCCGTCTCGCTCGGGCAACAGGCGAAGTACCGCGACCCTGATGCGGTTCTTGGTGGCACCTGGGAAGCCCTGGAGCACGTGCTTCAGGCGGGTGGTTACCACCGAGGTGGTCTTGCCAAGGTCGCGGCCGCAACCGAGATCGCGCAACACATGAATGTGGACGCCAACCATTCCCGGAGCTTTCAGGTGTTCCGGGATGGAGTGCGACGACTCGTTGCTGGAGGCGCCAGTGCCGCGGAGAGCTGATATTCGGCATGTGTTGGTGGTTGGGTCTGGGCCTATTGTGATTGGGCAGGGGTGTGAGTTCGATTATTCCGGGACGCAGGCTTGCCGGGTGTTGCGGGAGGAGGGGCTGCGGGTCAGCCTGGTGAACTCCAACCCGGCGACGATCATGACTGATCCGGAGTTCGCTGATGCCACCTACATCGAGCCGATCACCCCGGAGTTCGTCGAGAAGGTGATCGCCGCCGAGCGCGCCGCCGGGTTTCCGGTGACCGCGTTGCTGGCCACCCTGGGCGGCCAGACCGCGCTGAACGTCGCCGTCGCCCTGCACGAGCGCGGGGTGCTGGCGCGGTACGGCGTCGAGTTGATCGGCGCCGACATTGAGGCCATCCAGCGCGGCGAGGACCGGCTGAAGTTCAAGGACGTGGTCCGCGCGGTGGGTGCCGAGGTGCCACGCAGCGCCGTGTGTGGCTCATGGGAGCAGGTCCGCGAGGCCGTCGGGGAGCTCGGCCTGCCGGTGGTGATCCGGCCTTCTTACACCATGGGCGGGCTCGGCTCCGGCCTGGCGCGCACTCAACAGGAGCTCGAGCGGCTCGCCTCGGCTGGCTTGGCCGCGAGCCCGGTGCACCAGGTGCTCATCGAGGAGAGCGTGCTGGGCTGGAAGGAGTACGAGCTCGAGCTGATGCGCGACCACCGGGACAACGTGGTGGTGGTGTGCTCAATCGAGAACATCGACCCGATGGGCGTGCACACCGGGGACTCGGTGACCGTCGCTCCCGCGCTGACCCTGACCGACCGCGAGTACCAGCACATGCGCGACGTCGCCATCGCGGTGCTGCGCGAGGTCGGGGTGGACACCGGCGGCTGCAACATCCAGTTCGCGGTGCACCCCACCGACGGCCGGCTGGTCGTGATCGAGATGAACCCCCGGGTGTCCCGGTCGAGCGCGCTGGCGTCCAAGGCCACCGGGTTCCCCATCGCCAAGATCGCCGCGAAGCTGGCGATCGGCTACGCCCTCGACGAGATCACCAACGACATCACCGGCGAGACCCCGGCCAGCTTCGAGCCCACCCTGGACTACGTGGTGGTCAAGGTGCCCCGGTTCGCCTTCGAGAAGTTCCCCGGCGCGGACCCGACTCTCACCACCACCATGAAGTCGGTCGGCGAGGCGATGGCGCTGGGCCGCTCGTTCCCCGAGGCGCTGGGCAAGGCGCTGAGATCGATGGAGACTCCCGACGCCGGGTTCTGGACCAGGCCCGATCCGCCGGAGGCCACCGTGGCCGGGCAGTTGTCGGCGCTGCGAATCCCCCATGATGGCCGGCTCTACACCGCCGAGCGGGCGCTGCGGCTGGGCGCGACCGTCGCGCAGGTCGCCGAGGCGTCGGGGATCGACCCGTGGTTCATCGACCAGATCGCCGGCCTGGTTGAGCTGTACCACGAACTCGTCGCCGCGCGCACACTGGACGAGCCGCTGCTGCGCCGTGCCAAGCGCGCCGGCGTCTCCGACCGGCAGCTCGCCGCCGTGCGCGGGCTCGCTGAGCCCGAGATCGCCGCGCTGCGGCACCTGCTGGGCGTGCGGCCGGTCTACAAGACGGTGGACACCTGCGCCGCCGAGTTCGCCGCCCGCACCCCGTATCACTACTCCGCCTACGAGAGTGATCCTGAAGCTGAGACCGAGGTCAGCGAGCAGCGAGAACGACCCAAAGTGATCATCCTGGGCTCTGGGCCGAACCGGATCGGCCAAGGCATCGAGTTCGACTACTCGTGCGTGCACGCCGCGATGGCGCTGCGCGACGTCGGCTACGAGACTGTGATGATCAACTGCAACCCGGAGACGGTGTCCACCGACTACGACACCGCCGACCGGCTCTACTTCGAGCCGCTGACCTTCGAAGACGTCATGGAGGTGGTGCACGCCGAGCGCGCCTCGGGCACCGTGGCGGGCGTGATCGTGCAGCTGGGCGGGCAGACCCCGCTGGGGCTGGCGCGGCGGCTGACCGACGCGGGCGTCCCGGTGGTCGGCACGTCCGCGGCGGCGATCCACCTCGCTGAGGACCGCGGTTGCTTCGGGGCGGTGCTGGCGCGCGCTGGGCTGCCCGCGCCGGCCTACGGCACCGCCACCTCGTTCGCGGAGGCCCGCAAGATCGCCGACGAGATCGGTTACCCGGTGCTGGTCCGCCCCTCCTACGTGCTCGGCGGGCGCGGCATGGAGATCGTCTACGATGAGCGGACCCTGGCCGGCTACATCGCCAGGGCCACCGAGATCACGCCCGAGCACCCGGTGCTGGTGGACCGCTTCCTCGACGACGCCATCGAGATCGACGTCGACGCGCTGTGCGACGGCGGCGAGGTTTACCTCGGCGGGATCATGGAGCACATCGAGGAGGCCGGGGTGCACTCCGGGGACTCCGCCTGCGCGCTGCCGCCGATCACGCTGGGGGAGTCCGACCTGGCCGCGGTGCGCGCTTCGACCGAGGCGATCGCCCGCGAGATCGGCGTGTGCGGCCTGCTCAACGTGCAGTACGCGCTCAAGGGCGACGTGCTCTACGTGCTGGAGGCCAACCCGAGGGCCAGCCGCACGGCGCCGTTCGTCTCCAAGGCCACCGCGGTGCCACTGGCCAAGGCCGCCGCGCGGATCATGCTCGGCGCCAGCATCGCGCAACTGCGGGCGGAGGGCCTGCTGCTCCCGCACGGCGACGGTGGCGATCCGCCGGCCGACGCGCCGGTGGCCGTCAAGGAGGCCGTGCTGCCCTTCAACCGGTTCCGCACCCCGGATGGTCAAGGAGTGGACTCGCTGCTGGGG
>JBOHFJ010000348.1:0-5104 GCA_050699655.1 Pseudonocardiaceae bacterium
GGGATCCGAGGTTGGCTCGCCACACCGTTGTTGTGCAGCAGGCCGCCGCCTGCTTGACCGTGCAGCCCGAACGCAACTTGCGCTCGTTGCGACTTTTTCCGCCTGACCATCCGAACACCGTTCGGATGGTCAAAGGTACTGAAGATCACGTTCTCGCCTGTGGCACTGGGATAGTGGCCTCAGCTCTGTGGCCGCTGCAGATTTGAATCGGGTGGATTGATGTGATGAATGGAGCGGTGATGGTCGACGTCAGTCGCGGCAGGGTCTTTGCGGAGTGTGGCGGTGATAGCCAGTCCGACTTCTTTGGTGAGCGGTCCGTGAACCGGGAGGCCGAGTTGCGTGGCGAGGTCGCGGGTGTAGAGCTCAACGGTGCTCTCGGTGAGGTCGGCAAGCACCACCGTGGCGAGCCGGGCACGGATCCAGGCGGTGGCCACAGTGGTGGTGGCGATCCCTAATGCAGGCCACCACCAACAGCCAGGGATCAAGTAGAGCATGCCCCAACCGCTCAGCCGGGCGGTGGCGGTATACGCATCTTGTGCGACGCTGAGTTCGGCGCGGACTGAGTCTGGGATGAGCAGCCATAGCCGCGGCCACACCGTGGCCAGGTCGAGGTCGTAAGCGTGATGGAGGCGGTGGTCGGTGGCGCGCAAGCGGTCCCCGATCCAGGTTGGTCGGTCGGGTTCGAGGAGACTGATCCGGTTGCGGGCGACGAGGGCTTCGCGCAGTGGGGGGTATGGCACTGCTGAGTTCTGGGCGGCGATAGCGATGGCTTTGTTGACCGTGTCCTCGGCTCGATTCCACCGTCGGCGGCGCCGGTTGGTGAGCCACCGACCGGGTACCCGCGTACCTGGGGTGTTCCAGGCGCGGTCTAGGAAGAACCCCAGAGTGGCCGCGATCAGCCCGGCTCCTGTCGCGGCCACCAGCACGCCGGTCGCGACTAGCAGCACGGTACCGGTGCTGTGCGTGGCCGGCACCGTGGCCACCGCATCCACCCAACTGCGCAGTTCACCAACGTCGAGGGCATGCCGGTGCCCAAGGACCGTTGCGGCGGTGGCGGTAGCAACGTAGAGAACTCCCGGCAGCACCAGCAGGGCTATCCAGCGGTCAGCGAGCTTCGTCCCCAACTCGGAGAAAAAACCGGTCACGTCGGTAGCCGTATCGGACGTAGTGGGAGTCCGGTTATCACGCATCTCGGTGGGTCGGTTCCCGCTGCCGGCTCGGTGACCGCTCGGCTGCATTTGCTGATGGGGCACACTCGCGCATAGACGACCGGGTGCCCGCTCGCCCCGGTCGCTGGACGGTAACCACGGGAGGTTCGAGTGAGACCGTCGATTCCGTACCGGGTCAGCATCTCGTCCACAGCGTCGAGATCAGTCTCCACCTGCGCCAGATCAGCGCCGTCGGTGCGGAGGGCAGACACGATGCGCCCCAACGCCTCAGCGGCGCCAGCCTCAGCCACGACGTTGACCGACCCATCCTGACCCAGCTCCGCACACAGCCGCGCAATTCGATCTGCCAGCTCAGTCACCAGCACTCCTCCCGCAACCAGGGACAATTGTGCGCATCAGGACTCGACTGGGTTGGTTCGGCGGAACGTGATGACAGTATGACCTGAGCTGACCCAGCTACGGGCCGACGTGGAGGTGGGCGGCCCACCGCGTCGGTGTGGTGGGGTAGGCGTCGCGGATCCGGCGCACCGCGTGGTGAAGCGCTGTCGCGGCACGGGCGGCGTCCGGGCGTGGCGAGGTGAGCGTCGCGTAGACATCCGTTGCAATCCTGGCGGCGGTGTGGTCGTCGATAATCCACAGCGTGCCGATGACGTGCGTATACCCGGCCATCATAAATGCGCCGGTGATGTGCACGGCTTCGTCAGCTAGCAACAGCGGAGCACGGGTGGTCTCACATGCCGACAGATAGACCAGCTCCGCACTGCGCAGGCGCAGGCGGGCCACGTCTCGTACCGACAGTGGGCGTGTTTCGTGGTCGTGCACCAGCAGGTGGCTCAGCGTGCTGTCGTTGAGGGTGCTGGTGGCGTGACAAGCGAAATGGGCCCAGCTGTGGTGTGGCAAGGCGGCGATCACAACGGCGCGGGTCACCTGATTGTTGGTCAGTACATGGATGCCCGGAAGGCAGGACGTGAGGTGCTCCACCTCAGCTCGCGCACCGGGCAGGTCCTCAGCGCCCGGGGTTACCGTCATCGCGATCGCCAGCACGCTCGGCACCGTGTCGTGCTCTAGCGGCTCGCCTGGGCGCGCCGCAGGCAGACTGCGCACTGTGGGCAGGTAGGAGGAGATGGCCCGATCCAGGACCGTCCTCGGGACGGGGCGCCCGGTCTCGTCATGATGGCCCGCAGCGTGCAGTGGTAGGTAGGTTAACGGACCGGTCGGCACCCACCAGATGCGCGGCCAGGTCTGCGCTTCGATCGGTATACCGGTCAGGCCCAGGGCATCGAACACGGGCTCGGCGATCGTGTCCCACAACCAGCCCAGGGTGTCGACTACCGCGCGCTGCGCTCTGATCCGCTCCGCCATCAGCGTGACGCGGGCGGCATGCACGGCGCCGACGAACTCCTCGGACCGGGATCTGACGGCGTTGAACTCGAGACCGGTCAGCGCCAAGACTTGCAGACCGGCTGAGGTGAGCAGAAAAGCATCACACCGAAGCGGGCTCACAGTAATGAGGACGACCGTACCTGCGGTGCATCGGGTCTGAAGCTCAGCAGGCGTGGGACCGTGGAGGAACCGTTCGAATCCGGGCTGAGCCCGGATGTCGGCGAGCAAAGCCTCCCACCGCTCGGCGAGTTCATGGCGTCGCTGCGCTGATACGGACGAGGCCGCCGTCGTGGGCTCCGGGTCGAGGGCATCCCGTAGCCACTCGAACTCATCGGCGAGGTCCCGGCGGCACGAGCGCAGCTCGGTGAGGTCGCTACGAGCGTCGATGGCCTGCGCGAGCAGCACACCACGGCCCTGCTCCAAGAGCCGGAGGGCCAGCTCGGGCTTACCCGCGTCCAGCGCGCAAGCGGCCGCGTCCGAGGCGAGACCAGCGAAGGACCCGAGGTGACGTTCCTGATCGATGCGCAGCAGGCTTCGTGGCGCGGTCCGCGGGAGCAGGTCAATCGCGAGGGTGAAGGCCCGTAGCGCGGTTCGGCGGTCCTCGAGCAGCATCGCAACGGCGGCCCACCTCTGTGCGGCTCCGACCCGCTCGGTGGCCGCGGTCTGCTCGCTGGTTGCGACTTCCCGTAACCGCGTGGCGGCAGTGGCCAGCTCTGCGGGGTCCTCGCTCTCCAACGCCCGGATCGCCAGTGCCGTGGAGAGTTGCGCTCGGGCCTGACCCCAGTTTGGATGCCCGGCTGGAGTGGCCGCCATCCATGCCTCGGCGACCTTGATCAACTCGTTGAGCGCTTCGGGGTCGGGGCGGCGGCGGTGGACCGCGGCGAGGATTCGAACGCGCACTCCCAGACGTTCGGCTAGATTGGGGTGGCGCTCGGGGGTGGCGGCGATGGCCGACAAGGCGGCATCCGCCGCCTTGTCCAGGTCGCGTTCGTCATGGCCGGTCACGTAGCGCGTGTGGAGCGCGTTGGCGAGGTTGGAGTCGAAACGCGGCCGTAGCAGGTGCGCGGCTGGGGTCGCGGCAACCGCTTCCTGGGCGAGTCGGACCGCCTCACTCGCAGCACCCAGGTCCGGTGAACGCTGGTCGAGAACAAGCGACTGGCTGAGATTGGAACACGACGCCGGGTAGCTTTCGCTGTCCACCGGAATGGCCGCTAAGGCCGCGCGGTGCAACTCCTTGCTCTCCCGAAGCAGCGAGGAGTCCAGCTTTCGCAGGCCGAGACTCTGCATAGCACCTGCCAGCGCGCCGAGGCGCGTGCCTCGCCGGGCATCGTGCGGCGGGGTCGCGGCCACCACAACCCGACTCAGTTCAATGGACCGGATCAGATCGACCTCTCCACTGTGCCAGGCTCGCAACGCAAGGACGCTGGCGAGGTTGGTCATTGTGCTCAGCCGCTCCGGCTGCTCCTCCTCCACCACACTGAGAGCGGTCTCGAACAGAGTGATCGCCTCGTCGAGGATCACAGGATCGCCGAGCCGCTCGTAGAGCGACCACAGTGCTGTACCGAGCGTATGAAGCGCCACATAACGGGTGGTCTGGCCCAGATCGTCTGTGAGCACTCCTCGCAGGAGCTCAATCGATTCCTGCAATAGCGCGAGGTCACCGGTCAGCTCGTACCTCTCGAACTGGGACGAGGCAATACTGATGGCCAGGTCATCCAGCGTAACCTCCGTGCGTTGTTCTCCATTTGACGGACCAGCACCGAGGTGATCGGTCACTTCGCGCTCAGGATCGTTTAGATTCACACCGAGGGTAAGATGACTACTAGACCCGGAGGTCAGCGAGGGTTTGCCGAAGAAACCCCCCACCACGAAGGCTCCGCACATGCCCCCGAGCAAAATCCCCACTGCGGCCACGATCAGGGATCCCAGGCCAGCCCCGATCCAGAAACTGACCACACCGCCGACCGCTAGACCCACCAGAGCCCCCACCACAGCACCAACCCGAGACCTCTCGCCCTGCCGCAGGGCGGAAACAGTGTCCTGAGCACCTCCGCGCGCCGCAGCGGCGTCGATATCCGAGTTAAAACCGTGCACGCGCCCGGCGATATCCGCCGCGTTCCGAGCCACTTCCTCGACCTTGGGACGCGAGACGTGCTCGAGCGGCAGTCCCATCAAAGCAAGTTTGAACAACCTCTGAGCCTCGTTCAGCTCGACCATGCTCTGAGTGCGGAAAAACCGTTGCAGGAGCGCGCTGCCGAGGTTGCACAGTCTCGCGGGATACTCCGAATCCCCGGGTGCTGTGACCCGCACGGCAGTACGGCCAGCGTCGATCGCCTCATCGAGAAACCGTATATCGTCCCTGCTCACCGCCTGAATCAACAAGACATTGCCCAGATTGGACACCAGACCAGCGAACACAGGATGGTCAGGGGGGACGGCGCGGATCGCTCTCCGATAGAGCTCCGCGGCTTCGGTGACGTGGACTGGATCCTGGGTACACCCGAACAACTCCTGCAGCGTGTTGCCCAGACTGGACAGCGCCAACGAGTACC
>JBOHFJ010000349.1:0-5071 GCA_050699655.1 Pseudonocardiaceae bacterium
TGCGCGGGTTGCGCACCGGCGGGCGCACCCCGCTGGCCGCGGGATTGCTGCGCTCGGCGCGGGTGCTGGCCGCCGAGCGGCTGCGCGATCCCACTCGGCGGGCGTTGCTGGTGGTGCTGACCGACGGCCGGGCCACCCACGGCGGGATGGACGCCGCGCTGGCCGCAGCTGGCCTGCTGCGTCGCGACGGGGTGGCCTCGATCGTGGTGGACTGCGAGTCCGGGCCGGTCCGGCTGGGTTTGTCCGACCAGCTGGCGCTCGCGATGGGTGGTGGGTGCGTGCGGCTGGCGGAGCTGTCCGCCGACGCGGTAGCCGGAGTGGTCCGCGCCGCTCAATCCGCCGTCAGATTCGTCTAGCCGGAGGTTCAGATGCCCCAGGGCGTACCGGTCAGCGTCCCCGACGACGGGTTGTCCACCCGGCAACGGCGGAACCGGCCGCTGGTGATCGTGCACACCGGAGAGATGAAGGGCAAGTCCACGGCCGCCTTCGGGCTGGCGTTGCGGGGGTGGAGCGCGGGCTGGTCGATCGGGGTGTTCCAGTTCGTCAAGTCCGCGAAGTGGAAGGTGGGGGAGGAGTCGGCGTTCCGGGCGCTGCACGAGGTGCACCAGCGGACCGGGCAGGGCGGGCCGGTCGAGTGGCACAAGATGGGCGAGGGCTGGTCCTGGGCGCGCAAGCCGGGCACCCCCGAAGACCACGCCGCGGCCTCGGCGGCGGGCTGGGCGGAGATCGCCCGCCGGCTGACCGCACAGGTCCACGACCTGTATGTGCTCGATGAGTTCAGCTACCCGCTGCGCTGGGGCTGGGTGGACACCGGCGAGGTGCTGGCCGCGCTGGCCGACCGGCCCGGCCGGCAGCACGTCGTGATCACCGGTCGGGACGCCCCACCCGCACTGCTTGACGCCGCCGACCTGGTGGTCGAGATGACCAAGGTAAAACACCCAATGGACTCCGGCCAGAAGGGCCAGCGGGGGATTGAGTGGTGAAGGACCGTGTCGCCATAGATCACCGGTACGCGCCGGTCCGAGTGGTGCGGCGCCCAGTCCTGTCGGCCAGCAGAACAAACGGTCAAGGCCTCATCGTGGAACCGCCGTGAACCGCGACAGCTTTTCTAGTTGTTTGGGCTAGTTTCTGAGATGTTGGAAACACTACTGCCTTGTGATCAGTGGCTGCAAGGCTTCTCCCGATAGACCCTGGTACGTAGGAAGACGTCGAGTAGTGGAGCTGGTGGTGTTGGTTGCCGGGTGCCGATGTGGTGGTAGCCCCATCTGGTGTAGGTGTTGCGAGCGTGGATGTTGCCGTGGTCGGTGGCGATGGTGACGCGTTGCTCGCTGCGTCTGGCGAGTAGTGTGTCGTGGATACGTTGGCCGATGCCTTGGCTCTGGTGTTCGGGTTTAACTATGACCTCGAAGAGCGCGAAGGTGCGGTGTCCGTCTTCATGGGTGAATGTGGGATCAGTGAGTGGTGGTTTGATGGTTGCCCACCAATGCGTGGTGGCGGGCAGGGTGATTCCGTAGGTGAAACCGATGGGTTCCTCGTTGGCGGTGGCGACAATAGCGCTGAACCCCGACATGGCGGCGTGACGTTTGATTCGTTGACTGTACCGTCGTATCGACCAAAACGGAGTATCAAGCTGGTGTCTGAATGTCTCACGGTAGACATTGATGGCAATATCTTGGACCGCATTAAATTCGCGACCCTCGTAATGGTGTAGTTCTACACTGGTTTTTGGGTTCGTCATGATGTCGCCGGTCTCCGCCAGGAGCATTGGCTGTATTGGATGTTCCAGTCGCGTACCACTGCGGCGGTGTGTCATCTGTCGAGTAGCTTGTGCATATGCTCTGCCGGTTAGCAAGGTGGCGAGAGTGCAGTTGTTCCGCTAAGGCCAGTACAGAGCTGGCATGGGCGCACGCCGCATCTAGCTCCCGCATCTCCAGGTAGATGCGGGCAAGGGATAGCCGGCGCATGGCATAGTTGCGTGTCTGACTGGCTCGGGTTGCCTCCAGGGCTTGCTGACCGTGGCGTTCGGCTTGCTGTAGCTGGCCAAGAGCCAACGACACCGACGCGCCAATCGCCGCGACAAAACCATGGTTAGCAAATGACCAGCGCTCGGCTGGCTCGGCGGCGGTAACGCTGTTGAGGGTGTCAAAGGCGCGGCCCAGAGAACGCTGCGCCTGTCCGGCTTCGCCTCGTCGAGATAAGTTCATCGCGGTCAGCGCATGGAATGTCCCACGCACACGCGGATCACGGCGAGCGGTCGCTGACGCAAGGCCAGTTCGAGCAACAGCGAGCGCTTGACCATAATCGCCGCGAAGCCGCGCGCACTTTTCGGTCATGCTCCACACATACGCCTGTAGGGAACCTTCGCGAGCGATACCAGCGGCACGCAACCCCGCATCTAAATGGCGCTGGGCTGATAGCAGATCGCCGCTGTCTAACGCAAACCAGCCAGCAGCCGCCCAATAGTCACCAATGAGAACGTACGTGGCGCGCTCGACGCGCTCAGACACCACAGCATCCCGTAACATGTCTTGGCAGACAGTGGCGTGCCGCACAGCCTGTGGGGCTAACTCCGCCGCTCCACAACCATCAGCACGTCGTACCAGGTGATCCAACGGCGCCCCTAACCTCACCACATCGGCGGTACTCAGCCGAGTCTGAGATGCTGTGGTTGGCAGCGCGGCATGGTTGGCCAATACCGCATCTACCGGGCATCGGAAGCCCAGCGTGTCTATTGGAGCGTTTAATACAATTTCCAGGGCTTGTCGGTAGTGATGGCGGGGCCAGCGGATCGAGCCATCTCCCAGCATTCTCACCCAGCGATCACTAGCACGCCCTGGCATACCAGTGAGGTCTTCCACCGCAGCGTTGACGGCATCAGCAAGCCCAGCCTGCGTTAAACCAGTCTCGGCAAGATAGGCAGCAAACACCGTATTAGCGCGCACTGTGACACCCTCTGGCAGCTGCACGTTTGATCATCTTCTCAATCTGACACCAGCCTCGTGAAGCCAAGTTTCCGGTCCTATACACCTAGACCACCAACCAACTTTCCTTCCCCCATGCTCAGTCGCAGAGTCAGATACTCGCATGCTTTCACAACGAACACGTAGCCGTGTGGGCTGGTGTGCCTGGCCGAGCATAACGCGGCGGCGCGGTGGCTACCCCAGCAGTCGCCGCCAGGCCCGACCCCTCCAGCTATATGCAAAGGATCTGGGCTGGGGCCTGCCCGTTGCTACGAGTGAGCCCCCCAGCACCCACTGCCGCGAAGGGGGCCGGTGATGTCGCTGGGTAGTGGCCGTGGGTGGTGAGTCCGTCGGTGCCCATGACGCTGCATGAGGTGTACGGCCAGGAACTCGCCGAGCTGCTGGACATGGTGCTGGCCGGCGAAGTGGTGACAGACCGGGACGTGGCCGAGCGTCTGGTGCGATCACTAGGCGCGCTGGTGCATCTACATCAGCGACACCGGCTCGATGCACGCGGCCACTGCGCGGTCTGTTGGCCGCGTCGCTGGTGGTGTCCATGGACGCCGAAAAAGTCCAGCTGCACGGTACACGCGGCGTTGAGTTTCTTTCTACGACAGCTCCCGGTGCCCGGTCAGCCACCACCCACCCCGAGGTGACACCCACCATGCCGCCACCACTGGCCTCCAACCCCCTGCACGACGCCGACGGCACCCTCATTCCCCTACAGAGCCGGGTCGAACAGATCAAGGTCGACAACAACCACGGGGCGCTACCGTCCCAGTCTGCACCAGCGAGGCGTGGTCGTCGGCCGGAGCCTCCACGTCATTTATGTCCGTTTCGACCACGAGTACCACCTGACCAGCGTGCGACCCCACCTCGTGCGCGTGATCGAAACGCCGGGGGCGTCTTGGGGTGGTGAGGTGTACGGGCGGCGTCCCCACGATCGCCGGCTGGCCCGCAGGCTGAGCACGCTGCCCTCTTGGCGCTTGGTGACGCGTCACGGCACCCCAACCACCGGGGGCTCGGAGGGCCGGTGTGAATCACCCTCGCTCTGGCTCGCTCAGCGACTCGGCCTATAGCCTGTGTGGGCACCGCTCCTGTTGCAGGGCGGCACCCGCACGTCGCCATGGTCACAAGTAGGTCGCCATTAGGGAGCTCACCAGCTCGCGACGCCACTCACGGGTGGTCGTGGCGGCGCCCGCTTCGGGCGCTGGCAAGACCACAGTCGCCACCGGATTGATGGCCGCGTTGCGGCGGCGGGGCACCATGGTGGCGGGGTTCAAGGTTGGCCCGGACTACATCGACCCGGGCTACCACGCGCTGGCCACCGGTCGTCCCGGCCGCAATCTCGATCCGGTGCTGGTCGGTGAGCGGCGCATCGCGGCGCTGGCCGCCTACGGCGCGGCCGGGGCGCGGCTGGCGGTCGTGGAGGGCGTGATGGGCCTGTTCGACGGCCGCACCGGGACCACGGGGCAGGGCTCGACGGCGCAGGTCGCGGCCTTGCTGGGGGCCCCGGTTCTGCTGGTGGTCGACGTGCGCGGCCAGGGCCGCAGCCTCGCCGCGCTGCTGCATGGGTTCCGGTCCTTCGACACCAGCGTGCGGATCGCCGGGGTGGTGCTCAACCAGGTCGGCTCGGCGCGTCATGAGCAGGTTTGCCGGCAGGCCTGCGAGGAGGTGGGCCTGCCGGTGCTGGGTGCGCTGCGCCGGGACGACGCGCTGGCGGTGCCGTCGCGGCATCTCGGGCTGGTCACCGCCGCCGAGCATGCCACCGCGGCGCGGGTGGTGGCGCGCTGGGCCGACGCGGTGGCCGCGCAGGTCGACCTGGACGCGGTGATGTCGCTGGCCGCGCCAGCGCCGCTGGTGGCCCGGTGGGAACCGGCGGCGGAGCTCGCCGCGGTGCCGGGGGAACCGGTGATTGCGGTGGCCGCCGGCCCGGCGTTCACCTTCGGTTACCCCGAGCACGCTGAGCTGCTCGCCGCGGCCGGGGCCACGGTTGCGGTCTTCGACCCGCTGCGCGCGGAGTCGCTGCCGCCGGGCACGGCGGGCCTGGTGCTGCCCGGTGGGTTCCCGGAGTGCCACGCCGAGGCGTTGTCGGCCAACGGGGCGCTGCG
>JBOHFJ010000350.1:0-5070 GCA_050699655.1 Pseudonocardiaceae bacterium
GGATTCGCCCGCGCCGCGCTGAGCACCACGAGCTGGCCGGTTCCGGCGGGTCCCAGCGCCGGGATGCCGTCCAGCCCGCGCAGCCGCCCGCCGAGGACCACCTGCCCGGGCACGTCCGGCCGCGGCCCGGTCGGCGCGACGTAGGACGCGATGTCAGCCAGGCTCCACTCGGCCTGCCCCGCCACGATCGGCTCGCCGTCGGCGAGCAGCCGCAGCGGGGCGGGAACCACGCCGTTCAGCGAACCGACGATCTGCGCGGCGACCAGCCGCCGCTGCTGGTCGGTCAGCGCGTCCAGGCCGCTCAGGTTGATCACCGTTCGCCCGGAGCGGCTGACCAGCACGTTGGATCTGGGCCGAGTTCCGTTCGGGATCGCCGACCGGACCGCGCCGGCCAGCCGCGCAGACGGTCCGGCGAGCAGCAGGTCCAAGACTCGCCCAGGCAGCGTGGCCGCCGGTTGCGCGGGCACCCAGCGCAGGTCGGGCACCAGGGTGCCGCGGCTGGGGTCGACGAAGCAGACCTGCACCTGGCGATAGTTGCGCGCCGCGGCGCTGGCCTCCACCAGCACCCCCGGCGGGGGGTTGGCGATCCGCCACTCGCCATGCTCGGAGACCACGTCGAGCGAGACGGAGAAGCTGCCCGCCATCGGCGTGAAGCTGCCGTCCGCGCCCAGCACGCCCAGCCGGGAGCCCCCAATCCGGATGCGGCGGACCCCGGCGGCGGGGTCGGTCTGCGGAGTGGCGCCAGGAGCATCCTCGATCACGGTCAGGCCGGCGCGGTCGTTCCAGCCCGCCGCCGCGTTCCGGGACAGGAAGGCGCGGGCCGCGGCATGGGCATCCTCCGGGCTGCCAGTGGCCCCAATGAACTCCCGTACCAGCCGGAACGGATCCACCCCCCGTTCGGGGCCGGCCGGGGCGACCAGCTGCGAGCCCACTGGCACGGAGCGCACCACTTGCAGGTCCGAGCTCGCCGGGATCGCCGCGCATCCCGCGAGCGCGACCAGCCCGAAAACACACCCCGCGGCGAGCCGGGTGGTGATCAGGCGCCAGCCCGTCACGGGCGCCCCGGCCCAGCCGGCACCGGGGTGTCCGTCGCGGGAGTGTCCGACACGGGGGTGTCCGTCGCAAGGGTGTCCGGGGAGCTGCGTGGGGCGTTGCCCGGGCCCAGCGGCAGGGGGCTGCCGGTGAGCTCGGTGCCCCGGCTGCGAGGCAGAGTGAGCCGGAAGGCACTGCCTCGGCCGGGCTCACCCCAGGCCTGCAGCCAGCCCCCGTGCAGCCGGGCATCCTCCAGGCTGATCGACAGCCCGAGCCCGGTGCCCCCGGTCCGCCGGTCACGCGAGGGGTCGCCGCGCCAGAATCGGGTGAACACCAGATCCCGCTGGCCAGGCTGCAGGCCGATGCCGTGGTCGCGTACCAGCACCGCGACCGCGTCGGAGTCCGCGGCGACGGTCAGCTGGACCGGGCGGCCTTCTCCGTGGTCAAGCGCGTTGGTGAGCAGGTTGCGCACGATTCGCTCGACCCGCCGCGAGTCGATCGCAGCGAGCACCTCGGTCGCCGGCAGGTCCAGCTCCAGCGGGGTGCCGGCGCGGGTAGCCACCGCGCGCACCGAAGCGGCGGCCCGCGTCACGGTGGCGCGCACGTCGACCGTCTCCGCGTGCAGCTCGGCGACCCCGGCGTCCAGCCGGGAGATCTCCAGCAGGTCAGCGAGCAGCGCCTCGAACCGGTCCAGCTCACTGACCAGCAGCTCGACCGGGCGGTGCAGCGCCGGGTGCAGCCGCTCGCGCGAGTCGTAGAGCAAATCGGCGGCCATCCGCACGGTGGTCAGCGGTGTGCGCAGCTCGTGGGAGACGTCGGAAGTGAAACCCCGCTGCAGCTCACCGAACTCCTCCAGCTGGCGGATCTGGCGCTGGATGCTGGTGGCCATCTCGTTGAACGAGGTGCCCAGCCGGGCCATGTCGTCCTCCCCGACGACCGGAATGCGCTCGGACAGGTGACCGTGGGCGAAGCGCTCAGCCACCTCGGCGGCCTGGCGGACCGGGACCACCACCTGGCGGGTCACCAAGCTGGCGATACCCGCGATGAGCACCAGCAGCACCACCCCACCAAGCACCAGGGTGGACTGCACCAGAGTCAGCGTGCGCTGTTCGGCGGTGAGCGGAAACAGCAGGTAGAGCTGCATGGTGCGACCCGCGCTGGAGACCGGCATGCCGACCGCCAGCATGATCACTGAATGCGACCCCCGCCGCACGGTGGTGATCTTGTGGGCGAGCGCGCCGCGTTCCACCGCGGAGCGCAACACCGCAGGGACATCCGCCAGCGGACCGATCTTCTGCCCGGTGCCGGCCACCCCCGGCGGGCCGCCGCCGTCCACCAACACCGGCTCGTACTCCCCAGCGCTGACTGTCGCCGAAGGCGTACCGGTCGGATCGGGGTTGATCAGCCGATCGACGGTGGTGGTGAGCCGGCCGGCCAGTGACGCCGAGGTGGGATCCACCGCGCCCAGCTCGGACTCCACCAGGACCCTGCTGTTCTCGGCCTGCGCCAGCGCGGCCTGCGTCTTGGTCTCGATCAGCCGCTGGGCGAGCTGGGCCTGCAGCACCATGCCCAGCAGCAGCACCACGGTGGAGGACAGCACGACGGTGCTGCTCACCACCCGGACCTTCAGGGAGCGCCGCCACCTCGCGCCGCACATCGCGGCCAGCTCACTGGCTACTCCGAGGACCGGGCGCAGCACCTCAGTCGCCCAGCCGAGCAGCGGCCTCACCGCGGCGTGCCGGCCTTGTACCCGACGCCGCGCACGGTGAGCACTACCTCCGGATGCTCGGGATCCCGCTCGACCTTGGCCCGGAGCCGCTGAACGTGCACGTTGACCAATCGGGTGTCCGCGGCGTGCTGATAGCCCCACACCTGCTCGAGCAGCAAATCGCGGGTGAACACCTGGCGCGGCTTGCGGGCCAGCGCGAGCAGCAAATCGAACTCCAGCGGGGTCAGCGAGATCGGCGCGCCGTCCCGGCTGACCTGGTGACCGGGCACGTCGATGGCCAGATCACCGATGGCGAGTCGCTCGGCGGGGTCGGCTTCGATGCGGCGCAGCCGGGCCCGCAACCGCGCCACCAGCTCCTGGGTCTTGGGCGGCTTGATCATGTAGTCGTCTGCGCCGGACTCCAGTCCCAGCACGACGTCGACGGTGTCGCTCTTGGCGGTGAGCATCACGATCGGGACCCCGGACTCGGCGCGGATCGCCTTGCACACGTCGATGCCGCTCATGCCGGGCAACATGAGATCCAGCAGCACCAGGTCCGGCTTCAGCTCACGCACCGCGGGCATCACCTTGGGGCCTTCGCCGACCACCGCGGTCTCGAAGCCCGCCTGGCGCAGCGCGATCGCCAACATCTCAGCCGACGCGGGGTCGTCCTCCACCACGAGCACACGAGCCGCCATGCACACCATCGTGGCATTGCCCATCGTGGCGCCGCGCGCGAGGCTCCCGCCGGTGGCATCCGCCTTACCCGCTGAGCATCCGCATCGCCACGTCACCAAGCGTCATCCCGGCACCGCCGTCGAGGACACTCCAGGGGGCCAGCCACCCACCGGCGGCAAGCCCGTCATAGACGGCCGCGCACCGGGCCTGCAGCCCGCGATCAGTCTCATACAGATCCAACGCCTGCGCGCTGTCGTCTCCGGCCCGGCGCCGCGCTCGGGCGGCCGCGACGCTCAGCGGCACCCGCAGCAACAGCTGGACGTCGGGCGCCGGCACGTCGAATCGGTCCACCTCCAGCTCGCGAACCCATTCGACGAAGGGGCCACCGGCGTCCTCGTGCAGCCGTGCGGCGCCATAGGCAGCGTTGGAGGCGACGTAGCGGTCCAGCAGCACCACGTCGTGGCGCCGCCGAAGTGCCCGCAACCGCTCGGCGGCACCGCGCCGGTCCAGGGCGAACAGCAGCGCCATGCCATGCACCGAGCCGGCCAGCTCCCCCAGCCGACCGTGCAGCGCCTCGCGCACCAGATCGGCGTGGATGTCGGCGCCGTAGCGAGGGAATGCCATCCGGGCCACCGACGCGCCCCGCGCGGTCAGCGTCGTAACCAGCCCGTCGGCGAGGGTGCGTTTGCCCGCCCCGTCCAGCCCCTCGATAACCACCAGCCGCCCACGGTGGGTCACAGTCGGCAGGCTTCCAGCGGGGTCACCAGAATCGCTCGGGCCCCGACGCCCCACAGCTCGTCCATCACGGCCTGGGCTTGGGTCCGCAGCACCATCGCGCGCACCGCGACCCAGCTGTCCTCGTCCAGGGGGGAGACCGTGGGCGCCTCCATACCGGGTGTGATCTTCCGTGCCGCCGGCAGCGCCGAGGTGGGGCAGTTGTAGTCCATCAACACGTACCGCCGGGCGATCAGGACGCCCCGCAGCCGCTGGATCAGGATCTCGACGGAGCGCTCGCTGGCCGGCTCGAGGCCGCGGTGCGCGCCGCGCACCAGCACCGCCTCCGAGCGCATGATCGGTTCGCCGATGGTATGCAAGCCCGCCGCTTGCAGCGAGGCCCCGGTCTCCACCACATCGGCGATGGCATCGGCCAGCCCGAGCTCGACGGCGGTTTCCACCGCGCCGTCAAGCTCGACGAGCTCCACGTGGATACCAGCCTTGGCCGCCGCCTGAGTTACCAGCGCGGCGAACGAGGTGGCCACTCGCTTGCCATCCAGATCCGCGATCGAGGCCGCCACCCCGTACGGGGCCGCGAAGTAGAACCTCGAGACGCCGAAGTCCAGTGCCAGCAGCTCGACCGTCGCCGCCGTGGTGCCCGCGGCCGCCAGCAGGTCCTGCCCGGTGATGCCGACCTCAAGCACACCCGTCCCGACGTTGCGGGCGATGTCGGTGGGCCGCAGGAACACGAACTGCACATCATGAGTCACATCAGTGGCGAACAAAGCCTTGTGCTCGCGGTGCACCCGGTACCCAGCCGCGCTCAACAGCTCTATGGCGGGACCGTTCAACGACCCCTTGTTCGGCACCGCGACCCGTAACATAGACCATCCTTAGAATGTCGCGGCCCTGGCGGATTTTTTGATCAACTCTCAGGC
>JBOHFJ010000351.1:0-5063 GCA_050699655.1 Pseudonocardiaceae bacterium
GGTCTGGTCGTGCGCTTGAATGGGCACACATGTGTGGTGACCACGATGCGATCGCCTACATCTTGGCTCGCAAGAGCCACTTGGCCGCAGATATGGGGGATCCGTCGGAAGCGGTCGACGCGGCCGAGGCCGCCTTGAACGTGGCATTTCGGGCTTCGGGCCGGGTAGTGACCATTGCCACGGCATTCGCGGCCCAAGGTCATGCCCTCAAGGGGGATAGAAAGAATTGTGAACGCTTTTACGCCATGGCCCATGACCTGCTTGGACGGCGCGAAGCGGACCTGGATTCTCCGTGGGCGCGTATAGTTGACCATTCGTACATCGAGGTGTATCGCGCCCGCAGCTTGATATTTCTTGGTGAGTATGGGGCAGCGGTTGATTCGTTTCAGGGAGCCATCTCTGGCCTGCCTCCCGGCTTCCGCCGGGATCGCGGCGTATATCTGGCGCGGGAAGCGATCGCCCACCTAGGAAATGGCGATGCGGACCAGGCTTCCGCAGTCGGTTTCCAGGCGCTGGGTATTGGCGCCGAGACTAGGTCCGCGCGCATAATCGGAGAACTGAAGCACCTGGATATCGCGTTGGGGAAATTCCCGTCAAGCCCGAGCGCGGCGGATTTCCACGACGCCATGAACGCGACGTTCTCGCCGTTGGAGCTCGTGGGTCATGCAGTTCAGGGGAAAGGGGTTTAGATGACTCAGCCGACTCCTGTCGATTATGAGTGGATGAGGTTGGCTATAGAACTGGCCCACCAGTGCCCGCCGAGCCCTGGCGCCTTCTCTGTGGGGGCTGTCATCGTTGACCAGAACGGGGAAGAGATCAGCCGGGGATACTCTCGTGAGACCGACAGCCACGTTCACGCCGAAGAGTCGGCGCTGGCGAAACTAGCAAGCGACGACCCACGCTTGAAGACAGCCACGATTTACAGCACGTTGGAACCCTGTTCGCAACGAAAGTCACGACCGCGTACCTGCACCCAACTCATTCTCGCGGCGGGAATCCCGCGAGTTGTCATAGCCTGGCGAGAGCCCAGCCTCTTTGTCGCAGATTGCCAAGGTTATGAATTGCTTGCCAACGCCGGCGTGATGATGGTGGAAATTCCCGATCTAGCGCGGGAGGCGCAAGCGCCTAATGCTCATCTTTCGTTAGGGCCGTGACAGCGCGACCGATGTTACGTTGCGTGCGGTGATCGGGCTATACGGTGAGTTGCTTGGTTGGTCGCGTCCAGCCCCGCCTCAGCGGGCATCTGCTGATCGGAAGCAGGTTCCCTGTGGAAGACTTGGGTTGTGGGTACTGCTGGCGCGGGGGGCGCGCGGGTTGCTGAACTGCGCAAGGGGCGTGATATCACCCAGCTAGCGCTGGCGCGCCGAGCCGGGATTTCGGTGAGCTTATTGCGGAAGATCGAACTCGGGGATCGGACACTCACCCCGAGCGTCGCGGCCGCGATCGCCCGTGCCCTGCGGATCACCTTGGGCGCGCTGTACGGCGAGGCCGAGATCGCCGAGGACCACAGCGTGCTGCTGGAGGAGCTGCGCACCGCGGTACGCCGCTATGACATCCCCGACCAGGCGCTCGTGCCTGACCCCGCTCAGCTTCGGGTGAACCTGGACCGGGCCATCACCCTCCGCGAGCAGGCCGATCTGGCTGGGCTGCTGCGGATGCTGCCCGGCCTGCTGACGCGGGCCACCACCTACGCGCACGTTGCGGCCAGCCCGGGGGGGGTGGGCGCTGCTGGCCGACGTGTACAGCGTCGTCTATGCCCTGGCCGCGCGGCATCGGTGGATGGACCTGGTTGAGATCGCCCCGACCCGCCAGGCCTGGGCCGCGGGTCAGCAACCCAATCCAGTCCTGACAGCCCTCGCCGCCCGCAACCGCGCCGGCACCTTCCTCAACTGCGGGGACTTCGAGGGCGGGCTCATCGTGGTGGACCGGGCCATCGTGTCCGCTGAAGGGGCACTCACCGGCCCGGAGCGGGCCTTCGCCACGGGTGCGCTGTACCTCCGGGGCATGATGCTGGCGGGGCTACTCACCGACCAGGCCGAGGCCCAGCGGCACATCCAGGCGGCCTGGACCGCGGCCGAGGAATTCCCCCGCGACCTGCGTGCCCATAACCAGATCTTCGGTCCCGCTAACACCGCCACCCACGTGCTGGCCACCGAGGGGGACCTCGGCCACCCTCGCGAGGTGATCCGCCTCGCTGAGCAGCTGGCCGGCAACGACACCGGACTGCCCCCCACCCGGCTCCTTGACGTCCACACCAGCACCGCCCGTGCCCAGCTCGACCTGGGCGACCGGGACGGCGCGCGAACCTCGTTGCTCACGGCATTCGACGTCGCCCCCCAGAAGGCGAAGGTTCACCCGATGAGCCGTGAAGTGCTGCGGGTCCTGATTTCCCTACACCGGCGCAGCAACCCCCAGCTAACCATGCTCGCCAAACAAGCTGGGCTCACCGCATAGTGGCGGCGAGACACTGCTCTTGCGGGACTTCAGGCGGCGACTTCGACCGTTCGCCCTCGGCGGCGCTGCCCGACCCGACATGGAGACATATCGGGCTCTGGGAGGCCGAATAACCCCGATATGTCTCCATGTCGGGCGGCGCAGTCGGGTTAAGCTAGCTTGTTGATCTCTTGGTAGATGCGCTGGTCGGAGATTGGGTAGGGGGTGCGCAGCTCTTGGGCGAAGTAGCTGACCCGTAGCTCCTCGATCATCCAGCGGATTCGGTGCGGCTCTGGGCCGTCGCCGAGTTGCTGGTAGGCCTGGGTGACGGCGTCGATTCGGTGCATCCAGTCGCGGTCGCGGTCGGGATCGCGAGGCAGCTTGTCCAGCCGGCGCGCGATGGCCTGCAGGTAGCGAGCCAGGTCGGGTAACCGCTGCGCGCCGGTCGCGGTGACGAAGCCTGACCCGACCAAGCCGGCCAGCTGCCGGCGGACGTCGGTGACCGCGGGCTCGAACACCGGTGCGATGAGTTCGGACAGCCGCGCCTCGACGGTGTGCGCGACGGTCAGAATGCGCTGGACGTGGGCGACCACGGCGCGCGCCGCGTCGGCCAGCTCGGCGTGGGCCCGGTCCCGCAGCCGGGCGAAGCCGTCTTCATCCCGCGGTGGCCCGCCGCAGGCGGCGATCAGCGCGTCGGCGGCGCAGTCGGCGCAGTCGGCCAGCAGCATCTCGACGTCACCATCCGGGTTGTGCGCCAGCACCAGCCTGGCTTGCTGGTCGAGGCCGCGTCGCGCCGATTTGATCAACCCGGGTACCGCCAGCAGGACCAGCCGCCGGGTGCCCGCCCACATGGCGCGGCGCTGCTCGGCTTCGGTGGGCAGCAGAGCGACGGCGACGGTGTCGCCCTCGTCCACCAGCGCCGGGTAGGCGGTGAGCAGCTGGCCGGCCCGCTCGTACTGGTGGATCCGCGGCAGCGTCCCGATCTCCCAGGTGCGCAGGCCGCGGCGTTGCGGACCGCCCGCGGCCGAGAGGGTGGCGCGCAGCTGTGGCTGCACCTGGCGGGTCAGTGCGGAGAGATCTTTGCCCCGCGCCAGGGTCGCCGCACCGTCAAACACCCGGAAGGTGATCGTCAAGTGGTCCGGCACCTGGTCGAGCCGCCAGTCCGCGCGGCGCACCGGCACGCCCGCCTGAGCAAGCTCGCGCTCCAGGGCGTCCAGCAGCGGTTCACCGTAAGGCGTCATCCGGGCCAGCAGTGCCCGAGCATGGTCGGGTACCGGCACCAGCCGTCGGCGCAGTGGCTTGGGCAGTGACTTGAGCAGCGCGACGAGGAGTTCCTCCCGCAGCCCGGGGACCTGCCAGGTGAAAGGCGCGGCGGTGAGCTGGTTAAGCACCGGCAGGGGCACGTGCACGGTCACGCCGTCCGTGTCGGCGCCCGGTTCGAACTGGTATGACAGCTCCAGCGCGGCGTGGCGCCACGAGTCGGGAAAGTCCGCCTCGGTGACACCCTGCTCGGTGACCAGCATTGCCGGGTCGAAGTCGAGCAGACCCGGCTGGGTCACGCTGGCCGTGCGCCACCAGGTGTCGAAGTGCGCACCGGAGACGATCTCGGCGGGGATCCGCTGGTCATAGAAATCGAACAGGGCCTCGTCGTCGACCAGAATGCCGCGCCGGCGGGCCCGCTGCTCGAGTTCCTCGACGTCGTCGAGCAGGGCGCGGTTGGCGTGGAAGAAGGCGTGCCGGGTCTCCCAGTCACCCTCGACCAGAGCGTGCCGGAGGAACAGCTCGCGGGAGCACTCGGGGTCGATCTTCGCATAGTTGACCTTGCGGGCATCCACGATCGGGATGCCGTAGAGCGTGACCTTCTCGTAGGCGACCACAGCGGCCCGCTTGCGCTCCCAATGCGGCTCGCTGTAGCCGCGCTTGACCAGGTGGCCAGCCAGCGGTTCGACCCATTGCGGTTCGATCCGCGCGGCGATCCGGCCCCATAGCCGGGAGGTCTCCACCAGCTCGGCGGCCATCACCCAGCGCGGCGGCTTGCGGAACAGCGCCGATCCGGGGAAGATCGCGAATCGGGCGTTGCGGGCGCCCAGGTAGTCACGGGTCTCGGGGTCGAACAGGCCGATATGTGACAGCAATCCGGCCAGCAGCGAGACGTGCACCTGCTGTGTTTGCGCGGATTCGGGAGCAGGGTGAGCCGTCATCCCCAGATCGCGCGTGATCCGGCGCAGCTGCCCGTGCAGATCCTGCCACTGCCGCACCCGCAGGTAGTGCAGGAACTCCGCCTTGCACAGCTTGCGGAACTGGGTGGAGGACAGCTCCCGCTGCCGCTCCTCGAGGTGGCGCCAGAGGGCGAGCACGCTCAGGAAATCGGAGTCTTTGCTGGTGAATCGGGCATGCTGGGCGTCGGCGGCCGCCTCGGCGTCGGCCGGGCGCTCCCGCGGGTCTTGGATGGACAACGCCGCTGTGATCACCAGGACTTCATGCAGGCACCCGTTGTGGTGGCCCGCCACCACCATCCGGGCCAGCCGGGGGTCCAGCGGCAGCCGCGCGAGGGTGCGCCCCACCGGGGTGAGCGCCATCGTTGGGTGCTCTTCAAGGCCGGCCAACCGGGAGGTTGGCCGGCCTTGAAG
>JBOHFJ010000352.1:0-5050 GCA_050699655.1 Pseudonocardiaceae bacterium
CGTCAGGGCTGAACGCCACCGCGTTGACATAGTTGGTGTGGCCGGTCAGGGGTGGACCCAGCGACGTGGGGTGAGCTGGATCGGTCATATTCCACAGCCGCACGGTGTGGTCGTCGCTGCCAGTGGCCAGGGTGCGCCCATCCGGACTGAACGCCACAGTGGTGACCCGGTCGGTGTGGCCGGCCAGCGAGGTGGACAAGACGGCGTTCCCCAGAGTGACCAGGGCCGTATAGAGATCCGGAGTCGGTCGCATGCGGTAGGCGGTGAGGTCGAGTTGCGCCGCGAGAGACACATCCTTGTCGCGCAGCCGGTCCGCTTGGGCGGTGATCTGGTTGAAGGTCGCGGTGTCACGTTCTCGCTGCGCGGCGACGCGTTGCTGGAAAGCGACGGCCGCAGCCCCCGAGGCGACCAGGGCCAGCACGGACAGCACAACGAGCACGGTGCGGCGGAGCCTGGCGGCACCATGTTCTTGCTGGGTGGACGCGGCAAGAAACGCGGACGCGGCGGGGCTCACGTTGTTCGCCGTCGAGGCCGCCCAAGTGCGGGCCGCATCCAGACGGCTTCCCCGGTACAGCCCAGCGGTATCACGGCCCTCCCGATCCCACACGGCGGCGGCGTCCTCGAGCTCCTGGCGGATCAGGTTGCCGGCCCGGTCGGTGTCGATCCACTGCCGCAACCGCGGCCACGCCCGCACCAGAGCTTCGTGGGTGATCTCGACAGTGTCCCGCTCCTGAGTGAGCAGCCGGCCATGGGTGAACGCATCCACCACCGGTCCCACGATGCCGGGATCCAGACCCCGCAGCAGGTCCGCGCGGGCCACTCGACGCCGGGTGTCCTCGGTGCCATCGCCAATTTTGATCAACCGTAGGAACAGGGCTTGAGCCGCGCGCTGCCCGTCGGTGTCCAAGGTAGCGAAAACACCCTCGGCCGTAGTCGCCACCGCGCACTGAATACCACCGGTGGCCCGGTAGCCGTCCACAGTCAACAGGTGGCCGTGGCGCTGCTGCCAGGTGGCCCGCAGCGCGTGCGCCAGCAGCGGAAGGCGCCCGGCCCCAGAGCCGCTCATCGCGCCCACGGTGTCCCCGAGATCCCGCAGCAACAGGTCGACTAGACCCGCTTCGACGTCGAGCCCCACATCGTGCGCCGGGTAGCGGATGGCCGCCCGTAACTCGGTGTCCGACATCGGCCCGACCACCAGCTGGTTGTCCTGCAACGCGGTGAGCAGGTGGGGGTAGTCGGCGCAGGCGGCGTAGAAATCCGCCCGCACACCCACCACGACCAACCCCACCGGCTGCGGTGGGTTGGCCAGCCGCGCGAGCACGTCGATGAACGCGCGCCGCTGCTGATCATCGGAGCACAGGGTGAACAGTTCCTCGAACTGATCGACCACCACCACAACCCGGGCCTCCGAGCCCTCACCTAAGAGACCCCGTAGCACCGCTTCGACGTGGTGCGGGTTGGCCGCTAATTCCTCAGCCAGGGCTACCGGATCGGCGCCGGTCAGCGCGGCGATCTCAATGGCCAGCGCGGCCAGCGGCCGCGCGGTGGGAGTGAGCACGATCTTCGGCCACCGGCTCGACCCCGGCAGGGCACCGGCCTCCAGCTTGTGAAGTAGACCGGCCTGCAGCAGCGACGATTTCCCCGCTCCCGACGGCGCCACCACTACCTGCACCCCACCGACCCGCAGCCGCGCGTCAAGACGCGTGATCAACGCCGCCGTCAGCTGATCCCGGCCGAAAAACCACCTCGCCTGCTCACGCCCGAAGGAGGCCAACCCCGGATACGGGCACTCCTGCGCCACCGCGCCTGGCTCAACCCGCCGCACACCGTCCGCATAGTGCACATGCAGATCCCGACCGGCCTGGTTGACGTGTGCCCCGCCCATAGCGACGGCGTCAAAGCGGGCAGACTCCCCCGCAGGCCCAGCCCGTCCCGGCTGCTCCGGATCCACGTTCCCCCCTACACGCTCGCCCGCAGTGGCGGTCACCTTACGGTAGGGAGCAAGGCCCCATCGGAGCCGCCAACGCCGCCGGACGGGCCAGGCCCACAGCCGTGAACTCGACGAGACCTACCTAGAACCGGCCCAATAACGTCCGTGGCGTCGAGTTCACGGACAGCGCCCAGCGCTGTGGGGGAGTTGACACGATGGAGACCTGGGAGGGCACGATGAACTCTGTGGATGAGCACACTCTCGCATCGCAGATCGAAGCCATGAAAGATGACGCTGCGGCGGGGGGCGACCCAGAGCCGAAGCCGCAGCGTCGCCGGAAGTCTGAGCAGCGCCAGCGCCGGGCGATGGTGAGCGTGCGCTTCACTGAGGATGAGCTTGCGGCGGTGCAAGCCCATGCGGCGGAGCGTGGGCTTAGCGTGTCTGGTTACCTCCGCGGTGTGGCCCTTGAGGTTGCTGGTCGGCCTGTCGTGTCCACCCGATGGAGTGGTCGGGTCGCGACCAACTCCTCACTCACTGACGCGCGTCTGCTCGTCCGTAACGACGAGACCGTCACCTACGCGAGCTGATGGGGCCCGCATAGCCTTCATGCGCCGGTAGGTTGACGGTGGTGGATGAGCTCCCGGTGGTGTTGCGGCGGTTGCTGCCCGGGCCGGGGAGCGTCACCGCGGTCGAGGCGCTGGAGGGGCTCGGGCTGGCCGGTCTGGCGCCCGCGCACCGCCCGTACCTGGTGCTCAACATGGTGGCCACCGTCGATGGCGCGGCCGCGGTGGCGGACCGCACCGCACCGATGAGCACTCCGGCGGACCGGCAGTTGTTCCACGAGCTGCGGGGGTGCGTCGATGCGGTCATGGTCGGCGCGGGGACGGTGCGCACCGAGCGGTACGGGCGCCTCGTCGCTGACCCGCCCAGCCAGCAGCGCCGGGTTGCTCGTGGGTTGGCTCCGGAGCCGTTGGCCATCGTGGTGAGTCGCCGGCTGGCGCTGACCCCGGAGCTGCCGCTGCTGGCCGACCCGCACTCCCGGGTGATCGTGCTTACCGCCAGCGACGCCGAGGTGTCGGGGTGCGCCGCTAGCGTCAGCTACCTGCGCCCGACACAGGGCGAGGAGCTGGACCTGGCCGCGATGCTCGCTCGGTTGCGCACCGAGCATGGTGTGCGCTCGGTGCTGTGCGAGGGCGGCCCGAACCTCAACGCCGCACTGCTGCCCGCCGGGCTGGTCGACGAGCTGTTCCTGTCCATCGCGCCCGTGCTGGCCGGCGGCGCCGGGTCGCTGTCCCTCGTGGACCGGGCGCCGCTGGCCGAACTGGTCGGTCTGGAGTTGGTGTGGCTGTTGGAGTCGCGCAGCCAGCTGTTCGCCCGGTACGCGCTCCGGCGGTAACCCAGCTCAGGGGCGGCCGATCTCGGCCCAGCCGGCCACGTCGCGGCAGCTCCGCGCCCCGATCCAGCGCCATCTCGTAACGTGGCGCGCCGAGCTCCTGGCGGGGCCGGCTCAGTACCCGGGCTCACGGGTCCTTGGCTCGGTACACTCGGTGGCCGAAGCCCATCAGCCGCTCCCCGCGATCCAGTCACCCCACTCTTGCCCAGCCGGGACTGGCGCCGTCTGTCGGTGGCCGCGCCCAGCATCGCTGAATAGAGCCTGCGGGCACAGGTCCACCGCCCACTGCCTCCGACCTCACGCGCGGTCTGACCGCCGTACCCTCCCGAGTATGGATATCGACGCGGCTGCCGCCGCCCCGGCACAGCTGCGAAGCGTGATGGTCGACCGGCTGCGGGGGAGTCGGTTGGTGAGCGTGGCATCGGTCGAGGCGGCGATGCGTGTGGTACCGCGACACTTGTTTGTCCCTGGCTCCCCGGTCGAGAGGGCTTACTTTGACGAGAACATCGTCACGCATCGCGACGCGGACGGCGTAGCCGTCAGCTCGGCCTCGGCACCGGGAGTCGTCGCGGGGATGCTGGAGCAGCTCCACGTCGGGCCGGGTCACCGGGTCTTGGAGATCGGCGCCGGCACGGGGTACCACGCGGCGCTGCTCGCGCATCTGGTTGGCCCGGCAGGCACGGTCACGACGGTCGACATCGACAGCGAGGTCGTCCGGGGTGCCCGCGAGTGTCTGGCTGCCGCCGGCTACCTGGGCGTGTCGGTGTTTTGTGGTGATGGTGAGTTCGGCTACGCGGACCATGCGCCGTATGACCGGATTGTCGTGACCGCTGGCGCGTGGGATTTGCCGCCTGCCTGGGTGGACCAGCTCGCGCCCGGCGGCCGGCTGGTTGTTCCGTTGCGGATGCGGGGCCTGACGCGGTCGATCGCTTTCGAGCGCGAGGACGGCTACTGGCGGAGCCGATCTATTGAGGAATGCGGTTTCATACCGATGCGGGGTGCGGGCGGCGTGGCCGAACTCAACATCCACCTGGGTAGCGACTCCGGCGTCATCGTGCGGATCGATGACGGGCAACCAGCCGACGAGAAGGCCCTCGGCGCCGCTCTTGAGTATCCCGCAATGTTGGTGTCGACGGGTGTGACGGTCTCGGTGACCGGTCATCTGGACTTCTGGCTGGCCGGCATGGACGGGTTCTGCCGGCTTCTCGCGGGGAGCCAGGCCGTGGACCGTGGGCTTGTCGCACCGGCGTTCGGGTGGGGAAGCATGGGGGTGTTCGACCAGGGCACGTTCGCCTACCTCACTCTGAGCCCGACCGGCGAAACAGACGGTTCCCAGTGGCCCCGGTACGAGCTGGGGTCTGCGCGTACGGTCCTGACAGCGGGGAGCTCGCGAATCGGGTCGCTGATCGGATCCGGGACTGGGAACATGACCGCCAGTCGATGACCGAGCTCTGGATTGAGGTTCATCCAGCCGACATCGCCGACGTGCCCACCGGCCAGGTCGTCATCCGCAAACGACACACTCAGGTGATCGTCCGCACTGCCCTCCTCGCCGATCCCGGTGTACCGTCACCGGTGTGAATGAGAGCGTGGTTCTCGATCAGGGTGACGCGCAAAGTCGTTTGCGCAGGTCAGCGGCGTGGGTGTATCGGATGAAGTGATTGTGTTGTGGTGGGTGGTTGGTGGGGATGGGAGCCGGGGCCTGGTTGTGTCGTCAGCCGTTGTGA
>JBOHFJ010000353.1:0-5039 GCA_050699655.1 Pseudonocardiaceae bacterium
GCCCAGCCGGGACAAGGACCCCCGCCGGTCCCTGCACCTGGACGAGGTGCCGGTGCCGGAGCTGGGCCCGGGCGAGGCGCTGGTCGCCGTGATGGCCAGCGCCATCAATTACAACACCGTGTGGACGTCAATCTTCGAACCGCTGCCCACCTTCGGGTTTCTGAAGCGCTACGGCCGCACCTCCCCGCTGGCCTCCCGGCACGACCTGCCCTACCACGTGGTCGGGTCGGACCTGGCCGGCGTGGTGCTGCGCACCGGAGCCGGGGTGAACGCCTGGCACCCGGGCGACGAGGTGGTGGCGCACTGCCTGTCCGTCGAGCTGGAGCACCCGGACGGGCACAGCGACACCATGCTCGACCCCGAGCAACGCATCTGGGGTTTCGAGACGAACTTCGGCGGCCTCGCCGAGCTCGCCTTGGTCAAGTCCAACCAGCTGATGCCCAAGCCGGCGTATCTCACCTGGGAAGAGGCCGCGAGCCCAGGTCTGGTCAACTCCACCGCCTACCGGCAGTTGGTCTCCCGCAACGGCGCGGACATGAAACAGGGCGACACGGTGCTCATCTGGGGCGCCTCGGGCGGTCTGGGCTCCTACGCCACCCAGATGGCGCTGGGCGGCGGCGCCATCCCGGTGTGCGTGGTCTCCAGCCCCGAGAAGGCTGAGATCTGCCGGCGGATGGGCGCTGATCTGGTCATCGACCGCAAAGCTGAGGGCTACAAGTTCTGGCGCGACGAACACAACCAGGATCCCAAAGAATGGAAACGGTTCGGCGCGAAGATCCGCGAGCTCACCGGCGGCGAGGACCCCGACATCGTGTTCGAGCACCCGGGGCGGGAAACGTTCGGCGCCAGCGTGTACGTCGCCAAAAAAGGCGGCACGATCGTCACCTGCGCCTCCACCTCGGGTTACCACCATGTGTTCGACAACCGCTACCTCTGGATGAACCTCAAGCGGATCGTTGGCTCACATTTCGCCAATTACCGTGAGGCGTGGGAGGCCAACCGGCTGATCGCCAAAGCCAAGGTCTACCCGACGCTCTCCCGCGTCTACCCACTGATCCAGACCGGGCAGGCCGCCCACGACATGCACCGCAACATCCACCAGGGCAAGGTCGGTGTGCTGTGCCTGGCCCCCGAGGAGGGCCTGGGCGTGCGCGACCCGGAGCTTCGCGAGATCCATCTGGCCGACATCAACCGGTTCCGGGGAGTCTGACACCCACCCAGAGATACCCATTCAGCGGTCACCAGCACCCGAGTAACCTGGTGGTATGGGCTCAATCGATGATCGTGATTTGCTTCCGATGAGATCCATGCTGGACATCGTTCGCCGGGGGTACGACTGCGCGCAGGTGGACTACCAGCTTGAACAGCTGCGAGCCGATCTGCGGATCGCGGCGGCGGATCGGGATGCTGGGGCCGCGCAAGCCGCGGAGCTCGCCCGGACGCTGGAGACGGCTCGTGGTGAGCTCGATGACCTGCGCGCCCAGCTCAAGCGGCTCGCCGCGCCGCCGACCAGCATCGAGGGCATGAGCGAGCGCGTGGCGCGGATGCTGCGCGGCGCCCAGGCCGAGGCCGCCGAGCTCAACGCCAAGGCCACCGCGGCGGCGGCCGCGGTCAGGGCCGACGGTGAGCGCGCCGCCGAGGAACTGCGAGTGCGCGGCGAGCAGCTGCTCGACCAGGCACAGCGGCGGCGATCCGAGATGGAAGCCGAGAACGAGCGCACTATCGCTGACGCGCACCGCCGGAGCGAGGCGATCGTGGCGCTGGCGGAGCAGCTGGCCGAGCGGCTCGACGCGGAGTCTGCCGCCCAACGGCGCCAAACCGAGGAGGACTTCGACATCACCATGGCGGCCCGCCGCCGGGACGCGACCCGGGAACTGGCGCGAGAGCAGGCGGACAGCAAGACCGAGGCGAAACGGCGCATTGACGAGGCCACCGACGTGGCCCGCCGCCTGGTGACCGAAGCCGACCAGACGGCCGTGGCCAGGGTTCAGGAGGCCACCCGGCAGGTGGAGGCGCTGCGCACCCTGCGCCGCCAGCTCACCGACCAGCTGGCGTCGGTGAGCTCGAAGCTGGGCGAGGCGTTGCGCCGCTTAGCACCCGCTCCCGAGGAAGCCGATGTGCTCGCCGACGAGCGGCCCGCGCGGCGCTGACGACTCAGTCTCACCACTGCCTGCGGGTGGGCGCCCGGCGCGTGCGAGAGCTCCAGCAACCGGCGTGCCAGTGCCGCCGGTCAGCCGAGGATCCCTGCTCACTCGCCGGCCAGGCCACCACATGCGCGGTGCCGGGCTTGATCTCGTGGTCGCAGCCGGGGCAACGGTAGCTCTTGAGCGCCTGCGCCCCGGGCACCGCCCGGACCAGCCACTCCCCGTCCGCGCCGCTCTCCGACTGCGCCCACCCAGCCCTACCAGCCTCCGGAGGCGGGGCGGCGGCGCGAGCCCGGCGCGGGAGATTACGGCGAGGCATACCACGCACGGTAGTGCTGGCCTACCGGATGCCGCACCGGGCGGCGAGAATGGCGTCAGATCAAACCTTGGCTAGTAGGTTGCCGCTGTGCCCGGGCCGGGTCACTGACGTTGTGGTGGCTCAGGGCAGCTCGCGGAACTGGCGCGGCCCGGCGCACTGCATCAACGGCGCATCCACCGCTGCCAGCTCGACTTCACAGGTGCACAAGCATCCATGAGCGCCTGAATGGGTGCTCTGGAAGGTGCACAAGCATCCATGAGAGCGTCGAAAACCCTGGGGAAGGACACGGCGCGCCTCGGTGTCCCACGACCACGGCGCGGCCCTGAGCACCCAGCTCGCCGGACGCAGCTGGGTCCGGCTCTTCGCGACCGGCGACGCCAACGCGCTCGGCCGGGAGTTGGACCGCCTCACGGCCGAGCCACCCACTCGCCCCGGGCCTGACGCGCCCCGGCACGTGGGCATGCCGACGGCACAACAGCAGGCCGCGTTCCTCTCTGACGCCTACACCCTCCTACGGGACAAAGACTACCGATGACGCCCGAACTGATTGCCGTGATCGGCCCTGTTGAACCGGACCTGCTGGTCACGTAGGTGCAACACCGCAGGCTCGGCATCGAGTCCTTCGACTTCCCCGACCAAATTCCACACCTATCCCGCCCCCGTCCCCGAGGTGATCGCCACAGTCGAGGCGTTCGGAAGATCCGTGGTCGGCGGACTGTTCGCGTTGCCCTCGACGCGATGGCCGTCGGATGGGCGCAAGAAGCCGCCACGATCACCAGTTCTTGGCGCCCATCCACCGCTCGCGGCGCGATCCGCCGGTAACCGCAGCGAATCGGCGAGAATGGCTGCGGGCACCCGTACTGATCAGGAAGGCGAACCTTTGGTCACCGCCGCACCGCTGGCCGTGCTGCTGGCCGGCATCACCGGCTCGGGCAAGACCACCCTTGCCCAAGCCCTCGCCACGCGCGGCATGGTTCGCCTGTCCGTCGACGAGGAAGTCCATCGCCGCCACGGCCGCTACGGCGTCGACTACCCCGAGCAGGAGTATTTCGCGCACGAACGCCCGGTCCTCGACGCGGTACGGCGGCGACGCGCTGACCGTCATACCGCAGGCGCTCGACGACTTCGCCGCCCGCTTTGAGCTACCCGACGCCGACGAAGGTGCCCTCATCTTCCCCGGGAACGTGGACGAGGTGTACCGCAAGTCAGCTACTCGTGCAGGGGCGGAAGGGCACCGAAGGACTCCGCCGGGAGACGGGCGAGCTGACAGCCTGCGACGACGTTGTAGCCGAGCCAGCGCCAGGCCCCCGCGCTGGCCCTGATGAGCTGGTCCGAGATGGCGTCGAAAACCGCGATCTCGCACCCCGGCAGGGTGACGATCGTGAACCCGACGGGCAGCCCGCTGGCGGCGTCCCAGACCCGGACGGTGCCGCCGGTGCCGCCGGTGAGCAGGCGGGTGCCGTCAGGAGACCAGGCCACCGCCCGCACTCCGTCGGGGTGGCCGGTGAGCTGGTGCAGGGGCTCAGCGGTGGCGGCGTCCCAGACCCGCGCGCTGTCGTCGTCGCCGGTGAGCAAGCGGGTGCCATCAGGAGACCAGGCCACCGCCCGCACCGCGCCGATGTGGCCGGTGAACTGGCGCAAGGGCGCCGCGGTAGTGGCATCCCAGACCCGGACGGTGCCGTCGGTGCCGCCGCTGAGCAGGCGGCTGCCATCAGGGGACCAGGCCACCGCCAGCACCCAGTCGGTGTGACCGGTGAACTGGCGCAGAGGCGCCGCGGTAGTGGCATCCCAGACCCGGACGGTGCCATGGCCGCCGCCGGTAAGCAGGCGAGTGCCATCAGGAGACCAGGCCACCGCCCGCACCGCGCCGATGTGGCCGGTGAACTGGTGCAAGGGCGCCGCGGTAGTGGCGTCCCAGACCCGGACGGTGCCGCCGTAGTCGCCGGTGAGCAGGCGGGTGCCATCAGGGGACCAGGCCACCGCCCGCACCGCGCCGGTGTGACCGGTCAGCTCGTGCAGAAGCGCCGCGGTGGCGGCGTCCCAGACCCGGACAGCGCCACCAGTACCGCCGATGAGCAGGCGGGTGCCATCAGGGGACCAGGCCACCGCCAGCACCCAGTCGGTGTGACCGGTCAGCTGGTACAGGGCCTCCGCGGTGGCGGCATCCCAGACCCGGACAGCGCCACCAGTACCGCCGATGAGCAGGCGGGTGCCATCAGGGGACCAGGCCACCGCCCGCACCGCACCGGTGTGACCAGTCAGCTGGTGCACGGGCTCCGCGCTGGTGGCGTCCCAGACCCGGACGGTGCCGTCGTCGCAGGTGAGCAGGCGGGTGCCATCAGGAGACCAGGCCACCGCCAGCACCGCGCCGGTGTGACCGGTCAGCTCGTGCAGGGCCTCCGCGGTGACCTGGTCCCAGACCCGGACGGTGCCGTCGCCGCCGCCGGTGAGCAGGCGGGTGCCATCAGGGGACCAGGCCACCGCCAGCACCGCGCCGGTATGGCCGGTCAGCTCGCGCAGAGGCGCCGCGGTGGCCGCGTCCCAGACCCGGACGGTGCCGTCGTCACAGGTGAGCA
>JBOHFJ010000354.1:0-5018 GCA_050699655.1 Pseudonocardiaceae bacterium
GTCATGGACCGTGAAGGGAGTGCTGGCACCAACGCTCATGCTTGTCATGGTCCCCTCCTCGAGTTGGTCTGCCAAATGATGCCACCCGGGACTGACATTTCCGGCGAGCGCTCGCCCCGCACGGCCGCCGGCGTCTTCCCGTTCGCGAACTCGTGGCTTGTCTGGCCGAACCCGCTGGTGGTGATCAGGATGCCTTTGGTGGCGCCCTCGTGTTGGACGACGCCATAGAGATCGTGCACTGCGGTCGGTGGCACGGTCTGGGTGTAGAGCTTCACCTGGATCACGTACTTGCCACCGCGCACGGGGGTCGGGTCATACGCCATGCAGTCGATACCACCGTCGCCCCGGGCCTGGAAGAGCTTCGTGTCGAAACCCATTCTGGTGAAGAGGTTCTGAATGAAGTTCTCGAAATTCGTCCAGCTGAGATCCATCAGGTTCGGCCGAGGGTCGAGCTCGCTTATGATGTCGATCGGGTCGACGATGCGTGGACCGCCATGTCGAAGTTGAGCATTGACTGCACTGCGCCAGCGCCACCTGGGACAACATGTCCTAGTAGATCGAGCGGATCTCCTGGGCGAGTCGTTTTTTCCAAACCTCAATGACGTCGCGGCTCTGCACGAAGCCGAACTCCCGCTCCTCGGGGATAATCGAGGTTCCTGGCAGCTCCCACTCAATCGCCAGCAGGGACGATTCGGGGACATAGCGGGCGCGCCGTTCATGTGGGAAGCCCTCCGGCGTGGCGACCCCTCGCAAGACCATGGTGAAGTACCTGCTCGTCGCGTGCCGTTCGCCCGCGAGGGCCTGCTCTTGAAACCGGTCAATGTCGGCGTTGCGCTCGGCGTGCTCGCGTCGGACTTGCTCGACAGTGCGGTCGTACGCTTGACGGCGGTCTGCGACGCGGCGCTCTCGGCGCGATTGCGCTCATCCACGGCGTTTGTGAAGCGAGCTTCGGCCAGTTCCTTCTCCCGCTCGTATTTTCCTTGTCGACCGAAGAATCGGCCGACCGCGCCAGGAGGACGAGGTGCGTTCCGCTGCGGGGCGGGTATCGGTGTGGCATCAGATCCAAGGTCGAGGGCCAGGAGTGTCAGCTGCGTCTTCATGACCGCGAAGTCCAGTGCTGTGGGTCATCGCTCCAGTGTGTCGCTCAGCACCGCGGTGAGCGCGTGTACTCGGGCCTGCGCCGCCGTCGTGCGCTCCGCAGCCAGGTCCCGCTGGGCCTGCAAGTACACCTGGCGATCTTCCCGCTCTCGCTGCCGACGGAATTGTTCATGAGTCTGTTGCTCACGGGCAAGCCACACGGCTTGCGCCTTCTCCGCCCGGCGTCGGTCAGCTTCTCGCTGCTCCCGGGTGGGACGACTAGAACGCCGAGCCGTTACCAGCCCCTTCATCACGAGTAGCCGCGGTCCCGCCATGGTAGTGAGCGCAGTGATGAGGGCACCTCGGTGGGATCGATCTCCAGGAGCCGAGTGGTCACCCAGAGGTTCGGTCAGCCGGCGCACCGTGCAGACTCGGCGCTTGTGGCGGGACGGATTCGGGACGAAGACATCGTGGAGGTCCGCGAGCGCAACCGGATCGATGATGTGGTCGGCGAGTACGTCGCCCTGCGCCGGGCCGGTGCGGACTCGCTCAAGGGGCTGTGCCCGTTCCACGACGAGAAGTCCCCGTCGCTCAGCGTCCGCCCCGGGCACGGCAGCTTCCACTGCTTCGGCTGCGGTGAAGGCGGATCCGTGGTCGACTTCATGATGAAGATCGAGCACCTCGGCTTCGTCGAGGCCGTGGAACGGCTGGCTGAGCGGGTCGGAATCCAGCTGACCTACACCGGCGGTGGTCCTTCGGTACAGCGCGACCGAGGCACCCGGTCCCGGCTGGTCGAGGCGAACAAGGTGGCGCAGGAGTTCTACGCCGAGCAGTTGAGCTCCGCCGAGGCGCGCCCGGCCCGGGAGTTCCTCACTCAGCGCGGGTTCACCCAGGAGACGGCGGGCACCTTCGGCTGTGGCTTCGCCCCCGCGGGCTGGGACCAGCTCACCAAGCACCTGCTCGGCCGTGGCTTCTCTGTGGAGGAGCTGGTCAAGGCCGGGGTGTCCCGGGAGGGTCAGCGCGGGCCGATCGACCGCTTCCACCGCCGGCTGCTGTGGCCGATCCGGGACCTCGGTGGGGACGTGGTGGGTTTCGGCGCCCGGCGGCTGTTCGACGACGACCGCGTCGAGGCGAAGTATCTCAACACCGCCGAGACGCCGCTGTACCACAAGTCGCAGGTGCTCTTCGGGTTGAACCTGGCCAAGCGGGAGATCGCCCGGCGCCGTCAGGTCGTCGTGGTCGAGGGCTACACCGACGTGATGGCGATGCACCTGGCTGGGGTGCCCACCGCGCTGGCATCCTGCGGCACGGCATTCGGGACGGAGCACATCTCCGTGCTGCGCCGGCTGCTCATGGACGACGACGCCCTGCGCGGCGAAGTGATCTTCGTCTTCGACGGTGACGAGGCCGGCCAGAAGGCGGCGCTGAAAGCTTTCGACGGCGACCAGAGTTTCGCGGCGCAGACCTTCATCGCGATCGCCCCGGACGGGATGGACCCCTGCGAGCTGCGCCAGGCCAAGGGTGACGCCGCGGTGCGCGACCTGGTGGCCCGTCGCGAGCCGCTGTTCACGTTCGCGGTGAAGACACTGCTCGCCGAGCATGACCTGGACACCGCGGAAGGCCAGGTCGCGGCGTTGCGGAGGGCTGTACCACTGGTCGCGCGGATCAAAGACGTGTCACTCCGAGATCGGTACGCCACACAGCTGGCCTATCGGAGCGGCTGGTCGCATGACGAGGCAACGGTGGTGAACCAGGTCCGGGAAGCCGCCGGTGAGGGACCTCGTCGACGTGGCGGGCGAGCTCGGAAGCCGGCCGCCGCTGTGGCTGAGAACGGCACGGGCCTGCCGCCGCGAGACGACGTGCGGCTGCAGGCCCAGCGCGAGGTGCTCAAGGCGGTGTTGCAGGAGCCGGCGGTGACCGGCCCAGTGTATGACGCGCTGCCCACCGACGCGTTCACCCACCCCGCCTACGCGCAACTGCACGCGGCGGTGCTGGCTGCGGGGGGAACCGCCGCTGGACTCTCGGGTCCGGCGTGGATCGACGCGGTCGCCGCGCAGTGCCCCCAGCGATCGTTGGTGACCGAGCTCGCGGTGGAGACGCTGCGGGCCAAGGGCAGTGCCGAGGACGACGCCCGCTACATCGGCAGCCTGCTCGCCAGCCTGCAGGCCACCGTCGTCGGTGCGCAGGTCGCCGAGATCAAGTCCCGGCTGCAGCGGATCTCACCGCTGGATGACGCGGACTCCTACCACCAGCTCTTCGGTGACTTGGTGGCTCTGGAGCAGTACTACCGAGCGCTTCGGGAGCAGGCCGTGGGTACCCAGGAGTGAGGGTGTGGCTGGCCCCGCTCGGATAGTGCCGGTTGCTGACAGTGAGGAGATCGCGGCGTTGTGGGACCCGGAAACCTACCTCGCGTTCGGTGACCATCGGGCCCGGCCTTTCCACGACCTGCTGGCCCGGGTCGGCGCCCGCGAACCGGGTCTGGTGGTGGATCTGGGCTGCGGGCCGGGCACTCTCACCCGGTTGTTGGCCAAGAGCTGGCCGAAGGCCACCGTGATGGCGCTGGACAGCTCACCGGAGATGGTGCAGGCCGCGCGCGAGCGCGGCATCCACGCCGAGCTGTGCGACGTTCGTCACTGGTCGCCCGGGCCCGGCACCGATCTCGTCGTCTGCAACGCGGTGTTGCAATGGGTACCTGAGCACGCGGAGCTGCTGCGTCAGTGGATGCGGCAGCTGGCGCCGGGGAGCTGGTTGGCCTTGCAGGTGCCGGGCAACGCCCACTCGCCCTCGCACGCTGAGACGGCGCGCCTGGCCGCCGAGCCTCGCTGGCGCGACCTTTTCGACCTCAGGGGGACCCAACGGGTACTCGAACCCGCTGGATACGCTGCGGTGCTCACCCGAGGTGCTGTGGAGCTGGACGTCTGGGAGACCACCTACCTGCACCGGCTGACCGGCTCCGACCCGGTGCTCGAATGGATCACCGGGACCGCTCTGCGGCCGGTCCGGGTGGCATTGTCAACGGCGGAGTGGGAGGAGTTCCGGCGGGAACTCGCCCCGCGGCTGCGGGCCGCCTATCCGGCGGGAGTCGACGGGGTGACTTGGTTCCCGTTCCGCCGGATCTTCGCCGTCGCGCAGGTCGGGTAGCGGGTGGGGTAGTGACGGGGTAGTGGCACAGTCGTCCCGCGGCCTGCGCTAGAGTGGTCCGCACCTGGACCGCTTGATGCGATCAGGCACCCAGTACTTTCCCCGATAGCTCAATTGGCAGAGCATGCGACTGTTAATCGCAGGGTTGTTGGTTCAAGTCCAACTCGGGGAGCCAAAACCGCAGGTGGAGCCGTTATTGGATGTTACGCCCCGGGGGTAGGGACAGTGCGGAGATGCCTCAGTTGACTACTGTCCGTGCGGCACGTAGCAGACTGGTTGCGCGGGCGGTCGGCATCGTAGGATGCCTCGCGGTGGCCGCGATCCACGTCATCGACCAAGGCGGGGTGCCCGGCTCCAAAGGCCCTGAATACATCCAGATCTCGTACTACGTCCTCGAAGTCGTGGGTGTTGTGGCGGCGGCGTCGCTGCTGGCGAAGCAACCAAGGTTGGGCTGGTTCCTCGCGCTGGGAGTCGCCGCCGGCCCCATCCTCGGCTACGTGCTTTCGCGCGGGCCGGGGTTGCCCGATTACAGCGACGACATCGGCAACTGGGCCGAGCCACTCGGCGTCATCAGCCTGGTCGTCGAGGGTATCTTGTTGATCCTCGCCGCCATGTCCCTGCTGACATCCCGCCGAGGTGGCTAAGCTTGGCGCCCGCAGCGAGGTGGAGATCGGCGTTGAGCTAGCCTCGCCACCCGTCCGGGGCGGTAGCTCAGCTGGTTAGAGCAGCGGACTCATAATCCGTCAGGTCGTGGGTTCGAATCCCACCCGCCCCACTGGTTCTAACAGCTAGAACAGGAT
>JBOHFJ010000355.1:0-5011 GCA_050699655.1 Pseudonocardiaceae bacterium
CCAGCACCACCCGCGCGAGACCCGCGTGTGCCCACTCATTCCCCTCCGTGCCCACCACCCCCCGCACCCGCCGCCACACATCCTCCGGCCGCACACCCACCACCCCTCCCGATCCATCACTCCTCCCCTCAATCCGCGTACTCCTTGAGGTGCTCCTCACCGTCCATCACAGCGAGTTCCCGCATTTGCCACGCGGTACTTTTCCACCCGCACGCACAGACCGCCTGATTCTTGGCTCCCTCGGCACTGCGCACCCGGAACACCTTCACCTGATGCGCCACCTCAGGATTTTCGCCCATGCCATCCACTATTTCCATCACCTTTCTAGACACGATCGACGAGCGCGCCACAATCACAGAATATTTCCTACGGCAATGAATTGGACCGCGCGAGGGCGGTACCGTTCAGTCCGCGTACTCAGACAGGTGATTCTCGGCGTCGTCACCAGCGGGACGCGGCATTCCCCACTGGGGACCCTCCCACCCACAAGTACACGTCGCCCGGTACAAGACTGAGCCCTCAATTCCAGCCCGTAGGGACACTTTCACCTCATGCGCAACCTCAACCGCCCCGTTCATTCAGCCACACCCTCACCGAGCGACTCCTCATCGGCGTACACCTCGGTGAAATTCGACACCTCACCACACTCCAAACAGCACAAGCCCCCACCCGGCCCATCATCAAGGCGATCACTGCCGCACGAACCGCACACCACCGCGTCAATCACCCGATCCGGCGGTCGCGGCGGCACCCACCGCGCGCATTCCTCGGCATAGCGCTGGACCTGCTCGGCGAACAACCGCGCCGATTCCGCATGCTGAGCACTCACCCGTGCACGATTGTCACTGGTGATACTCACCGAAAACCCGGCGCCATCCCCCACCGTCAGGATCGGCGACTCACTGGAGTAGACGTGACACATCGCCCGTATCTCACCCGCCACCCGCCAACCCGCATCGACACCCATCACGCGGCCACCTTCCCGGCCGAGTCGGCTCCGCCGGTCCGGCCCGCCGGTTTGCTGGTCGTGGAGCCGGTGGCCGGGTCGGTCATGCCGGTGGCCCGAACCACCCAAGTGATCCACTTCGCCTGGCCCGAGACCTCCGCGCGGGGCTGCACGGTCATGCCTTCCAGGACTACCGGCCGGAACGGCAGCCCCGGCACGGACACCGGGGGGACCGGCTGGTGCGGGCACGCGAACTCCACCGTGACCGACTTCTCCCGGTCCTTCTCCGCCGCCGGGTCCGCGAACGTACCCCGATACAACGGCAGCCCACTCACCTCATCCGTCCGGGGCCGCACGGGACGGTTGCGCGCCCGGTCCTCCTGAGACTGATACTCCGTCACCGGCGTGATCTGCCCGACCAGGTAAAGGCCCTGGGGGAACCACTGGTCAAACTCCGCCGGCAACCGTAGGCCCTTCGGCGCTCCCATGATCGAAACCCTCTCTCATCTCCGCGTCCTACTGATAGTGACGTCCGAACGTCAGTACCAATATAAGCACGTTGACTCTCAACCCGTCAAGTCAACCCGAACGTCCTGATAACCTGGAGGTTCCAGACAGACCGAACGAGGTGGATCACGATGCAAGGACGAGCGCGGTACCAGCGAGTCGCAGACGACCTTCGAGACGCCATCAACAGGGGCGACTACACGCCCGAGGAGGCGCTCCCAACCGAGCAGCAGCTCATCGAGCGGTACGGTTACAGCCGTCCGACCATCCGGCAGGCCATCGCCCTGCTCCGGACCGAGGGCCTCATCGACGTTGAACAGGGCCGGGGAACATTCATCCGGGGGCGCCGGCCCGTTCGCCGTGTCACCTCGGACCGCTACACCAAAGCGGCCGACGCCGGCCAGAGCCCATTCCGGACCGAAGCTGCTGCTGCGGGGATCGCCGGACGCGGTGAAGTGCTCGGCGTCGAGATCATCGCGGCTCAGGGCGACGTGGCACTGTGGCTGGAGGTGCCGGACGGCACCGAGGCAGTCCTCCGCCGACGCTTGCTCTTCGCTAACGACGAGCCGATCCAGATCTATGACGGCTACATGCCCAGAACGCTCGTCGCCGGGACTGACCTGGAGTCGCCCCGCCTCATCACCGAGGGAACTTACAAAGCCCTGGCGAGCATCGGCCACCCTCCGCACCACTGTTCCGAGGAGCTGACCTCCCGCATGCCCACGGCTAAGGAGATCGACATGCTACAGCTCCGGCCCAGCATCCCCGTCGTCCGCGTGATCCGCATCACCCGCGACGAGCCCGGGCAGGTTCTGCAAGCTCTCCGTATCATCGCAGCCGCTGACCGCAACGTGTTCACCTACGACAACCTTCCCGTACGTAGCTGAACGGCCTGGGCCTAGTTCGCTGGGTCGTCCTCGTCTGGCCCGCCGGGCATGTGCCAGTCGAAGGCTTGCCACCGGTCCGGAACCGTTGTCGACTCGCCGTACTCGATGACTTCGCCGTCGGCGCCACGCCACCAGTTCCGCCCAGCCTGGACCGGGCTGCCCGCCGCAAGCTGCAGGTCCGCCGCCTCTTCGGCCGTCGCGCCATGTTGCATCACGGCATACTGGTCGGTCCCGTGGGTGACGAACTTCTGCAGCCCTTCAAGGTAACCCATCGTCCCCCCGGGCAGCCGCTCCGCCTCCAGCAAGCCAGGCGCTTGCTCGGCGTAGCCTCCAGGCAGGTACGAAATCGAGCGCTGGATTGGCTTGCCCTCCTTCGACGTGATCCGGTGCCGCGCGATCACCGGGTCACCCACTCTGAGTCGCAGTGCCCGTGCCAGCCGCTCATCAGCTCGAATCAGTTCAGCCGACACGATCCGTGAACTCTCCCCAGGCCCGGACATATGCCCGGTCCGCCGCACGCTGACCGCTCGGTCGCGGCTCGAATGAATAACCCCGCTGGTCGTCACCACCGAACCGATCCCCGGCCTGGACTCGATCAAGCCCTCCGCCTGCAACGCCGAGAAGACTCGCGCTGCGGTCGCATGCGAGATACCCCACTCACCGGTCATCACCCGCACAGACGGAATCGGGTCACCGTCCCGCAGCTCACCCCGCATGATCAAATCCCGATAGTGCCGACAAATCTGGACGTACGGGGGCTCCCTCTGTAGATCAGGAGACATGCAGCTCAATCTCCCCACAGTATGGCATGTTCTGGAACACTGCGCATCCGAGATTATCATCGATGCCGGGAAGACGACACAAACCAGGGAGGCAGCCGGGGTGTCGGACACTCCACGACACTCGGTTAGCGTCACTGGCGTCGTTGTGAACAGCGCCGGTCAAGTGCTCGTGATCCAGCGCCGGGACAACGGACATTGGGAACCACCCGGAGGAATCCTCGAACTCAACGAGCAGTTCGAGCGAGGCGTACAGCGCGAAGTCCGCGAAGAAACGGGAGTCAACGTCCATGTTGACCGCCTCACCGGCGTCTACAAAAACCTCACCGTCGGCGTCGTCGCGCTGGTATTCCGCTGCACCCCGCTCAGCGATCCCGCCACCGACACCGCCGAAGCAACCGCCATCCGCTGGGCCGACCTCTCCGAGATCCCCACTCTGATGGACCCGGCCTACGCCGTCCGTGTCACGGATGCATTCGGCGACTCCACCGCCATCCGCGCACATGACGGGGTCCGGCTTGTCACCGCGTAACCGCACCGCGACCCGCCAGGGCCTCACCCGCCGGGGACCTCGAACTCGAATTGGTACGGCCGGCCCGACGGACGTACCGATTCGCCGTACTCAATGACCTCCCCATCGGCCGTGATCAACCGGTTCGCGCCGATCAGCACAACAGCCGGTCCACCGTGTTCCGCCAGGTGGAACAGCTCCACCTCAGCCACCGTCGCCACCCTCGCGGTGACCTCCTGATCACCCCATGCGGCGTGGCGCCCTAACCGCTCTTCGAGGTAGCACGGCCCAGCCTTGATCCGCTCCCTCGCCAGCAGGGCCGGGGCCACTACCGCGTACACGCCGGGGTGATAGCTCACGCTCATCGAGATCGGCACATCACCCTCGTACGTCACTCGCTCCCGGCGGATGACCTGATCGGTTCCCTGAATGCCGAGCGCCCGCGCGACGCGCTCAGGCGCGGACACCAACCCAGCCGCCACGATCTTCGCGTGCTGGTCAGGCGGGTAAACCTTTCCAGTGCGCCGGGCCACGAGCAGCCGCTCGGGACCGCTCTCGGCCGACCGCCGGCCCGTCACCACGAGCCCAGCTCCCGCGACGAACTCCACAAGACTCCCTGTTCTCACTCGGCTCCCCACGCTACCCACCCGCGTGCCCACCGTGGCAAGAACCTTTCGCCTCGCGACCTTGCCCCGCCACATCCCGCCGGCCACGAACCGCCGTATCAGTCCGATGGCACCAGTCTGCGGGAAGGCGATCGGATAACCGGGAGTTATTGCCGAATTCGCCTTTATGGGATTAAAGGCGGCGCCGCAGGCGCCGCCCGCGCGGGGCGTGCGGCCTCCGGCCGGTCCCCGCGCGACGAGCGGGCCAGGTTACTATCAAGATCAAAGGCGGACGCTCGCCGCTGGGCAGGTCTCCGGGATGGCACGAACACAGCAACGCGGCGGTACGCAGGTGGCCAACGTGCCATCCCGCCAACCTCCACAAGGGCTACCACGCCGTGTCAAGGGGGCGAGACCCCAGGCACGCTCCGGTCAGCCGAAGGCGCCCCCTTGACACGGCGTGGTAGGGCTGGCGCCAGGTTGACGGGATGCCACGAAGGCCCCCCGCTACAAGGTGGGAGGCCAGACCCCAAGACCCGCAGGCAGTACAGCAGCGAAGTACAGCAACCGCACCGCCCACGCCGGACCGTCAGCCGCCCGACGATGCCCCGCCACCTGCATACTGACCCCTACGAGGTCGAACCGCCGGGAGTTCGCATCGAGAAGGTCAGGGGTTCGATTCCCCTCAGCTCCACACCAGGTCAGAGCGGTTTTCCCGGCCCGCCAACTGATCTCTGAGAGAGATCAGGGAGCCTGAAAGGGAGCCTACTGGGTTC
>JBOHFJ010000356.1:0-5002 GCA_050699655.1 Pseudonocardiaceae bacterium
GACTGGACACCGAAGAGCTGGGCGATCTGCGGGTTGGCGTCGATGTCAACCTTGGCCAGCACCCACGCGCCGCCGGAGGCCGCGGCGAGTCGCTCGAGCACCGGGGACAGTTGCTTGCACGGGCCGCACCAGCTCGCCCAGAGGTCAACCAGCACCGGCACCTGCATGGACCGATCAACGACATCGGTCTGAAAGCTGCGCTCGGTGACGTCCAGGACCCAGGTTTGCTCCCCGCTAGCCGGGGCCGCGCCCGGGGAACCCGCCGAATCGGCCCGCGATTTGAGGGCAGACAGGTCGACGGCACCGGACATGGCTACGACCTGCTGCGGGTTAGGCCTGCTCACACCTCCTATCCTGACACGGCAAGCCTGGGGATCAGAACCGGGCCGGCTCCCGGTACTCACCCCACTGGGCCTTGAGCGCCCCGCAGATCTCGCCGAGGGTGGCTTCAGCCCGCGCCGCGTCGAGCATCGGCTCGATGAGGTTGCCCGCGGTGGGCGCCACCGCGACCATGGCCGCGAGAGCCGCCTCGACGCCCCCCTGGTCCCGGCGGGCGCGCCGGGCGGCCAGCACCCGGTTCTGCTCGCGTTCCACCTCGTGGCTGACCCGGAGAATCTCCAGCTCATCGGTGATCGAGTCAGTCAGCGTGTTCACACCGACGATTTTCTTGTCGCCCTTCTCCAGCGCGCGCTGGTAGGCGAACGCCGCGTCGGCGATCTCGCCGGTGAACCAGCCGTCCTCAATGCCGCGCAGGATGCCCGAGGTCATCTCGCCGATCGGGTGCCGGCCCGACGGCACGGCCACCGCGGCCATATTCTTGATCCGGGCGAGGATCCGCTCGACATCGGCCTCGATCCGGTCGGTCAGCGCCTCGACGTACCAGGAACCACCCAGCGGATCGGCCACGTTCGCCACCCCGGACTCTTCCATGATCACCTGCTGGGTGCGCAGGGCGATCTCCGCCGCGCGCTCCGAGGGCAGCGCCAGGGTCTCGTCCAAGGAGTTGGTGTGCATCGAGTTGGTGCCGCCCAGCACCCCGGCGAGCGCCTCGATCGTGGTGCGCACGACGTTGTTGTAGGGCTGTTGCGCGGTGAGCGACACACCCGCGGTCTGGGTGTGAAAGCGCATCCACAGTGCCTTGTCGCTCTTGGCGCCGTAGACCTCACGCATCCAGCGGGCCCAGATCCGCCGGGCGGCCCGGAACTTCGCGATCTCCTCGAAGAAGTCCACGTGCGCGTCGAAGAAGAAGGTCAACCCGCTGGCGAACCGGTCGACCTCAAGCCCGCGGCGGCGGCCCAGCTCCACGTACCCGAAGCCATCGGCCAGGGTGAAGGCCAGCTCCTGCGCGGCCGTCGCGCCGGCCTCCCTGATGTGGTAACCGGAGATCGACAGGGGCTTGTAGGCCGGGATCCGCTCCGCGCAGTACTCCATCAGGTCGCCGATGAGCCGCAGGTGCGGTTCCGGGGCGAACAGCCACTCCTTCTGGGCGATGTACTCCTTGAAGATGTCGGTCTGGAGGGTGCCGTTGAGCCTGGTGATGTCCGCGCCCTGCCTTTCCGCCGCGACCAGGTACATGCAGAACATCGGCACCGCCGGACCCGAGATCGTCATGGACGCGGTGACCCGCTCCAGCGGGATGCCATCGAACAGCACATCCAGATCGGCGGCGCTGTCAATCGCCACGCCGCAGTGCCCGACCTCGCCGAGGCTGTGCGGATCGTCGGAGTCGCGTCCCATCAGGGTGGGCATGTCGAAGGCCACCGAGAGCCCACCGCCGCCGCCCCGCAGTATCTTCCGGTAGCGCTCGTTGGTCTGCTGGGCATTGCCGAAGCCAGCGAACTGGCGGATCGTCCAGGCGCGTCCGCGGTAGCCGGTGGAGTGCACCCCGCGGGTGAACGGGTACTCCCCTGGCCAGCCGATCCGCTCGAACCCCTCGACGGCGTCGCCCTCGCGCGGCCCGTACACCGGGTCAAGCTCGACGCCGGACAGGGTGGTGAAGTCCGCGTCACGCAGCCGGCCCGCCGCCCGCGCCTGAGCGTAGCGGCGCCACCAGCGCTCCCGACCGGCCCGCGGATCCCTGTGCTGAGCGTCGTACGGTGTCATGCCAGCCTCTCCACAAGTTGTCTGGCTTTCAATGATAGGACTTCCTACCACTTCTGAACACCGCTGTCTGTACTGTTCCGCCAGGCTCAGCCGCCTTGAGGGGTGTTCCGCACCACGACGCTCACCCGGTGTCCCCATTCTGGAACGCCACGCGGTGCTTTACGGTTCAGCCATGGCGTCGGAACATCCCCTGCCGTTCGATCCGATCGATCGAGCCGCACGGATCTGGCAAGACCGCATCGGGCCAGCCGCGGTGATGGCCGCGGTCACCAACGTGATGCGCGTGCAGCAGATCCTGCTCTCCGCTGTGGATGCCGCGCTGCGCCCACACGGCCTGACCTTCGCTCGGTACGAGGCGTTGGCGCTGCTGGTGTTCTCCCGTCAGGGCAGCCTGGCGATGAGCGTCATGGGCCGGCGGCTTCAGCTGCACCCGACCAGCGTGACCAACATCGTGGACCGGTTGCAGGCCGATCACCTCGTGGAGCGCGCTTGCCACCCCACCGATCGGCGCACCACGATGGTCACGATCACCGAAGCCGGCCGGCAGCGCCAGAAGACGGCCACCGTGGCGCTCACCGACATCGACTTCGGCCTCGTCGGGCTGGACGACGCCCAGACCACCCAGCTCACCGCGCTGCTCACCCAGGTGCGCCGCGCCGCGGGCGACTTCACCGACTCGTGAGTGGCCCCGTAGTGACCCTGAGGGCTATAACACTGTTTGCCACTCACGAGCCGCCGACGGCGGTCACCACATCATCGATGTGCACGTAACGGAGGCCATTGCCAATCCGCTTCCACCGCAGGTCGTTGCCAACGACCACCGCAGCTGAGCACAGCGCCGTCGCGCAGATCAACGCATCGGGCGTGCGTAGACCGTGCTCCGCGCGCAGCGCCGCCGCCCGCTCGGCGACCGCGAGATCCACTGGCAACACCGTGCAGAGCAGGCCCATGAACAGCCGTACGGCAGCTTCGGCCTCCCGGTCAGCCGCCCGCAGCACTCCGGTGAGCAGCTCGGTTACCGTGACCGTTGAGATCACCAGATCGACCGCTCCGGTCTGCGCCGCGGCAACCACCGGGAGCAGCACCGCACACCGCGGATCGGCCGCAGGGCGCTCCAGGTAGTAGATGCACGCCGTCGTGTCGAAGACCACCCGACCTGCCGCCAAACCGTGGGCCCCCAAATCGTGGGCCTTCAGGTCCACGAAGAGCGCTCGGCATCCACGTACTCCCGCCCGTCACCGTAAACGTCGGCGACGGAGCCGGCCAGCGCGTCAGCCGCCGAGTCGGGCCGACGAACCAGCATGACGCCGTCTCGTACCGGCACGACGAGCAACTGCGTCCCCGGCTGCAGATCCAGCTCCCTCAGCAGTGCGGCAGGGATCGTGACCTGGCCCTTGCCGCTCACCGTCGTCGTTCGCATGCGCCCAACCCTATCGCAATACCAAGCGAATCGCACCGAAGTACTTGGTGTCGCCTTCGGCGACCCGTGAGTGGCATTGCGGGCTATAACACTGTTTGCCACTCACGAGCCGCGCACGCGGCCAGCTCGTCGGCCGCTCGGTAGACGTCGAGCTCGCCCGCCACGACTCGCTTGGCCAGACCATTCAGCGCCCCAGGCGCGCCACGGCCCCGGAGCGCGTCGCCGAGCGTGCCGCGCAGCCGCGCCAGCGCGATGGCCTCGATCTCGGCCTGCGCCCGGCGCTGCCGGCGGGTGTGCAGCTCACCATGGCTGCGCATCCACCCCCGGTGCTCCTCGATCGCCCCGACGAAGTCCTCGACGCCCTCACCCGTGGTGGCCACCGTGGCAACGATCGGCGGCCGCCAGCTCGGGCCCGCCGTGCCCCGCCGGCCGAGCGAGATCATGTACTTGAGGTCCCGGACGACCTGCTCAGCGCCCTCCCGGTCGGACTTGTTCACCACGAAGACGTCGGCGACTTCGAGGATTCCCGCCTTGGCCGCCTGGATCCCGTCACCCGCCCCGGGTGCGAGCAGCACCACGGTGGTGTCGGCCAGCGCGACGACCTCCACCTCAGACTGGCCAACACCCACGGTCTCCACCAGCACCACGTCGCAGCCGGCGGCGTCCAGCACCCGCAGCGCCTGCGGGGTCGCCCAGGCGATGCCGCCGAGGTGTCCCCGAGTGGCCATCGAGCGGATGAAGACACCCTCGTCGGTCGCGTGTTCCTGCATCCGTACCCGGTCACCGAGCAGCGCGCCCCCCGAGAACGGCGAGGACGGGTCGACGGCGAGCACGCCCACCCGCTTGCCGGCCGCCCGCAGCGCGGTGACCAGCCCGCTGACGGAGGTCGACTTGCCCACTCCGGGCGCGCCGGTGATGCCGACGACCTGGGCCCGCCCGGTGTGGCGGGCCAGCGCGGCGGCGATCTCCCGCAGTTCCGGGGCACCGTCCTCGACCAGCGAGATGAGCCGGGCGACCGCCCGGGCCTGACCTTGCCGCGCGCGCAAGACCAGCTCGCCGATGTCGTGGCGGCGAGAGCTCACGCCGCGTCGTCGCGGGGCACCCGCAGGATCAGCGCGTCACCCTGGCCACCGCCGCCGCACAGCGACGCCGCACCCACGCCGCCACCGCGGCGGCGGAGCTCCATCGCCAGGTGCAGCGCCAGCCGGGCACCGGAGGCGCCGATCGGGTGCCCCAGCGCGATCGCCCCGCCGTTGGGGTTGACCCGCTCCGGGTCGATGTCGAGCTTGCGGGTGGACACCACACCCACTGCGGCGAACGCCTCGTTGATCTCGACGATGTCGAGGTCGGTCACCGTGATGCCCTCCTTGGCGCAGGCCGCCAGCACCGCGTTGGCGGGCTGCTCGTGCAGGCTGGAGTCGTCGGGCCCGGCCACCATGCCGTGCGCCCCGATCTCAGCCAGCCAGGCCAGGCCCAGTT
>JBOHFJ010000357.1:0-5002 GCA_050699655.1 Pseudonocardiaceae bacterium
CGCTACCACCGCACGGTACCGGTGCGCGGCGGTCCCTGGAAGGCCAATTCGGCGCGCACCATCGACGGGACGAGCGCCTCGTCGAGTAATCGCAGGTAGCGCTCGTTCAGTGGCTGCGTCGGTGGGCGAGACTCCAGCCAGGTGTGTAGCAGCCGGTAGCCCTCCACGTACGTGCTGGTGTAGGCCCGCCACAGCGGGTCAGCGAGAAACCGCAGCATCTGCCTGGCCCGCTCTTCGGGAACCAGCAGCCATCGTCTCAGGTAGACCAGCACCTCTTCCGGGTCGACACCTCGATCGTGCAGCATGAGCGCGGCATCCTGGCGGACACCGAGCAGTCCCGCCGCGGCCGCCTCCAGCCGCTCGGCGAGCTCGCCGTCCATCCGCAACCCCAGATCGCCGAGGATCTCCGCGGCCCACGGCCCCCAACCGGGGCCGACCGCGGCCCACAGCCCCAGGTCGGCCAGCCCCTCCGCCATGAGGCACTGCGGGGTGTTCACCAGAAAGATCGTCTGCTCGGCGTGGCGCTGGGTCCGCACCAGCCCGGCTTCCTTGCGGCAGTGCTCGGTGTGGTGCCCGGGATAGGACTCGTGCGCGACCAGGTGCGCCGCGCCCGCCATCCGGTGCCCAAGATCCGCGTTGATGGCCACCCGCGAGTGAAAGTCACCGAGGTAGTAGTTGAACCCGCTCCACGGCTTGTCGGTAACCACCTCATAGCGCACGCTCTCCCGCTCGGGCAGCCCAAAGCTCGCCCGCGCCCGGTCCCGCAGCGCGCTGGACAGCGCCTGCACGACGGGCTCCAGCCGCTCCGGGGCGATCTCATCACGGGCTCGGTGCGCGACCATCCGATCAATCAGCGGACCGGAGCCGGGCAGCAACCGGTCGATCTCGGCGTGCGCCTGGCGGTAGACCTCAGGGTCCCCCGGTTCGATGACGACGTCAAAGTATGCCGCCACCTCCGCTACGAACCCGACCCGCTCACCAGCCAGCACGCGCCCGTTGCACTCCAGGGCGGTCAGGTGGGCGTCCAGGAAGCAAGCCCGCTGCCGCGGCAACCCAGCGGCCGGCAGCTCAGCCCGCAGCTGAGCCGCTTGGCGGGCCAGCGCCGCGGGATCCGGCCGGGGCTCGTTGTCCACCTGGCGACGCAGCGCCCCGTCGCCGGTGTAAGCGTCAACGAAGCCCTCAACGAGCCGGTCAAACCGCAGCCCCAGCAGCAGGTACTCGAGCGTGATAGGCGGGATACTCATGGTCATGAGTATCCCGTGAGTGGCGGTGTCTGTCGCCGGCGAGCCGGAACCCGAAATGCCACTCACAGGTCTACGACCCGTATCGGCGGTGCCGGGCGGCGTAGTCGCGCAACGCGCGCAGGAAGTCCACCTTCCGGAAAGCCGGCCAGTAGGCGTCGCAGAACCAGAACTCCGAGTGCGCCGACTGCCAGAGCAGGAAACCCGACAGGCGCTGCTCTCCGGAGGTGCGGATGACCAGGTCAGGGTCGGGCTGGCCAGAGGTGTAGAGATGCTCGGCGATCTGCTGGACGTCGAGCACCTCGGCGAGCTCCTCCATGGTGGTGCCGGCCTCGGCGTGCTTGAGGAGCAGCTTGCGCAACGCGTCAGCGATCTCCTGGCGCCCGCCGTAGCCCACCGCGACGTTCACCGCCAACCCTGGCCGATCCCGAGTCCGCGCCGCCGCGCTGGTGAGCCGCTGCGCCATCTCCGGCGGCAGCAGGTCGAGCGCGCCGACGATCCGCACTCGCCAGGGTGTACCCGGTGCGCACAGCCCGTCGACGACGTCGGCGATGATCTCCAGCAACGGCTCCATCTGGTCTGGCGGCCGGTTGCGCAGATTGTCCGGGGACAGCAGCCAGAACGTCGCGATCTCGACACCGCTGTCCCGGCACCAGCCCAGCAGCTCGACCAGTTTGGCCGCACCCACCCGATGCCCGTCGCTGACATCGGCGAACCCGACCTCCTTGGCCCAGCGACGATTGCCATCCATGATCACCGCGACATGGCGGGGGCGGTTGGCGCTGCCAAGCTGACGAGCCAGCCGCCGCTCGTAGACGGCATAGACCAGATCCTGCAACCTCACAAGTCGGGAAGGTTACGCCCGGACACCGCGACAGCTGTCCGATGGCGCCCGGCGCCAGGCGTTCACTCAGTCAGACGTCAAAGTCACGATGACCATCAGCGACCGCCCCTGGCGAACCAGCGAGATCGGTACCCGTTCGCCGATGGCCCGCTCACGAACAGCGACGATCAGCGCGTCGGCGGTGCCCACCGCCCGGTTGCCGACCTTGGTGATCACGTCGTTTTCCTGGATCCCGGCCTGCGCCGCGGCGCTGCCCTGCCGCACGTTCTGCACCCGGGCACCGTCGATCTTGCCATCGGTCACCGACGAGGCGTTGACACCCAGGTCGGTGTGCTGATAGTGCCCGGTGCGGATCAGTTCCTGCGCGATCGTTGCGGCCGTGTCGATCGGGATAGCGAAGCCCAGCCCGATCGAGCCCCCGCCCTCACCGGTGCCCCCTTCGCTGGCGCCCAGGGTGCGGATCGCGGTGTTGATGCCCACCACCGCCCCAGCGGTGTCCACCAGCGCTCCGCCGGAGTTGCCGGGGTTGATCGCCGCGTCGGTCTGGATCGCGTCGATCACCGCATTGTCGGGCCCATCCTCCCCTTCCAAGCGCACTGGCCGGTCCACGGCGCTGACGATGCCGCTGGTCACCGTGCCGGCGAGGCCGAAGGGAGATCCGATGGCGATGACCGGGTCACCCACCTTCAGCGCCGCTGATCGACCCAGCTGTGCCACTGTCGGGTTGGCGACCTCCACCTTGACCACCGCGAGGTCGGTCTTGGGATCCCGGCCCACGATCCGCGCTGGCAACCGCGTCCCATCACTGAACACCGCTTGCAGAGTGGCCTGTGGGATGTCCGCGGCGGGAGCGACCACGTGATTGTTGGTTAACAGGTAACCGTGGCTGTCAATCATCACCCCGGAACCGAACCCGCCCTGATCGCCGACGTGGAACTCCAAAGACACCACCGCGGGCAGCACCCGAGCGGCGACCGCCGCCACTGAGCCCGCCGGCCGATCGATCACCGGCTGCACCTGAGCCAGCGTGATACCCGGATCGTGCAGCAGGGCGCCGCCCGTCGCGGTGAGCCAGCCCACAAGGCCGCCAGCCGCGCCGATCACCAGCGCCACCGCCGCCAGCAAGGCGAGCGCCCGGTTGCTCACTCGGCGCCCGAACAGCACGTCAACCAGGCTGAGCTGAGCGCCCGGCGGCGGTTCATCGGCGCCGCGGTGGTGCCGCGCGACCGCGGGGGCGCCCAACACCACCGCGGCGCCGGGATCACGCCACGGGTCACCGCCGGCACCGTGTGGCCAGAGGTGCTCCTCCCAGGGCCGCGTGCCGTTGCCCACACCTGGGCGCCTAGGTGGGCGCTGCAGCCGCTCAGCGGACCCCGGTGGCCGGCCGAACGCTGCCACCGCAGCCTCCGGAGGCGGCGGCGCGGCGGTCAATTCCCGCTTAGCACCGCCGACGGGGCCGGCAATCAGGCCACCACCACTCGACTGATCGGCGAAAGCTCCGGGCACGCCAGCGGGCCGACCGAACGCGTGAGCCTCCGCTGGATCGACCGCGCCCCGCCGCGGCGGTCTCGAAACGAACGAGGGCGGCGCGCCATGCGCTTCCGACGCAAAGAGCCGGTCGGCATCGTGATCCTGCGGCGTGGCCATGGTCTCCCGGACAACTGTTGCGGTGTTACCGCCCGATCAAACGACCGAGTACCGAGGGCCCGGTTCCCCACCGCTGGCTTGAGCCCAGCGCTGCGGCTGGAGCGTCGGGCAGCTCAGCGGTGTGCGGGATGTCGCGCAACGCGGCCAGCAAACCGGCGGGAACCGAGGGACACCACGCCGAACGAACCACACTGCGAGCCTGGCATTGCGCGGCGACCTCCGCGGCACAGGACGGGCACCCAGTGAGATGGGCGGCGGCACGGTCACGCGGAGCTGGGCCAAGCTCTCCGTCGACGAAGGCCACCACGGCGTCCACAGCCAGGTGCTGTCCTGCGTTGACGCCGGCCACCAGCTCAGAGAAGCCGCGCCCGCGCAGGTCTGTCATCGAGCCTCCTCACTCGGCCTGGGCGTGTCGCCGTTCCAGCGCCGCCTTGAGGGCCTGCCTGCCGCGGTGGATCCGACTGCGAACCGTCCCGAGCTTGACCCCGAGCGTGGCGCCGATCTCCTCGTACGAAAGACCCTCCACATCACAGAGTACGACAGCTGCCCGGAATTCTGGCGCGAGGTCGTCCAGCGCTTGCTGCAGATCCGGGTCGAGATGAGTCGCGGCGTAGACCTGCTCCGGGCTGGGCCCACCGCCGACGAGCCGGTCAGTGTCCTCAGGCAGGCCTTCCATCCGCAGCCGGGAACGTCGGCGCACCATGTCCAGGAACAAGTTTGTGGTGATCCGGTGCAGCCAGCCCTCGAACGTGCCGGGCTTGTAGGAGCCCAGGCTGCGGAACACCCGGATGAATGTCTCCTGGGTAAGATCCTCGGCGTCGTGCGGATTGCCGGAAAGGCGGTAGGCCAACCGGTAAACCCGGCCGGCGTGCTCCCGCACCACCTGGTCCCAAGACGGCGGGACCCATGCCTCAGCGTTCGGAGCCGGCTGGTCGGTGATCTGGGCGGGTGAGATCTCCTGCCCAGGAGCAGGATCACGAAAGCGGGTCTGGGTGGCCATCTGCTGGATCTCCCACTTCCGGGCTGATGATGAGGACGTAGATAGTGCAACGCGTGAGCGGCTAGCAATGTTTCAACACTGGTTCTCCCGCCAGTGAGACCGGCTTGCCCCGACCCCCCAACGGATCACTGTTCTCATCATGGCGGGTCAGCGTGTGTCCTGGGTAAGGGCTGACTAAGAAGATCCTAAGAGTGCGGCCGGGGTGGGATCCACCGGGATCCGCTGATCCGGCGCGGCGTCACCCAAGCGGAGCACAGCGCGGCGCTACGC
>JBOHFJ010000358.1:0-4970 GCA_050699655.1 Pseudonocardiaceae bacterium
GGGCACAACGGGGCGGGCAAGTCCACCCTGCTGCGGCTGCTGTCCGGGATTTACGAGCCGACCACGGGCATCTCACGGATCGTCGGGAAAGTCGCCCCCGTCTTCGACCTCGGCGTCGGCATGGACCCGGAGATCTCCGGGTACGAGAACATCATCATCCGTGGGCTGTTCCTTGGCATGACCCGCAAGCAGATGGAGACCCGCACCGAGGAGATCGCCGAGTTCAGTGAGCTTGGCGACTACCTGTCGATGCCGCTGCGCACTTATTCGACCGGCATGCGGGTCCGCCTCGCGCTGGGCGTGGTGACCAGCATCGACCCGGAGATCCTGCTGCTCGACGAGGGCATCGGGGCGGTGGACGCGGCGTTTCTGGAGAAGGCCCGCGATCGGCTCACCGCGCTGGTCGAGCGGTCCGGCATCCTGGTGTTCGCGTCGCACTCCGAGGAGTTCCTGGTCGAGCTGTGCACCTCCGCGCTGTGGCTGCACCACGGGGAGATCCGCGAGCGGGGCGACCTGCACCAGGTACTGTCCCACTACAAGGGTCGCGTCTCTGGCGCGCTCCCATGACCACCGCCGCATCGCGCGGGCTCAGCGTGGTTATCCGGCGGTCTCATACCACGCTGAGCCCGCTGAACGGGGTTGCTGATCGGGGAGTAGCCGGATGAGCATGGTGGTTGTGGTTGTGGTGACTCGGCATCGGCGGGAGTTGTTGGGTAAGTCGCTCGCCGTGGTCGCTGAGCAGACCCGGGTGCCGGACCATCTCGTGGTGGTGGACAACGGGCCGGACGACCCCGCCGAGGAGGTCGTCGCGGACTGCCCGATCCCGTCCACCTACCTGCCCTCGCGACGCAACCTCGGCGGCGCGGGCGGGTTCGCGCTGGGCATCCTGCACGCTTTGGCGCTCGGCGCGGACTGGGTCTGGCTGGCCGACGACGACGGGTGCCCCGCGGACGTCCGGGTGCTGCAGACCCTGCTCGAGGAGGCCCGGCGCCGGGACCTCGCGGTGATCTCCCCGGTGGTCGTCAACATCGACGACCCGGAACGGCTGGCGTTCCCGCTGCGGCGGGGGCTGACCTGGAAGCGGCGGCGCAGCGAGCTGGGGACCGACTTCCTGCCCGGCATCGCGAGCTTCTTCAACGGCGCGCTGTTCAGCGCCGAGGCACTGGACGTCGTCGGTGTCCCGGACTACCGGCTGTTCATCCGCGGCGACGAGGTCGAGGTGCACCGCCGGGTGGTCCGCTCCGGGCTGCGCTTCGGCACGACGCTGCGGGCCTCCTACGCGCACCCGGACGGCTCTGCGGAGTTCAAGCCGATGCTGCGCGGGCGCTTCCACGCCCAGGACCCCGCCGATGACATCAAGCGCTACTACACCTACCGCAATCGCGGCTACTTGCTGTCCCAGCCGGGTATGCGCCGGATCGGAATGCTGGAGGTGCTCCGGTTCGGGCTGTATTTCCTGGGCACCAAACGAGACCCGCGGGCTTTCCGCCAGTGGCTCAAGCTGGTTCGCCAAGGGCGCGCGGAGCGCTTCACCCGGTACTGAGCGCACGTCGCTGCGCCCATTGGGCTAACCTCCTGCGGTGCTGACATCCGGGCACATCGGGAGCCCGCGCCGCCTGCCGCCTACCGGTGACCAGGCCCCTGAGATGAACTCTGGCGCTGGCGACGAGCTCGGTCGGGTCAGCCGGCCCACCAGAGGGCTCCGGCTCGCCGCCGCGGTGTTCGGTCTGCTCGGCGCCCTGCTCGCCATCGCGGTGCCGCTGCTTCCCGTGATCCAGCACACCGTCGTGATGTCCTGGCCGCGGCCAGGACATCTGGCCCCGGTCAACGCGCCGCTGGTCACCTTCCAGCCACAGAATCTGACCGCCACGATCCCGTGTGCCGCGGCCGCCTCGGTGGACGCTCGGTCGATGAGACCGGCCGCCCTGCTGGCCACCACCGCACCCGGGTCGACCGACGGCGCCGCGGTGGGCATGGTGCTGGAGGTGGCGGCCGGGAAGCTGACCTTGATCAGCCGCGGGCAGCCGCTGGGCAACATCCTATTGAGCACCGTCACGGCGACACCGGGACGATGCCTGATCCAGGTCGCCTCCGACGCCAAGGGAACCACGGCCTCGGCCGGCCCCACCCGGTTCGTCAAGGTCACCCAGGACGTCCGACCACAGGTGACCGGCATCTACTCGGCACTCGACGCCGTGCGGGACCCGGTGACCGGAGTGGCGGTACGGATCACTGTGGACACCCGTTTCCAGTCCACCCCGCATCCGGTCAAGCTCGCCGCGATGGCGCTGGCCGCGTTGGCCGTGCTGATCAGCCTGGTCCTGCTGCACCGACTGGATGCTCGGATCGCGCACCAGGCGCCACGGTTGCTGCCCTCGGGCTGGTGGCGACCCACCGGGCGGGACGCCGCGGTGATCGCGGTGCTGGCCGTGTGGGTGGTCATCGGTGGGATCACCTCCGACGACGGCTACATCCTCACGATGATCCGAACCAGCTCCGAGATGGGCTACGTCGGCAACTACTACCGCTGGTTCAACGTCCCCGAGGCACCCTTTAGCTGGCCCTACGAGCTGTATGCCTACTGGGCGCGGATCAGCACGGTGCCGCCGTGGCTGAGGTTGCCCTCCTTCGCGATGGGCGTCCTCAGCTGGCTGCTGATCAGCCGGGAGGTGCTGCCCCGGTTGGGCCGGGAGGTCCGCCGCAGCGTCGCCGCGGGCTGGGCCGCCGCCGCGGTGTTCCTGGCCTTCTGGCTGCCGTACAACAACGGGCTGCGGCTGGAGCCCGAGGTGGCGATCGGTTCGCTACTCGTGCTGTGCGCCGTCGAGCGGGCGGTGGCCACCCGCCGGGTGTTGCCGCTGGCGCTGGGTCTACTGGTGGCGGCCTTCACCGTCGCCGCGACGCCGACCGGCTTCATCGCGGTCGCGCCGTTCCTGGTGTCGCTGCGACCGCTGGTGCGGCTGCTGCGCCAGCACGCGGCGGCGTCCGGGTGGGCGGGCGTGATCGGGCCGAGCCTCGGCGCCGGCCTGCTGGTCCTCGTGGTGAGCTTCCGCGATCAGACACTGGCGGGGGTGCTGGAAGCCACCCGGGTCCGCACCGAGATCGGTCCCAACCTGTCCTGGTTCCAGGAGCCCGTGCGCTACGAGGAGCTGTTCAGTGACATGCCGGACGGGGCGTTGGCCCGCCGCTTCCCGGTTCTGCTGTTGCTGCTGTGCCTGGGCACCAGCCTGGTGGTGCTGTTGCGCCGGGGCGGCATTCCGGGTGCCGGTCTGGGCCCGAGCCGGCGGCTGATCGCCACCGCGGGGGCGTCGCTGGTGCTGCTGGCGCTGACGCCGACCAAGTGGACGCACCACTTCGGGGCGTTCGCCTCCATCGGCGCCGCGCTGGGCGCGCTGACCGCGCTGGCCACCAGCTCCACGGTGCTGCGCTCGGCGCGCAACCGGTGGTGGTTTCTGTCCGGTCTGCTGGTGATTCTGGCGATGTCCGCGACCGGCCCCAACGCGCCGTGGTACGTCTCGCAGTACGGGGTGCCCTGGTTCGACAAGCCGCCGTCGGTGCACGGCTTCCAAGCGAGCACGCTGCTGATCGGGTGCGCCGCGCTGGCCGGGTTGGTCGCGGTAATCGAGGGGTTGCGGCACGAGCCTGGCTCGTCTCCACAGCTACCCGCACCGGGACGCCGCCACGGCAAGCGCCGGGCGTTGCGGATCGGGTCGGCTCCGCTGGCGGTGTTCTGCGGCCTGCTGGTGCTCGCCGAGGTCGGCGCCATGGTCAAGGCCATGCACAAGCAGCGCAACGGTTACAGCATGGCCGCGGCCAACATCGCCCACATCACCGGGCACAGCTGCAACCTCACCGACGCGGTGTCCGTCGAGCCGGACCGGCGCGCTGGCGCGCTGCGCCCGCTGCGCGGGACGCTGCTCGCGGACGTCCCGCTGCAGCGCGGCTTCGACCTCAACCAGTTCCCGGTGGGTCCGCTGTCCCCCGCCACTTCCGGGGCCAATTCGGAGGAAAATTCCGGCAAAGTGGACAACCAGGGTGCCGGCACCCGAGGTGACCGCATTCCGAAGTCGAGTGGGGACAACCCGGTGGAGGCGCCACCATCGGGGCTCGGTGGTGCGGATATCCCTATCTGGAGCAGTTTCTCCCCGGACAGCCCCGGCACCGGGAACATGCGCACCACCTGGTACGCCTTGCCCGCCGCGGCGCGCCAGGGCCGGGCGCCAGTGGTGATCTCGGTCGCTGGGAAGCTGTCCGCCACCACACCGCTGTTCGCCGAGTTCGCCCGCCGCACCGACCGTGGTTTCCGCGTCGTGGACCAGATCCCGATCGGCGGCCGGGCGACCGCTGACGGACCGGGATGGCGGGACTACCGGCTCGGACTGACCGGTCGGGCCGCCGGAGCGGACGCCGTGCGACTGATCGCCACCGACGCGGACGTCACCGATGAGGGCTGGCTGGCGTTCTCCGCGCCTCGGGTGCCCGTGCTGAGCTCGCTGACCGACCTGGTGGCCCCCACACCCCCGGTGTTCCTGGACTGGCCGGTCGGGTTTGTGCACCCGTGCGTGCGCCCGTTCGCGATCCGTGACGGCATCGCTGAGCTGCCCCAGTATCGGCTGCTCCCCGACAAGATGCTGGCTGATGACAGCAAGAGCTGGTCCTCGGCGCAGGCTGGCGGCCCGATCGGCTGGCTGCAGATTCTGGCCACCCAGCAGGAGGTGCCAACGTATCTCAAGGAGAACTGGGACACCGACTGGGGCAAACTGATGGTCATCGAGCCGAGAGTTCCCGATGCCGAGGCACCCACCCTGGAAACCGGCAGCGCGGTGCGCAGCGGCTGGTGGTCTCCCGGCCCGCTGCGCAGCGGTGGCCAAACCGCCCAAATCACCCAACTAGGCCGCTAACCCTCCCGAACTCAACAGCGTTCGGGTTCCCGAACTCAACAGCAGAGCTGGTCTACTTAACCTGACCAGCTC
>JBOHFJ010000359.1:0-4961 GCA_050699655.1 Pseudonocardiaceae bacterium
TACCGGCACCGCACCGAGATCGAGAACATGTTCCGCGACGCCAAGCACGGTGCCGCACTGCGCCACCTCCCCTCGGGATACCCCGAGGTCAACACCGCCTGGATGTGGGGCGCGTTCCTCGCGACCAGCATCGCCGGCTGGCTACACCACCTCACCGCCACCCCCGGACCCGGCGGGCGGCTACTCGGCCACGGCGTCCGCGACGGCCAAGCCATGATCACCACCCTGCGACGCACACTGATCCGCGTACCGGCCCGCCTCATCCGTCACGCCGGTGCGCTCGACCTGCGCCTCCCACCGGGACACCACCTGCTCGAAAAGATCCTCGCCCGCCTCCGTGCACTCCCAGCAACACCCTGACCAGGCCCAACAGCCCCGAGCGCACCGGAACCCGGCCACCCGAGCCGACACTCGGGCCCTTGGTCTGCCAAAAACCCAAAACATACCCCCAAAAAGATCAACAAGCCCGAGGTGAGATCAATTCGGTGCTAACTCGCGGATTCGGGTCAGATAGGGGTTGTTTTTCGCGTCAGCCCTGTAGGTCCTACAGGGCTACAGGGCTGAGCCACTTCACTCTCGGTTAAGGGTCAGGCGGTAACGCGCTCCGCTCTGGCCTTGGTAGGTGGTCGCCTCGGTGCCCACTTGACCGCTGGCTGTCAGGAGGTCGATGGCGTCGTCGAAGCTGCCTCGGATCGGTCCGTCGGTGAGTCGGCTACGCAGCGCGCTGCGGGTCATCCAGTCGCCGTGGCGGCCCAGGACCCGCAGCACTGAGGCGGACGCTTTCCGCAGGGCGCGCTGGTCTTTGGCGTCCTCAGCGATAAGTGCCCGCGCGGCGTCGGCCTTGCCCCGTTCTGTGTTCGCCTTGGACGCTTGGGCGGCCAGCGTGGCCACCACCTGATCCCGTGTCGCGTCGGACACGGCCATGAACCGCTCAGCGAGTTCCCAGTAGAGCTCGGTGACCTCCGCGCTGCCGTCCAGGATCGCCAATGCCGCCGCTGCCTTCTCCTGGCAGAGCAGTCGGTGCCCGTCCAGCGGGTTACCGAGCCCGTTGCTGCGTTCCCAGTGCGCACGATCGATGGCCTCAGCCGCACGCTGGCATACCGCCATGGTCACCCGTGTTCCCGGCGCCCATCGCTCCTCTAGCGCCGCGAGAGCGTCCGGCGCTGGGTCTGGCCGCCACGGTGGTGGTGTCCACGGCCATGGCGTGTCCGGACCCTCTGGTCGGACTTTGGGATGCCTGTGAGCGGCGGGCAGCCAGAGGAGCCGTTGCGGCGTACCTCCGTCGGCGTCATCGATCAGTACGCTCGCCTTGCTGGGCTGCACTCCGGCGATGAATCCAGCCCGGTAGGTGTGCGGCTCGACGGGAACGCGCTTGTGATCGTCCACGTACTGATGCCCTAGGGGCTCGCCCATATACAACCGTCGTAGCTCGGGGAGCACCGTCGAGCCGTTCTGTTTCGCGTGCCCCGCCAGGTGGTCGATCTCCTCCACGGTGAACACCGCCGAATAGGCGACCCGCACGATGTCGCCACTTTTGTTGTCGTACCGTGCGTATGCGTGCGCGATGCCTTGCCCAGATCCTAAGGTGACTTCCTTGAAGATCTCCCCTGAACGGAGGTCAACCGCCGCGCGGGCGGCGGCCATAGCGCTGCCCTTGCCACCACCGGATACGGCTACCAGGGCGATGAACAGATTCAGGCTGGCGACGTCACCGATCAGCGGGGGCAGCACCACATGAGGTGATGTAGCCGCCACCACACGCGCCAGCACGATACCGAGCGTGGCCCATGGTGAGGTTCGCCGGCTCATCGCGAACCTGTCAATATGAGTTAACACCGGCAGCGCGGCCCAGAAGTCGGCATCTTCCGCCGGACTCAGCGCAGCCTGCCTACGTGACGGTGCCACTAACCGGTTCGTGAGCCGGGCGGCTCGGGCGTCCACCGTTTCTTCAGGTTCCGCATTCGCCGCGCCGACCGCATACGCCGCGATGGCGTCGAACTCCGTTTCCGCCTCAGCGGCGTCGAGCACTCGATCAGAACCGCCCCGTGGCGCCGCCATCACCGCAACGAACTCAGCCCCTAAACACAGCAGTGCCCCCTCCGCCGGGTACAGCCCGGCTCTGGCGTCTCGGGCCGCATCGCAACACGCGGCCACCATGGAGTTATGCCGTGACTCACCGTTGGCCACTTTGGCCCGGAAGTTGGCCAGCGCCACATTCTCGAATATCCCCGGCGCGCTGGAACCGACATGCGCGGCACAAAAATCGGTGACCTCGGCTGCGGTGGCCGCGTCGGTTTCCTTGCTGTCGCGCTCGGGCAACAGCGCAGACAGCTCTGGCGGCAGCACCGGCGACGGTCCCGTGCGAAGCCAGTCATAGCTGGCGCCCCGTTCGTGCTTCTCGTGCACCGACGGGGCGACGATGATCACACTGTTACCGCTGCGTACCTCCCCCCAACCACCGGTGAGATCGCCTTTCGAACTGCCCAACCTGCGACCGGGAGGGACGGCGAACACCGCGTGGCCCTTGCCGGGCACGTCCGGCCGGGAAGATTGAAACGGCGGCCGCTCACGACAGATCGCCGCCCCGAGCACAGGGGGCACCTCGCTGGGATCATCGATGTCAAACACCACCGCACCGGAACGGCCGGTGTGCAGTGCGATCCCCCGGTCGGTGCCGGCAAACCACCTTGTGATCACCCGAGGATCTCGGCTGCTCTGGTACTGCCAGCCCTTGCCGACCACCGAACCCGGATTCTTGTAGTCACCCCGCCTGACCGGCAGCACATACCAGTCAGCCTCAGCGTAGGCCAGCGCAGCGATCAGGTTGTCCGCGTAAGGGCTAATAGCGGGGATGCGCGGGACCACCGGGGTGACACCAGCGGTATCATGAGTCCAGTCCAGCCGCCCGCTGACTGACACACGGACCCCCGCACCACCCTCCGGTGTGCGGGGGTCGCTCATGGGGGACTCGCCTCCCCGGCTGACTTGCGAGCGCTACGAGCCTTGGCTGAGGCCAGCGCCAGGCGCCGCATGTGAGCCTTGCGGACAGCCTCAGCGCGACGCGCGCGCTCATACGGCGGCACCCCATCAGGGTCGATCTCGCACGACCAGCTCCGACAGCGGCGGCGGCTACTCTCGCTACTGACCTCGTGCGCCCGGTGCTGGTCATCGACGTTGCCCCGGTTGTCCGCGCCGGGGCGCCGTTCTGTGTGGGTCATCGGTCAGGCTGCGCCGTTCGTCTTCTGGGCTTCGATCCACGCGTTGAGGTCGGCGGCGTCGTACATGACCCTCCGGCCGATCTTGAATGATGGTGGTCCTTCGGAGCGCCAACGCCAGTAGCGGAGAGTCTCTGGCGACCTCCTGAGCCGCTCGGCTGTCTCAGTCTCCGTGAGCAGGTCTGTCGATCTCGCCACGACGTCGTTCCTTCCTGTTGAGAGAGCATGTCAAGTGGGAACATGCCGTGAGACCGTTGACTCGGTCAAGCCAACAGGGCTAAAGTTCTCTCCGCTTAGGAACGGAGGACCGCAGCGTGCCGCGACCCAACCCACCACGATCACTACAGAGCGAGGAGAACCTCGCTCGCCGCATCGCCTACGAGCGCGACCGACGCGGCTGGACTTACGAGGGCATCGCCAAACGCCTCGCCGACGCCGGCTGCCCCATACAAGGCTCAGCCATCTACAAGATTGAGAAGGGGAATCCCCGTCGACGTATTTCCGTTGATGAGCTTGTCGCGCTCACCAAGGTATTCGACGTTGACGCAGACAATTTACTACTCCCGCTGGAGTTAATCGCCGAGCGCGATGCCCTTAATCTCATGGAAGAGCTGGAAAAAAAATATCGCGCGCTGTCCACATCTTTGACGGATTATCAGGGAGTCGTCGCGCGCCTAGGGCGGCTTGCCGGGTCCGACGGACCGCATGCACAGAGCGTTGTCAGCATCGTGTGGAACAATGTCGAATCTCTATCCATTTTCAATAATATCGACCCGAACACGAGAAATCGAGAAGAACTATTCAATGCGCTGTTGAAGGTCCGGGTTCCAGTCTGTCCCGATGTCAATAAAAATTAAGGAAGTAACACATGGTCAGCATCCAAAAGCACGGTAACCGGTGGTTTGTCCGCTCAACAGTCCAGGGCGATTCTGCTTCCGCTGTGCCTCTGTCGATCACGTCGTTGCGCTCATGAGCGGCACGGTGGACGGTCTCCGCAGCGGCGCTGATCTCGCCGCTGTGCGGGTCGAGCCACGGGGGCAACCCGGACAGCACCTTGACGTTGGGTGAGCTGAGCACGAGAGCAATACGGCCGACTCGACGGAAGGGGTCGGTCACTGTCGCCGTCTCCGCCAGTTTCGCACTGGCTGGGATATAGGCTACCCTGAGAGCCGGCTGACCCGCCGTTTCCCGCCGCCCCTTGGTCCCCACCGGGGGCGGTATTTCCTGTGATCACCCCGACGCCACCCCCCGCCAGGACGTACCGCGAACACTGCGGGAGCGGGCCGAAGCCAGCGCCGTCCCCACGCCGGGGCGGGCTCTGTTTGTCGGAGTCACTCCGTGGTCCCGCCGTCGTTTTGCTCGGTGATCAGCCGGGCGAGGTATGCGTCGAGCGATGCGGCCGGAATCAGGCGCCGACGGCCGACCTTGACGCTGGTGATCTCGTTACGACGTAGCAGGTCGAACAGCGCCGTACGCCCGATGGAGAGCGCCGAGCAGGCCTCCTCGGTGCTGTAGGCGAGCTTCGTGGTGGTCGTGTCTGGCACGGGGACCTCCGGTATGGGTACGCCGACTTACTCGACATACCCAAGGATTATCAGTACCCACGCGAGACTGTCAAGTCCGCCAGTATACGCGCGATAGTTGACGTACTTACGCGGACACGTCTAGGGTCGCGCTGTGGCCAAAGCAGTGGGAAGCGACGGTTGGACCTCGATGCAGGGGCCGGACGGCGCTGTTCTGCACGTG
>JBOHFJ010000360.1:0-4961 GCA_050699655.1 Pseudonocardiaceae bacterium
CGTCGACATCGGCACCGCCAGCTCCAAAGGCGTGCTGGTGCGCTCCGATGGCACCGTCGTCGCGACCGCGACCCGAGCCCACGAGGTGGCTCTGCCCCACCCCGGCTGGGTGGAGCATGACGCGCAGGCGGTGTGGTGGGCGGACTTCGCGACGATCAGCCAGGAGCTGACGGCGGCGGCGCGCGAGCCGATCGCCGCGGTGGGTACCAGCGGGATCGGTCCATGTCTGCTCCCGGTGGACCGCGACAATCGGCCCCTTCGGCCGGCGATTTTGTACGGCGTGGACACCCGCGCCACCCGCGAGATCGACGAGCTGACCCGGGCGCTGGGCATGCGGACCATCCTGGAGCGCTGCGGGTCGGTGCTCACCTCGCAGGCGGTCGGACCCAAGCTGGCGTGGCTGCGCGCGAACGAACCCGAGACGTGGGCCGCCACCCGCCGCTTCCTGATGGCCAGCAGCTTCCTCGTGCACCGGCTCACCGGCAGCTACGTCCTGGACCATCACTCGGCGAGCCAGTGCACCCCGATGTACGACCCGGTGGCGCACCGCTGGATCGAGGAGTGGGCCGAGCTCATCGCCCCCGGGCTTGAGCTGCCGCAGCTGTACTGGCCCAGCGATGTGGTCGGCCAGGTGCGGCCAGCCGTCGCCGAGGAGACGGGTATTCCGGCTGGTACGCCGGTGGTGGCGGGCACGATTGATGCCTGGGCGGAGGCCACCAGCGTCGGTGTCACCGCGCCCGGCGACGTCATGCTGATGTACGGCACGACCATGTTCCTGGTCGAAGTGCTCGACCAGCCGCGCCGGAGCCCCAACTTGTGGGGCACCGTGGGCACGTTTCCCGGCACCCACAACCTCGCCGCCGGCATGGCGACCTCGGGCGCGATCACCGACTGGATCCGCAAACTGACCGGGGAATCGTCCTTCGACCCGCTCGTCGCGGAAGCCCAGCAGTCACCGCCCGGCGCGCACGGCCTGTTGATGTTGCCCTACTTCGCCGGTCAGCAAACGCCGCTGTTCGACCCGGACGCCCGCGGTGTGCTGGCCGGGCTGACCCTGCGGCACAACCGGGGGGACATCTACCGGGCGGCCCTAGAAGCGACGGCCTTCGGGGTGCGGCACAACCTGGAAACGATGCGCGAGGCCGGTGGGCGAGACCGCCGGCTGGTCGCGGTGGGCGGCGGCACCAAGGGCGGACTGTGGACGTGGATCGTCTCCGACGTCCTGAACGCCCCGCAGCAGCTGCCGCGCCAGACTATCGGCGCCTGCCTGGGCGACGCGATGCTCGCCGCCATCGGAATCGGGCAGTCACCGGAGATGAACCGGTGGAACCCGATCTCGACGACGATCGAGCCGCACCCGGAGTCCGCCGCGACCTACGACCGCCACTACGGCCTGTACCGGGAGCTGTACCCCAGCACCAAGCAGATCACGCACGCGCTGGCCCAGGAACAGCACCGCACTCCCCCACACCCCGGAGGTGATTGATGTTCGAGGTCCGGGTGAGCACGCGCTGGGTGTACGCACTGGGTGCGCTGGCGGCGGTGCTGTTCGGTTACGACGGCGGCATCATCGGTGCCGCGATCTTGTTCATTCCCCGTGATCTGCCGCTGACGCCCTTGCTGGAAGGTGCCGTGGTGAGCGCCACCGTGTTCGGCGCGATGCTGGGTGCGTTGGGCAGCGGTCCGGTGGCTGATCGCCTGGGGCGGCAGCGAGTGCTGCTGGCCGCTGGGGTGGTGTTCACCGTCGGGGCTCTGGGAGCCGGTGTGGCCGCGAGTATCGCCATGTTGGTGGCGTTTCGACTGGTGGTGGGGCTGGGTGTGGGCATCGCGTCCGTGATGGTGCCGCTGTATCTGGCGGAGATGGCACCCGCCCGGGATCGCGGTGTGGTCACGTCCCTGAATCAGTACATGATCATTGTAGGGACGGCGTTGGCCGCAGCTGTCGGTTATGGGCTGGCCTTCGCCGGTTCGTGGCGGTGGATGCTGCTCATCGGGGTTTTTCCCGCGGTCGTGCTGATGGCCGGGATGCTCGTCATGCCAGACACTCCCCGGTCGCTGGTGCGACGGGGGCAGGCGCAGCGGGCACGGGAGGTGCTGGTCGGCTTGCGGGGTGACGCCGCGCTGGCCGAGGATGAGCTCACCGAGATCATGGACCTGGGGGCGCGGCGGCATGAAACGGGCACCGGGGCTCGCCTGTCCGCCCCGTGGGTGCGCCGGTTGTTGCTGCTGGGCGCGTCGCTGGCCATCTTCCAGCAGATCACCGGCATCAACACGATGGTGTACTACGCGCCGGTCGTGCTGACCGGTTTCGGGCTGTCCACGCACACCGCGTTGCTGTTCGGCGCGCTCAACGGCGCGCTGAACATCCTGACCATCGCGCTCGTGGTGCGGGCGAAGGTCGTTGACCGGCGGGGCCGCAAACCCGTGCTGTTGGCCGGTCTGGTGGGCATGTCGGCCAGTCTGTTCGCCGTCGGCGCGGCGGCGCTGGCACTGCCGGCCCATTCCCACGCGCTGTTCGTGATCGCGGCGGTGGCGTTCGTGGCGTTCACCAACACGTTCTCCGCCACCTGGGGCCCGGTGCTATGGGTGGTGCTGGCCGAGATCTTCCCGCTCACTATTCGGGGGTCAGCGATGGCCATCGCCACCCTGTTCAACTGGCTGGCCGCCTTCGGCGTGTCGCTGAGCTTCCCCACCCTGACCGCGCTGGCCGGCCCGGGTGTGGTGTTCATCGGCTACGCCGCCGCCGGTGTGGTGATCTTCCCGATCGTGTGGCGGGTGGTGCCCGAAACTAAGGAACACAGCCTGGAATCACTCGAAGCGGCGTTCCGCGACGCCGCGACCGCGGGAGGTGGGGCATGACCGTCCATTACGGCGCGTACGGCTCAAGCCTGCGCGACCTGCCGCGACTGCGAGCCACCCGCCGGCGCCGCGCGTCCAGCTGGGACCGCACCGGGGGCAACGACGACCGCCTCACCCTCGAGCCGGGGCACACCGCCACCCTCGCGGACATCCCCGGAGCCGGCAGCATCAACCACATCTGGGTGACCGTCGCCAGCGAGCGGATGGTCCGCGACCCGTGGATGGCCGAGCCCGACTACCTCCGCCGGCTAGTGTTGCGCGCGTACTGGGACGGCGAGGAGCACCCCAGCATCGCCGTCCCGCTGGGTGATTTCTTCGGGGTCGGGCACGGGCGCACCACCAATTTCGTCTCGGCCCCGCTTCAGATGAGCCCGGAGGACGGCAAGGGGTTCAACTGCTTTTTCCACATGCCCTTCGGTGCGGGCGCGCGGCTGGAGATCACCAGCGAGCTGGCCCACGAGCGGGTGTTCTTCTACTACTACATCGACTACGAGGAGCTCGACGAACTCGAAGACGGCATTGGCCGCTTCCACGCCCAGTGGCGCCGCAGCAATCCCTGCCCGGCCGCCCAGCCCGTATCGGAGAGCAACGCCGAATTCCTGCTCACCGGCGAGAATCTCGACGGAAAAGCCAACTACACCATCCTGGAAGCGACCGGCCGCGGCCACTACGTCGGGTGCGTCCTCAACATTCACAATCTCCGGGACACCAACGAATGGAACTGGTACGGCGAGGGCGACGACATGATCTTCATCGACGGCGACCAGTGGCCACCCACCCTCCACGGGACCGGCACCGAAGACTATTTCAACACCGCGTGGTGCCCAACCCAGACCTACCACGCGCCGTATCACGGCATCACCCTGCCCGGCGGCGACAACTGGAGCGGGCAGATCAGTCTGTATCGCTTCCACATCGAAGATCCCATGCCGTTCGAGCGATCCATCCGGGTCAGCATCGAACACGGCCACGCGAACAAGCGCAGCGACGACTACTCCTCAGTAGCCTACTGGTACCAAGCCGAACCCCACCACCCCTTCACCCTCCCCCCAGTCACCGACCGCACCCCCCGCGCCCGCTGACATCCAAACCCCCCGCGCTGTGGTTCCCGAACTCAACAGAGGAGCTGTCGAACAGCCCCAGAACAGCTCTCGTGTTGAGTTCGGGAACCACAGGGCGGTCGGGGCGGGTGCACAGTGATTGAGAAGATCTTGCTGGGTGGGGTGGTGGGGGTTGAGGCGTTTGATGACCCGGTTGAGGCGGTGCTGTATCCGGGGGAGGCGGAAGTGCTCAGCCGCGCGGTGGACAAGCGGCGCCGCGAGTTCCGCACCGTCCGGCACTGCGCCCGCCAAGCCCTGGGCCAGCTCGGCCTGCCACCGGTATCGATACTGCCCGGCGAGCGCGGGGCACCGCGGTGGCCACCAGGGGTCGTGGGCAGCATGACCCACTGCGCTGGTTACCGGGCCGCAGCCGTGGCCCGCAGCCGTGACCTGCGCACCCTTGGAATCGATGCCGAACCGCACCTGCCCCTGCCCGCGGGTGTCCTGGGCGTCATCGCCCGGGACGAGGAGCGGGAGCGCCTGTCCGAGCTGGCCGCCGCGGACAACGCAACATGCTGGGACCGCATCCTGTTCTGCGCCAAGGAGGCGGTGTACAAAGCGTGGTTCCCGCTCACCCACCGCTGGCTAGGGTTCGAGCACGCCACCGTCACCATCAATCCAGGCACAACCGATCCTGCGGCGGGCTCCTTCTCCGCCCGTCTGCTGGTGCCCGGCCAGACCACCACCGGCGACCCGCTGACCCGCCTGGACGGCCGCTGGCTGCGTGGCGCCGACCTGGTGATCACGGCAGTCACCCTCCCCGTCGTCAATCGCGGTTAAACCAGTTCGCCGCGCTGAGCTGGCGGTACTTTCGGAAGACTTCTTTCACGGCATCTGTTACCGGTAGCTCATCCTCTAACGAGCCCCACAGGTAGGCGTCGTGCTCCTGAAGTTCAACGGGCTCAGGCCCAATGCCGTTAAGTTAGGCATTTGACCTTGAAGATGTGGATCTTTGGTGGGTCGGTGTGGAGTTGGCCGTGGTCGGTGGGGCGTTTGATGCGG
>JBOHFJ010000361.1:0-4959 GCA_050699655.1 Pseudonocardiaceae bacterium
GCGGGTCAGCGTGTGTCCTGGGTAAGGGCTGACTAAGAAGATCCTAAGAGTGCGGCCGGGGTGGGATCCACCGGGATCCGCTGATCCGGCGCGGCGTCACCCAAGCGGAGCACAGCGCGGCGCTACACTGCGCGGGTGATGACAACTGGCAGCGCTGGGGAGCCACCCGGCTCCTGTGCCAGTGCCGTGCGCGAACCGAGTGGCTTACACGAGCCCGGAGCCTTACACAAGCCCAGTGCCGTGCGCGAGTACGTGGAGGGCTTCGTCACCGAGGACGAGATACTGGCCGCGGCGCGTGAGCGCGGGCAGGAGTTGGGCACCAACCCAATCGGACCAGGTACCGGTGCCGCGCTGCGGTTTCTGGCCAGCGCGCTCGCCGCCCGTGCCGTGGTCGAGGTCGGTACCGGCGCCGGCACCAGCGGGCTGTGGCTGCTGCGCGGGATGGCCCCGGGCGGGGTGCTCACCTCCATCGACGTCGAGCCCGAGCATCAGCGCGCCGCCCGGCAGGCGTTCACCGAAGCCGGGTTCCCGCCGTCTCGCTATCGGTTGATCATGGGACATGCCCTGGACGTGCTGCCCCGGCTCACCGACGGCGGCTACGACGTGGTGTTCGTCGACGCCGCGAAGCCCGAGTACCCACGCTATCTCCAGGCCGGCATGCGATTACTGCGCCCCGGCGGGGTGATCGCGTTCGACAACGTCCTGTGCCGTGGCAAGGTGGCCAATCCAGCGGCAAGGGACCCCCGCACCACGGCCCTGCGCGAGGTCGCCACCACGGTGCGAGCCGACGAAACCCTCACCCCCCTGCTGCTCCCGCTAGGCGACGGCCTCCTGCTCGCCCTACGCACGTCCTAACGCCACTCCTCTCCGCCCGACATGGAGACTTATCGGGGCTATCAAGGTCTCAATTGGCCCGATAAGTCTCCATGTCGGGCGGAGAGGATGGAGTAGAACCAGGCGTTGTGAAGGAGGGCTTGGTATTGGCGTATCGAGGCGATCACGTTGGCGTGCTGGACTGAGGAGCGCACTCCGGTGCTGCGGCCGAGCACGGCCAGTGGATAAGTCCAGTACGCCATGCGGTACAACCGACGTAGCGAGGGCCGGGTGTGTACGGTCACGTCGTCCAGGCGGGCATCGGTGAATCCGGCGGCGGCCAGGTGCCCCAGATGCTCGGCGGACGTGTCAATGTCCGGCACGGCCCAGCCGTCGAGCCACTCGTGCAGCAGTCGCTCGCCGGTCAGGTCCAGCGGGCGACCGGCACGGATGAAGTCGGCGACGACCACTCGCCCGCCGGGGCGCAGCAACCGAGCCGCTTCCTGGTAGAAGGCGGCCTTGCGGGGCGCGTGGCACAGGCTTTCCACCGCCCACACGATGTCGAAACTCGCGTCCGGAAAGGACGTCGCGGTGAAGTCAGCCACCTCGAAGTGAACGCGGTCGGTCAGCCCCCGCTGGGCGGCGTGAGTCCGCGCCATCGCGGCCTGCCTGACGGCCAGCGTGATCCCGACGACTCGGGCGCCGCGCTCGGTGGCCAACCACAAGCTGCTGCCACCGACCCCGCAGCCCGCATCCAGGACACGCTCGCCGGGCTGGATGCGGGCTCGGTCCGCCAGGACCCGGTTCATGTTCTTCAGCGCATCGGTATGACCGCAGGTGCTGGCATCGGTGTAGCCGAAGTGGACTGCCAAGCTGTCCGGGTTGAGCCACAGCACGCGGTAGTCGAGCCAGGTTTCGTCGTAGTAGCTGACGATCGCCTCGGTGAGCGAACTGGTCGGCCGCTGGCCGCGCGCCTCGTCCTCGGTCATGAGTCTGATGTTGTCATCAGCGGTCCCACAACGTAAGTGTGCCGAATTGGACCACACCGCAGGGCTCCCTAGCGGCGGCGGGCGAGCAGCACGGCCGCGAGCGGCCACAGCGCCTGGGCCCCGGCGAGCGCCCGCTCGGCTAGTCCGAGTCTTGGGGCGTGGGTAAAGTATTCGAGCCCGAACCAACCGAGCAGCCCGAGCAGGACCGCAGCCGCGCAGGGCCAGGTGCGGCGTCCGGGCTTTGCGTCGGGCCCCGCGAACGCGGGCCACAGCGACAGCGTGGAAAAAGCCACCGACGTGGCGGCGACATGCGCCGGAGAGTCACCGGTGACCGGCAAGGGCAGCACTGTCAGCATAGCGGTGGCGGCACCGCCGGTGGCGAGCAGCAGGCGAGCCGGCGCGGCCATCGGCGCCAGCCCCGCGGCCGTGATCACGTGACACACGCCGACCCCGGCAAGAGCCGTGCTCATGATCCAACGATCAGTGGCGCCGTGGGCAGCCAGCGCACTGATCGTCTGGCTCACCGGGTCGAAAACGCCGGGCTGGCGGGCGGCGGCGAGCTGCCAACCGCCGATCAGCAGCACCGGTGCACAGGACGAGGACAGCACAGCCCACCAGGGCACCGTTCGCACCGCGCCACGCTAACTCACCGGCTCACTCCGCGTGAGCCCCCTTGCCCAACACGACCACATCACCACCACTGACCGTGTAGCGCTCCCGGTCCAGGTCGGTGTCGACGCCGACCTGGGCGCCATCGGGGATCACCACGTTCTTGTCCAGGATCGCCCGGCGCACCACGGCACCCTTGCCCACCCGCACTCCGGTCATCAGCACGCTGCCCTCGACGTGAGCACCGGCCTCGACCACCACGTCGCTCGACAGCACCGAATGGCTCACCTGCCCCGATGAGACGATCGAGCCCGCCCCCACGATCGACTCCTGAGCCACCCCGCCCTGGACGAACTTCGCGGGCGGCAGCGGGGGCATCGCGGTGCGGATCGGCCACACCCGGTTGTACAGGTTGAACACCGGATGCACCGACACCAGGTCCATGTGCGATTCGTAGTAGGTGTCCAGCGTGCCGACATCGCGCCAGTAGCCACGGTCGCGGTCGGTAGCGCCGGGCACCACGTTGTCAGCGAAGTCGTACACCGCCGCCTCCCCGGCATCCACCAGCATCGGGATCACGTCGCCACCCATGTCGTGGTCGGAATCATGGTTGGCGGCGTCAGCACGCAGCGCGGACACCAACAATTTGGTGGTGAACACGTAGTTGCCCATTGAGGCGAAGGCGACGTCGGGATCGTCCGGCGTGCCCGGTGGCGCCGCCGGCTTCTCCAGGAACTCGGTGATCCGCCCGGAGACGTCAGCGCCGATGCACCCGAAGGCGCTGGCCAGCTCGCGCGGCACCCGGATGCCGGCGACGGTCACACCCGCGCCGGTAGCGATGTGCCGCTCCACCATCTGCGCGGGGTCCATCCGATACACGTGGTCGGCGCCGAAGACGACGATGTATTCCGGAGCCTCGTCATACACCAGGTTGAGCGACTGAAAGATCGCGTCCGCGCTGCCGGTGTACCACCGAGGGCCGAGCCGCTGCTGGGCGGGCACCGGGGTGATGTACTGCCCCAGCATCGACGACAGCCGCCACGCCGTGGTGATGTGCCGATCCAACGAGTGTGACTTGTACTGGGTGAGCACGCAGATCCGAATGTAGCCGGCGTTGACCAAATTGGAGAGCACGAAATCGATCAATCGATAGTTGCCACCAAACGGCACCGCCGGTTTGGCCCGATCCGCCGTCAGCGGCCACAACCGTTTTCCCTCACCCCCAGCGAGAACGATGCCTAGCACATGTGGCTGTTCTCTCACGACAGGTCACCCTAGCGCCGGTTGCACTGAAGAGCCAGGTGAAGCCCACCCCAGTTCATCGAATATTCGGTAGCGTGACACAGCGTGCGTATCGGAGTTCTGACCCGCGAGTACCCACCCGAGGTGTATGGCGGCGCCGGGGTGCACGTCAGCCACCTGGTTCCCGAGCTGCGAGCGCGGTGTCAGGTGGAGGTGCACTGCTTCGGCGCCCCCCGCCCGGAAGCCCACGCCCACGCCGTCGCGCCGGGATTGGCCAGCGCGAACCCCACCCTGCAGACCTTGTCCGTGGACCTGGCGATGGCCGACGCCCTGGGTGGCGTGGACCTCGTGCACTCGCACACCTGGTACGCCAACATGGCGGGCCACCTGGCCCGGACCCTGCACGGTGTGCCACACCTGGTCACGGCGCACTCGTTGGAGCCGCGCCGGCCGTGGAAGGCCGAGCAGCTCGGCGGTGGCTACCGGGTGTCCTCGTGGGTGGAGCGGACCGCCTACGAACACGCCGACGCGATCATCGCGGTCAGCGACGGGATGCGCGCCGACGTGCTGGACTGCTACCCGACCGTGCACCGGGAACGGGTGCACGTGGTGCGCAACGGCATTGACACCAACACCTACTACCCGGTCCAGGAGACCGACGCGATTCGCCGGCTCGGGGCCAACCCGACGCGGCCGATCGTCGCGTTCGTGGGGCGGATCACTCGGCAGAAGGGCGTCGAGCACCTGCTGGCGGCGGCGCACCACATAGACCGCGGTGCCCAGTTGCTGCTGTGCGCGGGCGTGCCGGACACCTCGGAAATCGAAGCCGAGGTCCGCGCCGCCGTAGCGGAGCTGTCCGCCGCCCGCCCGGGGGTGATCTGGGTGCCGGACGTGCTGTCCATCGCCGACATCCGGCAAGTACTGTCGGCGGCCGCGGTGTTCGCCTGCCCGTCGGTCTATGAACCGCTGGGAATCGTCAATCTCGAGGCGATGGCCTGCGGTACGGCGGTGGTCGCTTCCGCCGTCGGGGGAATCCCCGAGGTCGTCGACGACGGGGTCACCGGCCTGCTGGTGCCCTACGACGAACATGAACCGGAGGAATTCCAGCGGGACCTGGCGCACCGCGTCAACGAGCTGCTAGCCGATCCCGACCGTTCCCGAGCAATGGGCCAAGCCGGCCGCAAACGCGCCGTCACCGAATTCTCCTGGTCTACAGTAGCCGACCGCACCGTCCAAGTCTACGAGCAACTCCTCTCCTAAGCCGCCTACCCCGACATGGAGACATATCGGGGCTATGGGGTTGGAC
>JBOHFJ010000362.1:0-4952 GCA_050699655.1 Pseudonocardiaceae bacterium
GCCCAGTCCCAGTCGCGCAGCATCCAGCACCGCCCGCGCCGGCCCATCGCCGCGGCACGCTCGGGATCGGCAAGCAGCGTGGCGACGGCCCCAGCCACCGCCGCTACATCACGACCGTCCACCAGCTCGCCGGTGTCGCCCGCGCGCACCGTCTCTCGCGCCCCGCCAGCGTCACCCACCACGACCGGCAAGCCGGTCGCCGAAGCCTCGAGGAACACCAGACCGAGCCCTTCGACGTCCAGCCCGTGCCCACGGGTCCGGCAGGGCATCGCGAAGACGTCACCAGCGGCGTAGTAAGCGGGCAACTCGGACCACGGCACTGTTCCGGTGCACACCACGGCATCGGACACCCCACACGAGCGCACCAGCCGGCGCAACGCCACCGCCCCGGGCCCGTCTCCGACGAGCAGCAGCCTGGCTCCCGGAACCTGACGCGCAATCGCGGGCAACGCCCGCACCAGCGTGTCCTGCCCCTTGCGAGCTACCAGCCGGGACACGCACAGCACCACCGGGGCATCCCCCAGCCGGTGGCGGCGTCGGATCTCCGCGCGCGCGCCGGGATCTGGGCGCAACGCCGCGCAGTCCACGCCCGGCGGAAGCAGTTCCAGGGCGGCGCGGGGACCGAACGCCGAGGCGATCCGGCGGCGGGTGTACTGGCTCACGGTGGTGACCACGTCGGCATCAGCGCCGATCCGGCGCAGCGCCATGCGTCCTGGGGGCAGCATCGACCAGCCCACCTCGTGTCCATGGCTGCTGGCCACCACGCGTCGCACCCCGGCGCGGCGTAACGCCGGACCGAGCAGGGCCAGCGGGGCGGCCGCGCCGAACCACGCGGTGTCGCAGCGCAGTTCCCGCAGCAAACTGACAGCCCGGCGAAGCACTGACGGCGTGGGAAGCATGAGGGATCCAGGATGCCGGAGCACCGGGAAGGGCAACCGGGCATCGAAGGCCGCCGCTCCCGGCCAGTCCGGTGCGTAGACGGCGATGTCACCCTTGGGCAGCGCCAGAGCCAGTTGGTGCAGGTAAGCCTGGATACCACCGGGTCGGGGCGGGAAGTCGTTGCTGACCAGCAGGATCGGTGGCACCCGTGGGAGGGTAGCCGGTGGGGTTCAGCCGATCCGGCTCAGTGCGGTGACTTGGCTCCACGGCACCATGACGACCTTCACCACGTCCCCGCTCTGTGGGGCGTTCACGTACAAGCCTTCACCGACATAGATCCCGATGTGGCTGATCGGGGAGTACAACGCGATGAGATCGCCTGGCTGCAGCTGGGAGCGGCTGACGCTGCGACCCATCCGGGCCTGCTCCTCGGCTGAGTGCGGCAGACCCGGCATCCCGGCCTGCGCGAAGGCCCACTTCACCAACCCCGAGCAGTCAAAGGTGACCGGGCCGGCGCCGCCCCAGACGTATGCCGAGCCCTGCTTGCTCAACGCGGCGCGCGTCGCCTCGACCGCGACACCACTGCCGAGCAAGTTGGTGATCGGGAAGTCGATTTTCCCGACGGACGTGTAGGCGGCTCGTTCCTGGCGAGTCAGCGCCGCGAGGCTCTTGGTGACCACCTGGATCTGACGGTCCATCTCGGCGCGGGAACGAGCCAGGTCGCCTTCGAGCGCGGCCGCGTCCCGCTCAGCTTGGGCGGCCCGCGCCGCCGCGTCGTTGGCCGACCGCTGCGCCTGCTGGGTTTGCGCGACGGCACCGGTGAGTCGGTCCAGAGCCTGCTTGTTGTCCACCGCAAGCATGTCCAGCGCCGACATCTGGTCCAGGAAGTCCTGGGGGGAGTCACTGACCAGCAGAGCGGACAGTCGGGACAGTCGAGCACCTTGGAACGAGGCGTAAGTCAGCTTGTCGACTTGACCGCGGTACTGACCTTGAACAGCCTTGGCTCGCTGCCCGGCGGCGGCGGCGGCGTTGACATCAGCCTTGGCGCGCTCCAGCTCGGCACGGCGTGCACCCAATTGGTCCAGGGTGTAATGCCACCTTTCGGTGAGCACTTCAGCCTGCCGATTCAGCTCAGCAAGCCGCTGCGCGGCGGTGGTGGCATCCCCGGGCGGGGCGGGGTCAGCGGTCGCCGGAGTGGGCAGCACAGCCACCAGGACAAGCACCGCCGCAGCGGCCACCGCCGCCGAGACACGGCGTGTGACAACACCAGGCTTGACAACACCGGGCCTCAGATGATGCGACGGCACGTCGCGGCTGTCCCCTCTTCCCCTAGACCGCCACACCGGGTTGCACTGACGGGTTCGGGCGCAGAGTGGACGCAAGCCCTAATCTGGGTGAGCACTCGTGCTCACCCAGATTCACCCAAGACAAGGCATCCCCGGCTCGGCTGCCCAACGCAGCCGATTCGGCAGCGACCCGCGCTGCCGCCCAGTCTGGGAGGCATCTACCGCAAGGCCTCGGGAAGAGTATGAAAAGCCAGCGACGCTGTCACCACCTGCACGCGGCGATGGGCCGAAGTGACCGCTGGGCACGATGGACGTCACCGCAAGCCGGACTAACATCGCCCGCGCCGATCAGCTTACCTGTCTCCTAGACCGCTCATCGTCGAGCGAACACCGCTCAGCGCCCTTGCCCAGGCAGGCAGCGGTGTCAGTCGCTGCCAGGGGCACCGCGCGAGCCTGGTTACGATCAACCAGTCGCAGCTGGGGCACCATGCCAACCTCAGCCAAGGTGCGCAACGCCTGCCGTTCGGTAGCGTCCAACTCGACGCCAGCCGGCGGGGCTCCAAGCAGCAGGGTGATGACGCAGTCCTGACAAGCGCCGCCACGTACCTCACACCGGTCGCAATCCACGATCATTTCAGGCTCCGTCTCGCTAGTGATCTGGTCACTGCGGACGGTAGACCGCGACACTGACAATTTCGGGAGTTGTTCGGGAGAGTGCCAGTCATCCGATCCGGCGGATCGCCGCGACGTCATGCCACGGGACTCGAGAGACTTTGACCACGTCACCGCTCTGCGGGGCGTTGATGTAGAGCCCGTTGCCCACGTACATGCCGATGTGACTCACCGGCGAGTACAGCGCGATGAGGTCGCCCGGCAACAGGCCTGACACCACCGGGGTGCCCACTCTGGCCTGGTCGAAGGCCACCCTCGGTAGACTCACCCCGGCCTGGCGGTAAGCCCACATCACCAGGCCTGAGCAATCGAAGGTGCTCGGGCCTTCAGCGCCCCAGATGTACGGTGCTCCCTGCCGGGTCAGCGCGGCGCGCAGGGCCTTGATCCCGAGGGTGTCACCAACCAGGTTGATCGGGTAGTCGGTGAATCCCTCGGCGGCATAGTGGGAAAACTCCTCAGGGGTCAGCTTGCCGAGGCGCTCCTGCACGAGAGTGATCTGGCGGCCCATCTCAAGCCGAGCCGCAGCCACATCCCCCGCTATCCGTTCGGCGTCGAGCTCAGCCACGGCCGCTCGCGTCTCGGCGTCGGTGGCGGCAAGCTCCGCCTGGCCGGAACGAGAGACAGCGGTCGCCAATTTGTCCATCGCCGCCCTGTTGCTCACCGCCAGCACGTCCAGTGCGGACATCTGATCCATGAAGTGTTGCGGCGAGTCGCTGATCAGCATCGCCGTCAAACTGCTGACCCGCACACCCTCAAAGGTGGCGCTGGTCAGCCGATCCACCTGAGCGCGGAACGCGCTCTGCGACGCGCGAGCCTGGTCGGCGGTGGCCCTCGCGACCGCCGCGTCGGCATGCGCCCGGTCCGCATCAGCGCGGCGAGCCAGCAGCCGGTCGGTCGCCAGCTTCCACTGCTCGGTGATCACCTCGGCTTGACGGCTCAGTGCTCGAGCCTGCGCCACACTCGCCATCGGATCAGGCGCGGGCAGATGCGCAGCGGCGGGATCGGCGGCAGGGGGACTGGGGGCGGGGGCTGGTTCGGCCGCCGCGGGCGCTGGTGGCATGCTCAGCACAGCAACGAAGGCCACCCCGGCCGCCACGCCCCCCAGGACGCGGTTCTGACGATGGGACACCACTCGCAGCTATCCCCCATTCCCGGGCCTCAACGCCCGGATGCGTGATCATTGGTAGCGGGAGACCATCCCGCGCATGCCGCCTAACGTCCCTTTGTGCGGTTAGGCGCGGATCATCACCCGAACGGCGGCGTCACGTCATCCGACAGAGGAACCCTGCGACCAGTGGTTACTTTCCGTATAATGAGTGCACAGTCGCGGACAGCTCGACGGTCAGCCTCGTCCAGCGCTCCAGCAGCGCCGCCGCGGCGCCCGAGTCCACCGCCCCGGCCGCGCGCTGGGTCATTACTTCGAGTTCGTCGAGGAGATCCCCAGTCCAGCCGCGGTGCGCGGCAAGCGCCGCGGCGGCGTTGAGGAGCACGGCGTCGCGAACCGGACCGGGCTCACCGGCGAGCAGGTGACGCACCGCATCGGCATTGGTCGCGGCGTCCCCACCACGCAGATCCTCCCGGCGGGCCACGGGCACGCCCAGCGCAACCGGGTCCACCTGCGCACGCCGCACCGTGGCGCCGTCGACCACCCACACCGAGGTGGTGGTCGTGGTGGTGAGCTCGTCGAGCCCGTCATCGCCGCGTACCACCAGCGCGCTGACGCCGCGGTCGGCGAGCACCTGAGCCAGCACCGGCGCCAACCGCGGATCAGCGCAACCCACCAGCGCGGCAGCCGGCTGCGCGGGGTTGACCAGCGGCCCGAGGACGTTGAAGGCGGTGGGGATCCCGATCTCCGAGCGCATGGCCGCCGCGTGCCGCATCGCCGGGTGAAACAGGGGCGCGAAGCAGAAACCGATTCCCGTCTCCGCGACGCACCGCGCCACCTGCTCCGGGCCGAGATCGATCGCCACGCCGAGTGCTTCGAGCACGTCGGCGGCACCGCACTGTGAGGACGCCGCGCGGTTGCCGTGCTTGACCACCGGCGCGCCAGCCGCGGCAGCCACCAGCGCCGCCATGGTGGAGATGTTGACGGTGTGCGCGCGGTCACCCCAGGTG
>JBOHFJ010000363.1:0-4950 GCA_050699655.1 Pseudonocardiaceae bacterium
GCCGTGCAGTTATGCACGGCCACACCTCACTTTCGGCGATCAAGCTACGGCTGCACCGCAACGACGCATCGGTGCCGTCCCTGGCTGGGTACGGCGCCGGCTACCGGGTACCCCACAGTAGAAGTTGATCAATTTTGTGCTGCGGCGCGGTGAGTGCCGTTGCGGGTTAGGGCTGGTGGGTGGTTGCCAGAGCGAGGTGGGCTCGGTCGTTGAAGTCTCGGGCGAGCGCCACCGTGTGGAAGGGTTGGAGGCGGGTGCGGAGGTCGGTGATGGCGTGGGTGCAGCGGGATGATTGCACGGTGATCGCGAGGTCGAGGGCGTGGTGGGCGTTGTGGATCGCGGTGTCGAGGTTGCCGGTGGTGAGGGCGGCGCGGGCGAGGGTGGCGTGGCTGAGGGTGCCGCGGCGGGCTCGGTTGTGGTGGTGGGCTTCGGTGGCTGAGTGGTGGGCGAAGCGGGTGGATTCGGTGGGCCGGTTGAGGTCGCCGAAGGTGTTGGCCCATTCCCCGGTGAGATAGGCGGTGTCGATGAATCGGGCCCATTCCGGTTCGTCATCGCGGTGGACCCGCTCGAACGCCAGCTCGGATTGGGCGACGGCGTGGGCGGCTGCGCGGGATTCGCCGAGGCTGGCGTGAGCCAGAGACTGCAGCGCCCACAGTCGCGCGGCGCAGGCCGGGCTGTAGGCGCGGGTGAGCCCGTGGCGGCCGGCGGTAGCCAGCTGCAGCGCCTCGCGCGGATAACCGAGCATGCAGGCCTGGTGGCTCATTCCGGCCAAGACGTGCGCGCCGAGCTTGGCGTTTCCGGAAGCTTGGGCCAGCCGCAGGGATTGCAGCAGGTAGCGCTGGGCGAGGGCTTGCCGCCCGTCATCAATAGCCATCCAGCCCAACAGGTAGGTCTGCTCACTGACGGTAGCGAACAAGCCCGCGTCGGTGTCGGGGTCGGCGTCGCGCACCAGCGGTAACACATGGCCGGTGACGTACTCGGCCAGCGCGCGGCGGGCGTGGCCACCGCCGCGCATCACATCAGCTTCCTGGTAGACGGCGAACGCCTCGCGGATCGCCGCGACTTGCTCGTGATCCACTTTCCCGCCGGGGCGGGGCGTGGTGGCGTCGAGGGTGGCGAGTAGCCAGTCGCGGCTGGGGGCGACCGCCGCGACAGCGATGAATGGCGCGCCGTACAGGAAGTTGCGGCGGTACACGTCGTTCCTTCCGAGGTCGGTGACTACCGCCACGGTAGCCCCCAGGCTCGGTTCGTACCTCAGCCCGATGTCGGTGTCCGCGTCCGCGGTCAGCCCGATGGCCTCGGGTGCGATGAGGTAGCCGAAGTGCTCGCTGAACAACTCACACAAGATCGCCGGAACCGGTGGTTGCGGGTGTTGGCCAGCGAACCAGGCCGCGACCCGGGTGGCGTCGGTGTTCAGGCGCATGCCCCGGGACTGCCCGCGCCGATTCACCCGCCGGGCCAGCTCCTTACGCGACCAACCAGTGCGCCCCCACACCCGCTCCAGATCACCGTTCCCGCTTCGCACCAGCACAGGGTCTCCCACCGGCATTCACCGCTTTCGCGCGACCCCGCGCTACCCCCGCACCGTCTGGCCAGCCCCGTTGTTCCCGGACTCGACCACAGAGCAGTCCGAGGTTCGCAACTCCTGCTGAGATCACAGTCTGTCTGCCCGCCCCGCTGCCGCACTGACGTCGACACGTCCAGTCGAAACCGGTAGACGTTCGACTACTCACTGGTGCATGCTTGTGACTGTAAGTGACAGGTGTGTTTCGGTGGGTCATCGACTGCTTATATCCAGCAAGTTCCAGGGGCGGGGGTGCCATGAGATCGAAAAAATCAAGGACGAGGTTGCGCCATCCTCTCGTGCTCGTCATCTTGACGGTGTTATTTGCGGCTCGGTGACCGGGACGAGCGTCGCGGTCACCGCGGTTGGCTCGTCACTGTCGGCGCCAGGAAGGCCGCTTGCGTGGATCTCTCCTCGTCAATACGAATCGTTGGTCAACGAGCATATCGCTACCCCGGAGCGCGGGTATATCTTCTGCACGCTAGATCCTCAAGATCCATTTGTGGTTGGGTCCTTCGGTGATCTTGTCGAGGCGAACGGGGTAGCTGAGTGCACGGCGACACCGGATGTCTGGAATGACCGCACGGTCATCTGGGGTTACAATGGCCGGAAGTTCGAGGCGACCGGAGGCGGCGTAAGTTCCACCTCGCCGACCAAGCCAGACGGGCGAGGTGGGGTCGTCAAGAATTATCATGACATCGGCGGTGTGTGCCGGCATGGCTGGCGGTATCACTATCAGATCTCGGCGTCAGCGTTTCACGGGAATTGGGGAGACTATTCCGAGAACTCGGGAACAATCACCCTCTGTTAGCTCTGTGAAGGATGAAAAACTTGACTAATTCCGCCGTGAATGAAAACTTGGCACCTCCTAAGCGCACCGTTCCGGGCCTGATCGCGACAGCGGAAGTACTCTGTCGAACCGATCACGCCTTGCTGTGGGTTCCCACTGTGAGAGTTTTCCCTCTTGGGCTGACTGTCGACCTCGAGCTCGTGCATTCTCGGGTGGAGGGGAACCGTCAAGACGTCCTTTGGCAGGATTTTTCCGTTCGGTTTGTTGTCGATGGCGACGAAGAGGTATTCTTTACCCTGGGCAAGCCCCCGCTTGTAGTCGAAAAACCTTTTCCGTCACTCTTCTGGAAGAGGTCATCTTCGAATTACGGTATTACGGCCGCAGTCTGGATCGGGGCAATCCCCGATGTAAATTTGCGAGTAACATCCCTGACTAACCAGGCCAGTGGGGGGCAATTGACTATCGATCGCGACCGTATCGTTGTGGCGATGCGTCAGATAATTGAATTAGGCAAGCATAAGTCCGGGGACGGTGACGGTATAATTTTTTTGAGCTGACCGTTCACCAGGGAGTGCTGAATATGGAGCGGCTGGGCGCGTAAGTAACGCACCAGGTTAAGTCTGGCGGGTGGTCGCGAGGGCGAGGTGGGCTCGGTTGTTGAAGTCTCGGGCGAGCGCCACCGTGTGGAAGGGTTGGAGGCGGGTGCGGAGGTCGGTGATGGCGTGGGTGCAGCGGGATGATTGCACGGTGATCGCGAGGTCCAGGGCGTGGTGGGCGTTGTGGATCGCCAGGTCGAGGTTGCCGGTGGTGAGGGCGGCGCGGGCCAGTGTGGCTTGGCTCAGGGCGCCGCGGCGGGCTCGGTTTTGGTGGCGGGCTTCGGTGGCTGAGTGCCGGGCAAAGCGGGTGGATTCGGTGGGCCGGTTGATGTCGCCGAATGTGTTGGCCCATTCGCCGGTGAGGTAGGCGGTGTCGATGAACCGGGCCCATTCGGGCTCGTCGGCGCGGTGGACCCGCTCGAACGCCAGCTCGGACTGGGCGACGGCGTGGGCGGCTTCGCGGGCTTCGCCGAGGCTGGCGTGCGCCCGGGCCTGTAGCGCCCACAGATCAGCGGCGCAGGCCGGGCTGTAGGCCCGGATGAGCCCGTGGCGACCGGCGGTTGCCAGCTGCAGCGCCTCGCGCGGATAGCCGAGCATGCCGGCTTGGTCGCTCATTCCGGCCAGGATGTGCGCGCCGAACTTGGCGTCCCCGGAGGCTTGGGCCAGCCTCAGGGCCTGCAGCAGGTAGCGCTGGGCGAGGGCTTGCCGGCCATCGTCCGAGGCCATCCAGCCCAACAGGTAGACGTGCTGGCTGGCGGCGGCGAACAAGCTCGCACCGGTGTCGGTCTCGGGATCGGCGTCGCGCACCAGCGGCAGCACGTGGCCGGTGACGTACTGGGCCAGCGCGTAGCGGGCGTGGCCACCGCCACGCATCACGTCGGCTTCCTGGTAGGCATCGAACGCCTCGCGGATCGCCGTGACCTGCTCGTGATCCACCTTGCCCCCGGGGCGGGGCGTGGTGGCGTCCAGGGTGGCGAGTAGCCAGTCGCGGCTGGGGGCGACCACCGCGACCGCGACGAACGGCGCGCCGTACAGAAAATTGCGGCGGTACACGTCGTTCCTTCCGAGGTCGGCGACTACCGCCACGGTAGCCCCCAGACTCGGCTCATACCGCAGCCCGATGTCGGTGTCCGCGTCAGCGGTGAGGCCGATCGCCTCGGGCGCGACGAGGTAGCCGAAGTGCTCGCTGAACAACTCGCACAAGATCGCCGGAACCGGCGGCTGGGGTTGCTGACCAGCGAACCAGGCCGCGACCCGGCTGGCGTCGGTGTTCAGGCGCAACCCCCGGGACTGCCCTCGGCGGTTGACCCGCCGGGCCAGCTCCTTGCGCGACCAACCAGTGCGCCCCCACACCCGCTCCAAATCACCATTCCCGCTTCGCACCAGCACAGGTTCTCCCACCGGCACTCAGCGATTTCACGCGACCCCGCACTACCCCCGCACCCCGTACCGGAGCGGCCCGGCGGCGGTTGGCTGGTCACACCGATGCGAGACCTCCCAGGAAGCCGAGGACGATGCCAGCTACAGCTGATCATGGCCGCCCGATTGACCAGACCAGTTACGAGTTCATGTGCACGATGCTGTGCCAGGTGCTGGCGGAGGGCATCAGGGCCGGGCTCGGCGCGGATGGGGTCGGCTCGGTGCGGTGCCGGGTCAGTGGCGCCCTGTACGCCGTGCTGAAGGACCACCCGGTTGATGAGCGGGGGCGCTGCCGGTCGTGCCGTCGCCCCGGCGCGGTGCTCGGGCTGCGCCGTCGGCGCTGCGCGGTGCACTTGGCGGCGCATTACTGGCTGCGTCAGCCCGACTGGATCCTGGTTGCCCGGGGCAGCTCAGGAGTGGCGATCGGCCCCCCACTCGCCCCCACCTGTGAGCACTGCACCCAGCAATGCGCCCCGCCGAGCCAATCCGGATAACACCGACCCCTTCCCTCAGACTCCGCCCGTCCCGCCCGCTCCTGGGTTCCCGAACTCAACAGCAGAGCTGGTCGACTCGAGCTGAAC
>JBOHFJ010000364.1:0-4943 GCA_050699655.1 Pseudonocardiaceae bacterium
CCCAGCGGCTGAACGATCTGGACCACTGCCCCCCAGCCCACTACGCCTCTGGCGCCGACGCGACGGGATACCCGCTCCACCTGGTGACCCACAATCCTCGTGCCGGTCTGAGGCCGTCCCGGAGCGGAGGTCCGCCGGCGGCGCTTGCGCTTGGTCATGATCTTGGAACCTGGTGCGGTCTCGTCGTGGGATGCTGTGTGTCATGTCCCGGCCACGGCGGGTGTTTGTAAGTCATACCTCGGAGTTGGCGCGGTTTCCGGTGGGGCGCTCGTTTGTGACGGCGGCCGAGGGGGCGGTGTCTCGGGCGGGGGATGCGATTGTTGAGATGGCGTATTTCGGGCCGAGGGATGAGCAGCCGGCGCGGGTGTGTCGGGATGCGGTGCGGGCGGCGGATGTGTATGTGGCGGTGGTGGGGTTTCGCTACGGCTCGCCGGTGGCTGATTGCCCGGAGCTGTCCTACACGGAATTGGAGTTCCAGGTAGCCGGTGAGGCTGGGTTACCACGGCTGGTGGTGCTGTTGGGTGAGGAGGCTGAGGGGCCGAGGGATCTGTTTGTTGATCTGGCTTATGGGGCTCGGCAGGAGGCGTTTCGGGCCCGGCTGAGCGAGAGTGGGGTGACCACGGCGACGGTGACGACCCCGGAGGGGCTCAGCGAGGCGCTGTTCGCGGCGTTGCGGGATCTGTCACAGGACCTGGCGCAAGATGCGCTGGTCAAGCAGGTGTGGAACGTTCCTGCCCGCAACCCGGTTTTCACCGGCCGGGAGGAGATACTCACCGCGCTGCATACCGCGTTGGAGAACGAGCGCTCGGCGGCGGTGGTACAGGCTTTGCACGGGATGGGCGGGATCGGGAAGACCGCGCTGGCCGTTGAGTACGCCCACCGCTACAGCGCCGAGTATGACGTGGTGTGGTGGGTCCGGGCAGAGCAACCAGCGCTGGTGGCCGACCGGCTGGCCGAGCTGGCCCACGCCCTTGGTCTGGCCACCGTCACTGACTCCGCGACCGTGGCGGTGGCCCGGTTGTTGGGGGCGTTGCGGGCACGGGACCGGTGGCTTGTGGTCTTTGATAACGCTGAGGATCCCGCTGCGCTGGCCGAGTATCTGCCCGGCAGTGGCGGGAGGGTACTGATTACTTCCCGCAATCCCGGCTGGCACGAGCTGGCCACCCCGGTCGAGGTGAACGTGTTCGACCGAGGCGAGTCGACCACGCTGCTGCGTCGCCGCGCTCCAGGACTAACCGAGGATGAAGCGGGGTGGATCGCGGAGGCCTTGGGAGATCTGCCGCTGGCGCTGGCCCAGAGCGCCGCGCATCTGGCCGAGACTTCCACCAGCGTGCGAGACTATCTCGCCCTGCTGGCCGAGCGGACCACGGAACTGCTAGCTCAAGGCACCTCGGCCACCTATCCGATGTCGCTGGCCGCCAGCGTCCAAATCGCCCTGGACCGGCTGAGCGCCCAGTCCCCGGCCGCCCTGGAGCTGCTCACCCTGGCCGCCTACCTGGCCCCGGAGCCGATCCCGCTGACCCTGTTCACCACCTATCCCACCCCGCTGCCCGCACGGCTGGCCTCCGAGGTCGGGGATCCGCTGGCGTTCACCGCGCTGACTCGGCTGCTGCGCCAGTACGGGCTGGCCCGCGTCGAGCCCACCACCCTGGTGCTGCACCGGCTGACCGCCGCGATCCTGCGTGCCCAGCCCCACCAGCACCAGGATTTGCCCACTGTGGCGGTTCGGCTGCTGCGTGGCGCGGTCCCGGCCGATGATCCGCAGGACAACTCGTCGGCCTGGCCGGCCTGGCGTCTGCTCCTGCCGCATGTCCTGGTCGCCACCGACACTTACCGCACCCTTACCGATGTCGAGGAGGACGTGGCCTGGCTACTTGCCCGCGCCGCTGCGTATCTTCAGATCCGGGGGGAGCTCGCCCCCGCTCGGCCGCTGTTAGAACGCGCCCGGGACCTGCGCCGCTCCGTACTGGGGGAGGACCACCCCGACACCCTGCAAACGGCCAGCGGTCTCTCCTTCAACCTGTGGGAGTTGGGGCAGCATGAGCGGGCCCGCGAACTCGGCGAGGACACCCTGGCTCGCTGCCGCCGGGTCTTGGGCGAGGACCATCCCGACACCCTGCGCGCGGCCTCATTCCTCGCCGGCACCCTGGGGGAGTTGGGGCGGTATGAGCGGGCTGGTGAGTTGGGTGAGGACACCCTGGCTCGCTGTCGGCGGCTCCTAGGGGAGGACCATCCCGACACCCTGCGCGCAGCCTCCGTCCTCGCCACCATTCTGCGGGAGTTGGGGCGGTATGAACGGGCTGGTGAGCTTGGTGAGGACACCCTGGCTCGCTGCCGCCGGGTCTTGGGCGAGGACCACCACGACACACTGCGCTCGGCCCACAGCCTCGCCGCCACTCTGCGGGAGTTGGGGCGGTATGAACGGGCCCGCGAGCTCGGTGAGGACACCCTCACCCGCCGGCGCCGGGTCCTGGGCGGCGGCCACCCCGACACCTTGCGCTCGGCTCACACCGTCGCCGTGCTGGCAAGTCTGGGTGAGCACGACCAGGCCCGTCGGCGGGAAGAGTGAATCAAAGTCCCGGTGTGGGAGAAGACCCGGCTATCGGGCATTCCCCCCAGCTCGTGCACGACGTCTCTGGCATTCGCCGGCGTGCGGGACTGATGATGATCGGTGTGTCATCGGAAGCGGAGCCACCCCAAGCATGGTCAGGCGTGGTGGCTGCTGACGGTTGTTCCTGGGCTGGGCGCTGCGGGTGGTTCTCGGGCTGATCGGGACGTGTACGGCGGCACCCGGGTGGTGGTGGCCGTCCGGCCGGGCCGCGACCGAGCACGGCCCGTCAGGGCCGCGCGCAGTGTCGTGGTTCCGGCCAGGCTGGCCTTCACGCCGCCGCTGGCGGCGCGTCTTGATCCCATAGAGGCGAATTCGGCAACGCAACGCGACGTGACGTGACGTGACGTAACACATCGTGTGCACCCAGGTGGTTATTTGATCTCCATGACGTAGCGTAGTTCGTAGCGGTCGGCGGCGAAGACGATGTCGACGGTGGCGACGGTGATGTCGTCGTCGACGTCGGTTCCGGCCACGCGGAAGGTTTGGGTGATGTCGAGGACGGGGCGGTTGGCGGGGAGTTCGAGGCGGTGGGCTTCCTCGGTGGTGGCGCTGCGGATGTGCAGGATCTCTTCGACCTCGTTGACGTGGAGGTCGATGTGGTCGAAGCGGGCCACGATGCCTTGTTCTGACAGTGGGCCTTCGTGGGGCAGCTCGATGTCGGTGTCGCCGATGAGGGCCATGGGTTCCCATGAGGCGCTCATGGTGACCGGTTGGGGTGGGGTGCCCATGCGGATGAAGTATCGGGTGAGCATGACCGGATCGCCTTCGGCGATGCCCAGGCGGGTGGCGATTGCGGCTGGGGCGGTGGTGCGGGTGGTTTCGTGCTCGGCGTTGAGGCCGACGCCGGAGGCTTCGGCTTCTCGGACGTAATCGCGGGCCTGCTGGCCTCGGAAGTAGCGGTGCGGCGCGAAGCGGTCAAACCGGGCTGGGCGGCGGACGAACACGCCTTTGCCTTTGACGCCGTGGGCCAGGCCCCACTCGCGGAGTAGTTTGACGGCGCTGCGGGCGGTGATGGTCGAGACGTTGTGCAGCTCGCAGAGCTGGCTCTCGCTGGGGAGCTTGTCGCCGTTGCGCAGCTCGCCGTTGGTGATCTTCTGTCGGTACTCCTTGGCGATCTGCCGGTACCGGGGCTCGTCAGCATCCTCGGGCCAGTCTGGATGTGGTCCGAACAGGAGCTCGTTCAGGATCTGCACCTTTCGCTCGGCGACACGCTCTCATCGTCGCATGACCTCGTATGTTGACAGCTTCACATACTAGGTCTATCTTCGTATACTAAGTCGCCTGAACGGCGGCATAACGGAGAGCTACGAGGAGGGTTTCGATCATGGGAGCGCCGAAGGGCCTACGGTTGCCGGCGGAGTTTGACCAGTGGTTCCCCCAGGGCCTTTACCTGGTCGGGCAGATCACGCCGGTGACGGAGTACCAGTCGCAGGAAGACCGGGCGCGCAACCGTCCCGTGCGGCCCCGGACAGACGAGGTGACCGGGCTGCCGCTGTACCGGGGCACGTTCGCTGATCCGTCGGCGGAGAAGGACCGGGAGAAGTCGGTCACGGTGGAGTTCGCCGCGCGGGTTCAGCCGGTGCCCCCGTCGGTGGTGCCGGGGGTGCCGTTTCGGCCGGTGGTGTTGGAGGGCATGACCGTGCAGCCCCGGGCGGAGGTCTCGGGCCAGGCGAAGTGGATCACGTGGGTGGTTCGGGCCACCGGCATGACCGCCCCGGCCACCGGCTCCACGGCCAGCACGCCGGCCAGCCGGGCTGGCGGGGTCGACTCGACGGTGAAGGTGGCGGCGTGACCACCGCGGCGCGGGCCTCATGTGACGGGTGGCGGTGGCCGGGGCCGAACTCGGAGGCGGGCACCCGGGAGCTGCGCCCGGGGGAGAAGGCCCTGGTGCTGTTCCTCGATCCGGTCAGCCTCGTCGTCGCCATGCCTCCGCTGCCCGGCGGAGAGGTCGCGCTGGCCCAGTTCTGCCGGCTCCTCGCCCGGGCGGCACGCCAGCTCGCCACCACATCTGACCCTGGCCACCACGACCGGCGGTGAGTCACGACAGCACCAGAAGAACGGAGGGAACCTACGTAGTGAGGGAAGACCGGGAGGTGTGTTTCCGAAAATCAGTGAAGGGAGTCGGGATGAATTGGCAGAGTTATCAGGAGAATGGCCCGAATAAGCGGCGTCGTAAGGGGATTCCGGGGTCGTGTCAGTTGCATCGGGGTCCGGTGGGTTTCGCGAATCTTGTGGTGAGCATGCAGGAGGGGTGGATTGTGTTTGATCCGCATGTCACGGGTGCCTGTGTGATGGCTCTTGATGAGGAGGGTGCCAGGACGCTGCTCTATGT
>JBOHFJ010000365.1:0-4918 GCA_050699655.1 Pseudonocardiaceae bacterium
GACTACCAACGGCCCGCACATCGAACTCGGCGACAATGGAGTCGATCAGTGATCGAGAGGAAAGAGGAATGGATGATTCGGCCGACTGTTGTGGATTACGAGTGGATGCGGGTGGCCATCGGGCTGGCCTGCCAGTGCCCGGCGAGTCCCGGCGCCTTCTCGGTAGGGGCTGTCATCGTCGACCGCAACGGCGAGGAGATCAGCCGGGGATACTCCCGGGAGACCGACGACCATGTGCACGCCGAAGAGTCGGCGCTGGCGAAACTGGCACCTGGCGACCCGCGGTTGATGACAGCCACGATTTACAGCACCTTGGAGCCCTGTTCGCAACGGAAATCGCGGCCGCGCACCTGCACCCAACTCATTCTCGCGGCGGGAATTCCTCGGGTCGTCCTGGCCTGGCGCGAGCCCAGTCTCTTTGTCGCGGATTGCCGGGGCTGTGAACTGCTTGCCGGTGCCGGCGTGGCGGTGGTGGAAATTCCCGATCTGGCGCGGGAAGCTCAAGCGCCGAACGCCCATCTTTCGCTCGGGCCGTGAGACGACGACAGGCCTGGGCTCCCCCGGATGCGGGGTGGGCGTAGGGTCCCCTGGCCATGGGGTGGATCACATGGGGTGGCTTGAGTCGATCGGCGGCGCGGCGCGCGCTCGCCCTGGGTGCCACAGTGCTCCTGGCGGCCTGCGGTGCTGGCGGTGGCGCGGGTGGCGGCCAGCCCCAGAGCGGGTCGGTGTTCGCCGGGTGCGCGGCGAGTCCGAACACCTGCAACTCGGGCCGGTCCGGCGCGTCGCGCAGCGGTGGCCAGCTCACCTTCGTCATCGAGAAGAACGTCGCGGACTGGAACGAGCTGTCCAACGCGGGCAACGTGTTCGAGACCGGCGAGGTCCTCAAGCCCGTGTTGCCCTACGCCTTCGTCACCCGGCCGGACCTCACGGTGGCGATGAACACCGATCTGCTCGACTCGGCGAAGGTGACCAACGCCAACCCGGAGACGATCGTTTACAAGATCAAGCCAGCCGCGGTGTGGTCGGACGGGACGCCGATCACCGCCGCGGACTTCAGCTACAACTGGAAGCTCCAGAACGGGCATGACTGCCCGGCCTGCGCCGCGTACAGCACCTCTGGTTACGACCAGATCAAGTCGCTGGTCGGCGCCGCGGGCGGCAAGACAGTGACGGTGACGCTGACCAAGCCGTTCACCGATTGGCAGCAGCTCTGGAGCGGCGGCTCGCCGATCTACCCGGCGCACATCGCCGCACAGCACGGGGACATCACGACCCCGCAGGGGCTAGCCAGCTCTTTCGCCTGGCTCGGAATGAACCCGCCGGCCTACTCCGGTGGGCCATACCAGATCGACAAATTCACGACTAACGAGTCGGTCACCCTGGTGCCCAACCCCAGGTGGTACGGGCCGCGCCCGAAGCTCGACCGGCTGACCTACCGGATCATCACCGATCCGAACCAGGAGCAGGCGGCGCTGCGCAATGGTGCGGTCCAGGTCATTTACCCGCGCCCGCAGGTCGATCTGGTGCGGCAGGTGCGCGGGATTCCCGGCGTCTCGTCCTTCGTCGGGCTCGGCCTGAGCTGGGAGCACATCGACCTCAACCTGCAGAACAGCTACCTCGCCGACCCGCCGCTGCGCAGCGCCATGTTCACCGCGGTCAACCGACAGACGATTATCGACAAGACGGTCGGTCAATTCACTCACAAGGTGACGCCGCTGAACAGCCACAACTTCGTGCCAGGGCAGAGCGGCTACGAGGACGTGGTCGGCGAGACGGGTCAGGGTTCCGGCAACCTGGCGCGGGCCAAACAGATCCTCGCCGCCGCCGGATACCAGATCGCCGGTGGTCAGCTCACGACACCCTTCGGGATGCCGGTGCCGCCGCTGCGGATGCGCTACGCACAAGGAAACCAGGTCCGCCACGCCGAGTGCGAGCTGTTCGCCCAGCAGGTGAAGCCGCTGGGGATCACCGTGCAGGTGGTGCCGGCTGCCGACCTCAGCGCCGTCCTGTCCCAGGGGGACTACGACATCGTCGTCTTCGCCTGGAACCTGAGCCCGTTCCCGTACGGTGGCGCGATGCAGTTGTGGGGCACCGGGCAGGGCGAGAACTTCGGTCACTACAGCAATCCCAATGTCGACCGCCTGCTCGCCGCCGCCGCTGGCGAGACCGACGGCTTGCTCGCCAAGGAGACGCTCAACGAGGCGGACCGGCGGCTGACCAGAGACGCCTATGTGCTCCCCCTGTACCAGCAACCAACCTTCATAGCCCTGCGTGACGATATCGCCAACGTCCGCAACAACCCCTCCCCCGACGGCCCTCCTTACAACATCACCTCGTGGTCAGTCCGCATTTAGCGGGCTCAGCGTGGTTATCTGGGATGGTTTACCCCGCTCAGCCCGCTCAATGCGGGGGTAAGGGGGAGGAGGGGTGATGCGGCGGTTGGTGGTGGTGCATGCGCATCCGGATGATGAGGTGTTGTGGACGGGGGGGATGGTTGCGCGGTACGTGGCCGCGGGGGTGGGGGTCACCTTGGTGACCTGCACGCTGGGGGAGCAGGGTGCGGTGCTTCCCGCTGAGTTGCGCGGCCTGGCCGCTGAGCGCGCCGATGCGCTCGGTGGCTCCCGGTTGGCCGAGCTGCGGGCGTCCTGCGCCGCGCTCGGGGTCACCGACCAGCGGTTTCTCGGCGGGATCGGCCGATGGCGGGACTCTGGCATGGTGGTGGAACCCGGCTTCAGAGCGAGTACGCCGACGCGGCTGCATCCGAGATCGTTCGCCGCCGGGATGCTTGATGAGCAGGTCGAGGCGCTGGTCGAGGTGCTCACGCAGGTGCGCCCCCAGGTCGTGGTGAGCTACGGCCCGGACGGCGGCTACGGGCATCCCGATCACATCCGGGCACACCAGGTGACGATGGCCGCGGCGGCCCGGGTACCCGAGGTGGCCCGGGTGTTCTGGGTGGTGCTGCCGGTCTCGGCGATGGCGGAGGGGATCAACGCGCTGGGTGCGATGCCGGGGCTGCCCTTCCCGCTGCCGGGGCCCCACGGGCTGCCGTGCGTGCCCGATGCCGAGGTGAGCACCACCCTGGACGTCAGCGCGCAGCGCGGTGCCACGCTGGCGGCGATGCGCGCGCACGCCACCCAACTGAGACTGTGGACCTCGGGCACCCATGCCGCGTTCGCGCTGTCCGACGGGGTGGCTCTCCCGGTGTTCGACACCGAGTACTTCACCCTCGCGCGCGGTGTGGCCGCGGGCGCGCGCGGCGACCTGTTCGGTGGGCTGCCCGACCCGGACACCTCCCCCCAGCAGCGGATGCCCCAGTGAGCCCGCTCGCGCGCGTCACCCTGGTGGTGCTGGTGTTCGACGCCTTCGCGCTGGCCGCGGTGGAGTTGTTCTACCTGCCGCTGCGGGTGGGCACGGTGCCGTTTCCGATCACGATCCTGCTCGCCGCGGTGAGCACACCGTGGTTGGTGCGCAGCGCCGCGGAGCTGGGCGGGCCACGCGTGGTGGCCGCGGTCCCGCTGGTGGTCTGGGTGTTGGTGATCGGTGTGCTCGGGGTCGGTGGGCCAGGGGTTGGGGGGTCAGGTGGCGACGTGCTGCTCGCCGCGGACTGGCGCTCGGTGCTGCTGCTGGCTGGCGGCATGGTGCCGGCCGCTGTGGCGCTGGGTCGGGTACTGGCCCGCCCCGCGGTGGCGGGGTCGTTGGTCGACACCCGGCCAGGCGGAGATATTGTGCAGGCAGACGGCCCGTTCGGGTACCGCGAGTGAGGAGCAGGAGAAACCCGTGACATACGTGATCGCAGAGCCCTGCGTGGACGTCATGGACAGATCGTGCATCGAAGAATGCCCGGTGGACTGTATTTACGAGGGTGAACGGATGCTCTACATCCAGCCCGACGAGTGCGTCGACTGCGGTGCCTGTGAGCCCGTCTGCCCGGTGGAGGCCATCTACTACGAGGACGACGTCCCCGAACAGTGGGGTGACTACACCAAGGCCAACGTTGACTTCTTCACCGAGCTGGGCTCGCCCGGCGGAGCGTCCAAGGTCGGGCAGGTCAAGTACGACCCACCGTTGATCGCCGAATTGCCACCGCAAAACAAGGAGTGAGCTCCCTGGGCGCGGCGCGCCTGGTCCTGCCCGACTTCCCCTGGGACAGCCTCGCCGGGGCGGCTCGCCGGGCCAGTGCGCATCCGGGGGGTGTGGTCGACCTGTCGGTCGGCACCCCGGTGGACCCGGTGCCCGAGGTGTTGCGGGACGCCTTGCAGTCGGTGTCAGCGCTGCCTGGCTACCCGGCCGCCCACGGCACGCCAGAGCTTCGCCAGGCTGTCGTCGCGGCGCTGGAGCGCCGGCATGGTGTGACCGGTGTGCCGGCCGAGGCGGTGCTGCCGACGGTGGGTTCCAAAGAGCTGGTGGCCTGGCTGCCCACGCTGCTCGGGCTCGGTCCTGGTGATGTTGTCGCGCTGCCGGATCTGGCCTATCCCACCTATGAGGTTGGCGCGCGGCTGGCCGGCGCCACCGCGGTGCGGCTGGCCGATGACGAGCCGGCTGCGCCGGGCACCCGGCTGCGCTGGCTGAACTCGCCGCGCAACCCCACCGGCGAGGTCGCGACCGCCGAGATGCTCGCCAGCGCGGTGCGCCAAGCCCGGGAGATCGGCGCGGTGGTCGCCTCCGACGAGTGCTACCTGTCCATGGGATGGGAGGAGCAGCCGGTCTCGGTGCTGCACCCGCTGGTGTCCGGTGGGGATCACAGCGGGCTGCTGGCGGTGCACTCGCTGTCCAAGTCGTCCAACCTCGCCGGCTACCGGGCCGGTTTCGTGACCGGTGACCCCGAGCTGGTCGCCGCCCTGCTCGCGGTGCGCCGGCACGCCGGGATGATGGTCGCCCGGCCGGTGCAGCAGGCGATGCTGGCCGCGCTGTCCGACGA
>JBOHFJ010000366.1:0-4891 GCA_050699655.1 Pseudonocardiaceae bacterium
TTGATGGGGAGTTCGTCGGCTGGTGGATCCTCAAGCCGCTGGAGCGCGCTGACCAAGAACCGGTCGAAGGGCAGGCTCGGGTACCGGCGCTTGCGCCGCTATTGGCGCAACGGACTGGCGAGCGAATGAGCGCGTGAACTCCTCCGGCACGGATTCGAGGATCTCGCGTTGACGCGGATCTTCGCCGAGACCATGGCGGTCAACGAGACCTCCCGCGCGACGATGATCGCCCTCGGGATGCGTCTGAGTACAGCTCTTGGCTTCCCGAGCTCAACCACAGAGCGCTCGGACTGGTCGGGCACGACTCTGTGGTTGAGCTCGGGAAACCAAGAGCTGTTGGCGCTGAGCGGGCGGGAGGGGGGTTTGTTCAGATGGGGAGGCGGCGGAAGAGGGGGCGGGGCACGTGGCGCAATAAAGACATCACGTAGCGCATCGGGGCTGGGGCCCAGGCTTGCTCGCGGCCGTTCGTGACGGCGTCCACGATCACTTCGGCTACCTGCTCCGGGGTGACTGACAGTGGGGCGGGTTTCAGACCCGCAGTCATTTTGCTCCGCACGAAGCCGGGTCGGATCACCGACACCTTGATCCCCGATGGTCGCAGCGCCTCGGTGAGCCCGGTGTAGAAGGCGTCCAAGCCGGCTTTGGTGGACCCGTAGCAGAAATTCGAGCGCCGGGGGCGCTCGGCGGCGGCGGAGGACAGCGCGACCAGCGCGCCGTGGCCTTGCCGTTGCAGCGCTTGGGCCAGCAACACTCCGACCGACACCGCACCCACGTAATTGACCTGCGCGAGCTTGAGCGCGGTGGCGTGGTCGGTCCACGCCTGCTCCTGGTCGCCGAGCAAGCCGAAGGCGACCAGCGTGACGTCGATGTCGCCGTCGGCGAAGGCCTTCTCGATCGTCTCGTGGTGCGAGCCGGTGTCCGCGGCGTCGAAGGGCAGCGTCGTTACCGTCGCACCCCCCCGCTCCAGCCGCGCCGCCGCGGCGTCCAGCCGCGGTGACGGGCGGGCGGCCAGCACCACTCGCAGCGGGCGGCGGGTGGTGTAGCGCTCGGCGGTGGCCAGCGCGATCTCAGAGGTTCCGCCCAGCAGCAGCAGGGACTGGGGGTTGCCCACAGCGTCAATCACAGGTCGAGTCTCCTGGACAGGTCGGAGGCGAAGATGCCATCGGGGTCGGCGGTGGCACGGATCTTGCACCACTCGTCGAGTCGCGGGTACATCCGGGCTATGGTGGCCGCCGAGGCACGGGACTCCTTGGCCAGGTAGAGTCGCCCGCCAGCGTCGAGTACCCGCTCATCGAGCTGGTCACAGAACTCCGCGAGACCCCGGCGGATCGGGAAGTCCACGGTGACCGTCCAGCCCGGTTGCGGGAACGACAGCGGCGCCGCGCTGGCTTCGCCGAACCGTTTGAGCACGTTGAGGAAGGAGACGTGCCCCGAGCGCGCGATCTGTTCCACAATGCGCCGGACGCTGTCTTCTGTCCCGAAAGGGACCACGAACTGGTATTGCAAGAAGCCCCGTGAGCCGTACGCGCGGTTCCACTGCCCGATCATGTCCAGCGGGTGGTAAAAAGTGGTCAGGTTCTGCACCTCGCCGCGGCGGCGCTGGGGTGCCTTGCGGTACCACGCCTCGCTCAACGCGCTGAAGATCGCTCGGTTGGCCAGGCCGTTCGGGAACACGTTGGGCGCGGTGAGCAGTTGCGGCGCGTCGAAGGCCAGTGGGGCGCGGCGCAGTTTTGGCGGCAGCTCGTCACGCCGGGCGATGCAGCCGCGGGTGAGTACCGCGCGGCCCAGCTTCGAGTGACCCAGTCGCGAGCCGGTGGAGATCGCGTCGAACCACGCGGCGGAGTAGTCGTAGCGGTCGTCGGAGCCGTCGGTGAGCAGCGCCATCAGCTCGTCGAGGTTGGCGGTGCGGTCGGTGTCGACGATGAAGTACGCCGACTCGATCGCGGTGAGCGCGATCGTGGCGCGCACGATGACCCCGGTCAGCCCCATGCCGCCGACGGTGGCCCAGAACAGCTCGTCGTCGGGTGTCAGGGTGGTGACCGAGCCGTCGGCGGTGACCAGGTCGAGGGAGCGGACGTGGTTGCCGAAACTGCCCGCGCTGTGGTGGTTCTTGCCGTGGATGTCGGCCGCGATCGCGCCGCCCACGGTGACCTGCCGGGTGCCGGGCAGCACCGGGACCCACAGCCCCAACGGCAGCGCGGCGCGCATCAGCGCATCGAGACTGACCCCGGCGTCGACCACGGCCAGTCCACTGTCCGCGTCGAGGCGGTGGATCCGGTTGCATCCGGTCATGTCGATGACCAGGCCGCCCGCGTTCTGCGCCGGGTCGCCGTAGGAGCGCCCCAAGCCGCGGGCGATCACGCCCCGGCTTGGCACGCCCTGGCTCGCCCCGCCGAGTTCACGCACGGCTCGCTGGATTGACTCGACCGTTGGATTGACCAGCACCCGCGCCCTGCTCGGCGCGGTCCCCCCCCACCCGCTCAGCGAACGCTCCAGGATCTCAGACATCGCCACGCAGGCTACCACCGACTGCGGGTGTAGGCGTCTCGGGCGGCGGTGTCGCCGGAGAGTTCCAGGGCGCCCCAGTCGACATCGGGATGGCCGGCCAACCGGGTGGGTACCTCGTAGAGCCGGCCGAACGGGCGCAGCGCGGCGAAGTCGCCGCCATATCGCTGATCTGTGGTGATCGCCGAGAGCCGACCGAGACGGCGTGGCGCCTCGATCACCACCTCAGGCGCGTCGGCCAGCCCGTCGGCCACCCCGGGGATCTTGTGCACACAGGGGAACAGGAACGCCTGCGGCCAGCTCACCAGCACTGGACCCCGACCGGCCAAGAACTTGGTGAATCCGACCACGGAGCGCAGCCGGGGCCCGGTTACGGCAAGCCAGCCGTCCGGGCCGGTGCTGGCGTCCACCGCGTGGATCCGGACCCGGTCGGCGCCGGCCGGGATCTGCGCGGTGTCGAGGCCGATGGACCGCCATGTCCGGTAGTCCCGCAGGCCTTTCAGCAACCATGTCCGGTAGTCCACCGGGCCGTTTAGGCTGAGTGGCACCCGATCGAACGGCACTCGAGCGCCCAGCGTGGTGACCCCGACGGGCTCGGACCTGCCGAACTCCAGGACCAGTTTGTTGCCCCCGTCGGTCCGGCCGGACACCGACACCGCCACTCCACCGTCGCTGTCCAGGGGGGGCAGCCTGAACCAGGGGCTGGTCATGGTTCCCGTGTGCCGCGGCCCACCGAGCAGGCTTCCCCACAGCTCGGCCGACATCCCGGTGCCCGGTGGGTCCGGCGGCGGTGAGCTGGGGTCGAAACCGGCCAGCGCGGCGAATCCGTCCAGCCGACCGGAGGAGTCCGCTGGGCTCAGCACGGCGCCGTCGGGCAGAACCTGCAGGTCGTCGGCCAGGCCGCAGTAGGGGCCACCAGTCAGCCGATGCAGGTTCACCAAGGCGAGCGAGCCAGCCGGTCGCCGTAGCGGCGCGGCCAGGAACGAGCTGAGCAGCACCGCCACCGCGGTGGCCGCCACGGCGACCGTAAGCACCGCCGGTAGCGTGTGGATAACCCGTGAGTGGCGATGCGGAGTTGTGGCTCGCCGCCAACTTGCCGGGCCACTCACGGGTCGCAGCGCGACCAGCGCTACGCCTATCCACAGCAGTGGGCAGTCCAGTGGCAGGCCGAATGGGCGCACCGGGCCGGCCGCCCAGAGCACGTCGTAGACCGCTGGCTGCCACCAGGCGTTCGGGCCGCTGAAGGCCAGTCCGGCCGCCGCGGCCACCAGCGCGGAGCCGACCACCGTGACGCTGATCACTGTGACTCCGTGGCTCACCCGGTCCGCGACTGGCGCGCGGACCCGCCGCGCCAGCAGGACCACGGCCACCACGAGGAACGACGCGAACAACCCCGCCAGCGCGCCGAAGTGATGCGACCACTTGGACGGCGTGAGCCACAGCAGTCCGAGCGCGGTCAGCACCACCCCGGCCAGCCGCGCGGCCGAGCGCTCGACACCACCCAGCTCCTTGCGGCGGGCCAGCAGGGCGCCGACCACCGGCAGCAGCGCGAGTGTGAGCAGCACCGGGACCCGCTTGGTGGCGCTGCCGTCCGCATCATCACCGAGCAGGAACCGGTACCGGTCCGGCTCGTGGTACCAGGGCAGCGCGGGCCCGAAGAAGGTGTGCCAGCGGGTGGCGACCGCCAGGCCGTGCCAGGTCTGGTCGGCGAAGACCGCCGTGAGGCTGACCGCGGCGATGCAACCCAGCAACAACACGCGAGCCAGCACTGCGACCCGCCCAGGAATCTCGACTAGCCCATGCTCCGGACCGCGAATGATCGCGACGATGCGGGGCGTGAAGACCACGACCGGGGCGGCGACGATCAGCCCGATTGGGCTGAACGGGACGGTCAGCGCGGCGAGCAGCGCGGCGGCGCCCAGCGTGGCGAGCCCGCGAGCCCGCCACAGCAGTGCCAGCACACCGGTGACACCGAAGGCCACGTAGGGCTCGGGGCGCACTCCGAGGTCGTAGGGCAGCCAGGCGGCGAGCAGGCACACCGCGGCCAGCAGCCGGATTCGGACGGTGCCCGCCACCGAAGGAAGTGCTACGCCCAGCACTCCCCGACTCAGCACGAACCAGGTCGCGATGCCCAGCGCGGTGCTGGGCAATCGCAGCCACAGCGGGGCCAGGCTGACTTCGGTCAGCGGCGCGAGCAGCTGCTGATCCAGCGCGAACGGCGTCTCCGAGGCGTTCCACCAGCGGTAGTAGTTGCCTGCGTTGCCGGTGCGCGCGACGTTGCGGGCGATCGTGGCGGCGAAGCCGTCGTCGTCGGTGAGCGGACCGATGACCGCCCAGCCGGCCAGCACCCCGATCACGCCGACATCGACGCTGCAACGACCAACCC
>JBOHFJ010000367.1:0-4880 GCA_050699655.1 Pseudonocardiaceae bacterium
GGAGAAGGTGCTGGCCATGGCGAACCGCAAGGCGGAGCTGTTCGCCGGCGTCATGAACGACGGCAACGTCTTCGGCTCCACCCTCGACGCCGACGACATCCGCGCGCTGCTCTCCTGAACGGAGCTGAATCTGCCGAACAGTGTCGGACACGTGCAGGCCGGTCTGCGGAACAGCCCGGACCCGAAGCCTCTGATCTGGGCACCCCGAGTCCTCGAATCTGAGCAATTCGACGGCTCCGATCTGAGTATGCTGCGGGTGTATCGACGCGTCTCATCGGTCTGGTTCCCCGACGTCTACTCCTCGTCGTCAGGGAACGGCGGCAGGACGAGGCCGTCGTTGTGCTCCACGGGCTGCGGTCGGTCGGGAAGAGTACCCTGCTAAGTGGCCTGGGTCGCGAGCTCGACACCTCGGTGATCGGTGCTTGTCGACGAGTTCCAGCACGCCCCCGAACTGCTCGACGCGGTCAAGGCCGAGCTCAACCGGGACCTCCGACGTTCGGCTGTCTTCGCTCACATGGGGCGCGTGGGGCCTACACTCAGCTACTGGCTCGAGGTGGGTGGGAGGAGCTGTGCTCCGCCGTGCAAGTCGCTGCCACAGACGCTCAGTTGCAGAATGGCCAGCACCTGTCCGCGCCGCTGGGGTCTAGCGACCGGTGACGGCGCCGGCCGCAGGTGAGCCCCGGTCCGGGTACGAGATCGTCGAGCCGCGGGCGGAGGCGCTCGTCGAGTCCCTCCGCGCCTTTGGCTATGCAACGGAGACTGCGGTCGCCGACCTCATCGACAACAGTATCTCGGCCGGTGCCACGGCGATCGATGTCCATGTGCGCTGGGCCGGTGACCAGTCCTGGGTGGCGATCTCCGACGATGGCAGGGGAATGAACGTCGATCAGCTCAGGGAGGCCATGCGAGCAGGCTCGGGCAATCCACTGTCGCAGCGTGACCCCCGCGACCTCGGACGGTTCGGCTTGGGCCTCAAGACAGCGTCGTTCTCGCAGTGCCGACGCCTCGTTGTCATGTCCTCAACGGGTTCAACTTCGCCGACGTGCCGGACGTGGGACCTTGATCATATCGCTCTGCTCCATAGTTGGCAGTTGTTGACCACACGGGAGTCCGAGGATCAAGAGCTCTGGGACCGCCTTCACGGTGCAGGGCAGGGCACGGTGGTTCTGTGGCGAGCGCTCGACCGGCTTATCGCGTCACCAAGCGTGACGGATGAACGCGCGGAACGCCACTTCTACTCGGTGGCGGACCGAGTCGCCGCCCACCTCGGAATCATCTTTCACCGGTTCGTGACCGGACCTGGCCGGATCACGATCAAAGTGAACGGCCGGAGCGTCAAACCGTGGGATCCGTTCCTCGAGCTGGCCGAAACGACGCAGGTCGTTGCCGACGAGTCGTTGCTTTACCGGGGCGTGCGGATTGGGGTGAAGGCGTTCGTCCTACCGCACGTAAGCCGCATGACGACACACGAGTACGAATCCGCGGCCGGTCCGCGGGGGTGGGCGTCGCAGCAGGGGTTCTATGTGTACCGCAACCGGCGGTTGATCGTGTCGGGCAGCTGGTTGGGGCTCGGGTATGGCCGCGACGAACCGACGAAACTGGCTCGGATCTGTCTGGACCTGCCGAACACCATGGACCAGGACTGGCAGGTGGACGTTCGCAAGTCCGTGGCTCGCACTCCCGGCGTGCTCGTGCCGGACCTGAAGCGGATCGCGGGGGTGGTTCGAGAACGATCGAGGAGGGTCTACCAACATCGGGGCAAGGTGCTTGAACGCGCCGGGAGCGGTCAGTTGGTTCATGCATGGGAGCAATTGGTGAGGGGGGCGAAGATAGTGTATCGGGTGAACCGCAGCCATCCCCTCGTGGAGGCGTTGCTGCGGACGGCGGGCCGAGACGCCGAGGCTCTGGTCCAGCTGCTTGAGGAGACGATCCCCGTACCGCTGATCATCTTGGACCATGCGGACGGGCAGGGCCGGCAGGCAGCCCCCTTCGAGGGACTTGACCCCGAGGCCGTCCGGTCGGTGTTGACGGACATCACCAGTGCCTTGGCCCGTGCCGGCATGTCACCCGAGCATATTGTCAGTCGTCTGTGGATGATGGAGCCATTCTCCGACTACCCGGACCTGGTTCGGGACGTCTGCAGGCACGAGTTCGGGCAGGGGATGGCATGAACGCCGAGTACCAGAGGGCAAGGCGCTTCGCGCTGACGCTGCTCGATGACGTTGAGACCGTCGCCACGGGTGACGTCGAGAGGGCAGTCGACATCGCCCTGAGCGCCGTGAACGGAGCCGACATCGACCGTGCGGCGCTCCGCCTTGACGTCGAGAGCCGCTGCAACGTGTGGCTCCCGTCCGAGCAGGTCCTGAACGGTAAAGATGACCACGAGGAGTGGCTGGAGTCCAGGAGAGGTGAGATCGAGTGGAACTTCTGGGAGCGTTACCGACGCTACCTCGGCACGAAGGGATGGGCGCCGGCGCAGGTCCGGGGCGTGGACCAGGTCACCGACCGCATCCTCTCGATGTTCGAGAAGCCCACGCGTCCGGGCAAGTGGGACCGGCGCGGGATGGTCGTCGGCCAGGTGCAGTCCGGTAAGACCGCCAACTACACCGGCGTGATCTGCAAGGCCGTCGACGCCGGTTATCGGCTGATCATCGTGCTGGCGGGTCTGCACAACAGTCTGCGCAGCCAGACCCAGCACCGGCTGGACATGGAATTCCTTGGCTTCGACACGCGCAGCAGCCGCAGCTACGACCAGAACAACGCCCGGGTCGGCGTGGGTGCCATGAAGGGGAAGTTTCTCCACGTCCATTCGCTGACCAGCAGCGACGAGAAGGGCGACTTCCACGTCAGGGTCGCGAACCAGGTCTGGGTCCAAGCCGGCGGGAACGACCCAGTGGTGCTCGTAGTCAAGAAGAACGCGTCCGTACTGCGCAACCTCTATGAGTGGGCCACCGGCGTGCAGAAGATCGCCGACCCGGAGACCGGTCTGCCGATCGTCCGCGACGTTCCACTGCTCGTCATCGACGACGAAGCCGACAACGCATCCGTGAACACCAAGGCCAAGCCGTTGGACCAGAACGGCCAACCCATCGACGAATACGACCCCACCAAGATCAACGGATGGATCCGCCAGCTCCTGAGGACGTTCGAGAAGTCCGCGTACCTGGCCTATACGGCTACCCCGTTCGCCAACATCTTCATCGACTGTGACGAGCGAACCACGCGGTACGGCGAGGACCTGTTCCCGAGAAGCTTCATCATCAACCTGAGGCCGCCGAGCAACTACACCGGGGTGGCCCGGGTGTTCGGGCTCGACACCGAGGTCGGCACCGGTATCGAGGGTCGGGAAGGTCTGCCTGTCGTCAGGGCGATCGATGACCACCAGGTGTGGCTGCCCGATAAGCACAAGAAGGATTACGTACCAGGAAGGCTGCCTCGGTCGCTGATCGACGCCATCAACGCCTTCATCCTGGTTACGGCCGCCCGCCGCGTCCGCGGGCACGACGACCACAACTCGATGCTGGTTCACGTGACCCGGTTCACCGACGTACAGGCGCTCGTCGGTCGCGCCATGCGCGACCACGTAGACCTGATGCGCCAGCGACTGTGGCACGGCGACGAGAACAGCTCCGAGTCGCCGTTGTACGCGCTCGAGACCATGTGGCGAACCGACTTCGCACCCACTACGAACGAGCTGCGGCGTGATCCTGAGCTGCTGTCCGAGGTCGGGGACGAGCTGGACTGGCAGCAGATTCGTGCGGAACTACCCGCCGTGCTCGACGAGATCGAGTTGCGCACGCTCAACGGCACCTCGGAAGACGCTCTGACCTACAGCGAGGCGGACCGGCCACTGACCATCATCGCGATCGGCGGCGACAAGCTCTCGCGGGGGCTGACCCTCGAAGGACTGACGGTCAGCTACTACCTGCGAGCCTCCAAGATGTACGACACGCTCATGCAGATGGGCCGATGGTTCGGCTACCGGCCCGGTTACCTGGACCTCTGTCGGCTGTACACGACCGCCGAGCTGGCCAGCTGGTACCGGGACATCGCGCTGGCCAACGAGGAGCTACTGCGCGAGTTCGAGTACATGGCCGCCCTCAACAAGACCCCCAGGGATTACGGACTGAGGGTCCGCGCTCACCCGGACGGGCTGATGATCACTGCCCGGACGAAGATGCGCAACGGCACCGACGTGGACGTCACCTTCTCCCAAACCACTAGCGAGTCGCTCACGTTCGAGACCGACGAAACTACCCTCCGCCGGAACCTCGAGGCCACCGAGACGCTGGTCCGAGCGCTGGGATCTCCGACGCGCCGAAGAGACGGCGAACTCGGAACGATCCAGTGGGATGGCGTTCCCGCGGTGGACGTGCTCGAGTTCCTCGACAACTACCGTGCCTCCAACGTCGCGACGAAGGCGCAACCCAGGGCGCTCGCCGAGTACGTCCGGGCGCTCCTCACCACACGCCAGCCGGAACTCACCACCTGGACGGTCGGACTCATCTCGGTGTCGGGCGCCAACAAAGATCCGCGCAAGTTCGGAGACCACGAAGTCGGACTTGTAGAACGCGCCCTCTACCTGTCGACAAGCCGTGCGAACGCCGAGCCCGACTATGAGGCCACGTTGGTGCCGGGGCGGGACCGCTTCGTGCTCCGCCGGCTCATCAGCCCGACTGACGAGTACCTCGACCTGTCAGAGGAGGAACGGGAGCGCGCTGAGGATCTGACGAAGAGCGCGTGGCGGAAGGACCCGAAGCCGAGGGCAAAGACGGAGCCCGCCAGGACCGGCGGACTCTACGTCCGCCAAGTGCGCCCGGCGACCCGCGGGTTGCTGCTGCTGTACCCACTCAAACCGCACGTCTGGATGCATCCGGACA
>JBOHFJ010000368.1:0-4782 GCA_050699655.1 Pseudonocardiaceae bacterium
CCCGAACTCAACACCAGAGTCGTCCCGCAGCCGTCGACCAGCCCTCCTGTTGAGTTCGGGAACCACAGCGCAGGCAGGACTCGGGAGGGGACGTGCGATCACCGGCACTCTAGATGCGATCTTGAAACGACCGTGGCCCAGACCGTCAAAGTGAGCCCTTGGCGGCGCCTGTGGCGTAGGATCACCGCCGTCCGGCAGCCGGATGCGACGTCTAACCACGACTGGGACAGCTACGTCGCCGGCCTGATGGCAAAGCATGTGCGGCGTATGGTCAGTCAGATCCCCGAGACTACCGTCGGGGAATGCTGGTCCGGACTCGGCGGCGATGAGGTGGTCACAGCAACCACAGAGATCCTGTACCAGGGTCTCCTCGCAGCGCGCCGGACGCATGACCTTGCCACCACAACGTGTGCCGTCGCCAAATATGAGGTTGCCGCCACGGTCGTTCTCACCTCGAACATCGGCGAAGCGCGCGATCGGTTCACCGACGGCTATCTCGCCTACTTCGAGGACCTGATAAATAGACTCCATCATACGGTTGGCAACCAAAGCCGCCGGACCTTCGTGCATTGGATTATGTCGTTCGACGGCACAACGGCTAAGCTCGACGCGACAGTCCTGCCAGCCGATAAAACCGAAACGGCCTTGTTCGCGGTGGATCTCCTTACCCCGGCCGAACGGCAACGGCTTGGACTATGAGGTGGCACCAGAATGGGTGGTGATCGGGACGTCGTCGGGTGGCGGCAGGGTGGCGCCATCGCGCAGCACCACCGGCCCCACCGGCTGGGATTGATCCACCGGGGACGGAGGCGGCGGGACGGGCTCCGGGGTCGGGTCTGGTGCCGGGGGCTGGGTGATGGTGCTGCCGAAAGCCGGCGGCAGGGGGCTCACGGTGGCGCCCTGGGTCAGGTCCACCAGATCGGCCAGGCCCGGGTCGTCATCCAGCCGGGGGACGCCCAATGGCGGCAGCCCCAGCAGTTGCAGGGCGGTCTTGGGGATGCTGACGTGCGAACACCATCGATGATCGATCCCGGCTCGCACCCGGCCGCCGAAGACCAGCAGCGGCACCCGGGGCCCGTAGGCCAGCTGCACCCCATCGGGAGTGTGCTCCACGTTCGGGGTCTCCACGTGATCGTCGTAGCCGCCCCAGTCATCCCAGGTGAGCATGAACACCGTGGAAGCCCACAGCCCGGCCTGGGCGACGGCGTCCACGGCCCGCCAGATCGTGTCCTGGCCGATGGTGACATCGGCCGGGGGATGCTCGTCATCCGGGCTGTCATGCCAGACCATCGACAGCGCCGGCAACTGGCCGCCCGCCGCGTCGACGGCGAACTGTGCCGAGCGGACGACCCGCGACGATCCTTGGAGTTGAGCGTAGAAGGAGACCGGGTAACCAGTGCGCCCCGTGTAGGCCCGCCAGCTCACCCCATGATCCTCGGCATGTCCGGGCAGCGAGGGCATGTCCCACACCGGGTCGGGTTCGGTGCGAGGCGGGTTGCGCAGGGTCGGGCTCTGCCCGCCCACCAGAAGCAGATGATTCGGGGTGGAATTGGTGCCAAACCCGGCGCAGTGGTTTTCCATAAACGCTCCGGTGGCGGCCAGCCAGGCATAAAACGGTAGCACCGTAGTAGTGTCGAACTGCACGTGCGCCCCGGTGCTCCGGCCAGTCAGCCACCGGTAGTAGGCATGGCGGTCATGCGCTTGGTCGTGGGCCGGGGGGTTGGGCGAGGTCGGCCAGTCGGTGGCGACATTAGCCCCGTAGGCGGCCATGGAACGAAAGTAGTTGTCGGTGGTGTGGTTTTCCTGCACTAGGATCACAACATGGTCAACGGTGCCTGGGGTGGCCACGATTGAACTCCCGTCAACGTGCCTGCCACTATCGACAAGTCTTAACTTCGTGACCAACACTGTGCTCCCAGTTGCTGAATCCCACGGCAACTGAACCTGGACCACGGAAGAACGTGGCGTGTCGATCGTCTTGTGACCGGCACCGTGGCCACCGTCCTGGACGCCACGCTGGTTGTGGCGACGCTGGTTGTCGGTTACGGCACGTAGGGGGATGAGCACCCCTCGGAACGGATCTTCGCGCAGCTTGCGGATGACACCGAGCTGCGTGACGTGACGAGAACCAAAAGTGACAAAAGTTTTCATATCCAGCTATTTGGGTGACACCGTAACGGGTTAAGCGGTGCCGTAGATACTCAGTATTGAGACGTATGAGCGATTTCCATCACCCACAGGAGGCCCCCATGTCAACCGCAGCTCCGCTCGTCTCGGTCGGGCTGCCGGTGCGCAACGGCGGAGAGGTGATCGAAGGCGCTCTGCGGAGCGTCCTGGCCCAGAAGCACGAGGATCTCGAGCTGGTGATCTCGGACAATGCGTCTACCGACAGCACCGAGGAGATCTGCCGCCACCACGCGCGAAGCGACTCCCGGGTGCGGTATCACCGCCAGCCGGAGAACATCGGCATGCCGGCCAACGTCGCGCGGGTGATGCACCTTGCCCGCGGCACGTTCCTCACATGGATCGGTGATGACGACTGGCTGGCGCCGAGCTACCTGTCCCGGTGCCTCGAGCGTCACGCCGCAGATGATCGGCTCATTCTCGTCACCACCCAGCAGGTTGTCCTCGACGAGGACGGCCAAGCGCGGACCTCCAGCTTCCCGGGATGCACCCTCGCCTCAGACCGGCCCCTCGAGCGTTTCACCGAGATACTACGGAAGCTGGCCGAGGGATGCCTGCCGCTGGATCCGTTCCACGGGCTGCTGCGCCGGGAACCGGTCGCGGCCATCCCGCAGCCCACCATGCTCGGCGACGACGAGGTATTCGCCGCGAAGCTGGCCCTGGCCGGACCGTGGGGCCAGGTGCCCGAGGTGCTCACACATCGTGGCTGGACTACGCCCGCCCCCGCGACACAGCTAGCACGTCAGCTGGAGGTGCCCGCGTGGCAGTCCCGAGCAACGAACCTCCAACAGTGCCGTGAACTGCTGGCCTACCTGCACCAGGTCCCCCTCACCCCTGCGGAGCAGCGAACGGCACGCGCCGAGGTCCGCCGGCTGTACCTGCGCCGCCACCAGCGCACCGCCCTGCGCGGCTGCCACAAGCTCATCGAGTTTGTGCAGTCCAGCGCGGCGTTGACCACAACCGAGGCGGGCTAATCGCCGGTCCGGACGGGCGGGACGGTAGATGGGCGGGTGGCCGCCGCCAGGGCGGCGAGATCGAGCGTGACCGTGATCGGCTCAGCCAGCACGAGCGGGCGACCCGGGTCGGCGCGCGCCACCTCGACGTAACGCTCCCCCTCACGCCGGCAGACGACAGCACCCGCCCCAGCCACGCCCAGCTCGATCCGCAGGTAGTGCGGGATGCCAGCCTGGGCATAGAGCTGCGGCTTGACCGCCCGATCGGCCACCGCGTTGCCGGGGCTGGTGATCTCCACGACCAGCGCCACGTCGGCGGCCGCGCACACCGTCAGGTCCAGCCCGGGAGTGCTGATCACCGCGAGATCCGGGATCAGGATCTTGCCGGGGCCCACCCGGACGTTGATCGCCTCCAGCACCTCGAGTCCCACCGGAACCGCAGCATCGAGGGCGGCCCAGAGTCGGGAGGACAATCTCTGGTGGCGGACCCGTGGGCTCGGGCTCACGAGCAGAGCCCCGTCCAGCAGCTCGACCCGCCGGTCCACCGGCAGGGCGAGGAACTCCTCCTCGGTCCACGGACCGCTGTGCTCGAACACCTTTGAGACGGGCGCGGCCATCTGCTCATCACCTCCGCATTGCTCTTACCGGACATGGTCGCATCATCGCTGCCCACCCCGACAGTTCTGATGCTCCTCCAGGTGGTGTGCTGGACGACCCATGTGACGACTTGAAACCTACTTGAAACTACTTCACACTCTACTTGGTCGACATGACACAGTGCACCGGTGAAGGTGGGCGATGGATAGCGCTGAGGTCGGCAACGAGCTCGACAGGCTCCGCCGGTTGGCTGGCGAACCAGCGAGCGTCGAGGTCAAGACAGCGGTCGGTGGTCTTCCTAAGACCGTGGTCGAGACCGTGTCAGCCTTCGCGAACACCAACGGTGGCCGGATCATCCTCGGCGTGGACGAGAGCGCGAGGTTCGCCCCGGTCCGGCTCCCCGATCCGGCGAAACTCCGTGATGATCTCGTCTCGGCGGTCAGCGACCAGCTCGTGCCACCTATCCGTCTCGACGTTGAGCTGGTCGAGGTCGACGGTGCCGTGCTGGTCGTGGCGCACATCGCTGCGCTGCAGCCCGATCAGCGGCCGTGCTACGTGGCGAGCCGGGGCATCGCGACCGGCTCGTTCGTTCGTACCGGCGACGGCGACCGGCGGATGACTCAAGCGGAGATCGGCCTGGCCATCGCTAATCGGGGACAACCCCGTTACGACGTCGAGCCGGTCCCAGAGGCTGGCCTCGAGGATCTCGACGCCGCAGCCTTGTCCAGGACACTCACCCGGGTGCGCGATACGAGTCGATCACTCCGCGATGTCGATGACGAGACGGCGTTGCGTCGAATCCGGGTGCTGGTGCCGCACGAGGACGGCAAGACGGTGCCCTCGGTGGCCGGCGTACTCACCTTCGGGGTGTTCCCCCAGCAATTCTTCCCGCAGCTCACCATCTCTGTGATCGTCCTTCCGGGAGAGGACGACGGCGGGGCGGACGCACCTCGGTTCGAGGATAATCCGGTGATCCGGGGCGCGATCCCCGATCTTGTTGCGGAGACGGTCTCGGTGCTGCGGCGGCACATGAGCGTCCGTAGCTATG
>JBOHFJ010000369.1:0-4743 GCA_050699655.1 Pseudonocardiaceae bacterium
GGACAAACCAGTAGATGTCCACACCCCACGGCCGTTGCGCTTCTCCCCGTTGCCGGCAGCGGCGAGGCTTACGCCCATGACCACCCCCACACCCGTCCCCTGGGCCATCACCGCCATCGGCTCGGACACCGTTGTCGACTCCGCCGACGCTCCCGACCACACCGCCGCCTGGACCGCCGCGCTGCGCGCCGCCCACACAGCCCTGCTCACCGGCGAGCTGGACACCCTCGCGATCACCATCAACAACCACCGCGACGCGCTCTACACCCCAGCCCGCGACCACCACGGCCGCATCGAACCCGACCAACTCACCGCCGCCCTCATCGACCTCCACCACGCCGCCACCACCAGCGACCTCGCCCACCAGCTCACCGCCACATGAGAACCCCTCAGCGACGAAGTTCGGGACCTCCCACCGGTGACAAGCTCACTGCAATCGACGAGCGGACACGCGCGACTGTCGATCGTCGATTGGTCACAGCTTGTAATCTCACGCGCACCGAGAGCGCAAGAGCCGAGGCGTCCCGGGCGGACTGTGTGTCGCTTGCCACCTCGAAGGGACCGGCTACGTGAACCCGGACGGTCGGACCGGGTGCCTCCCATCTTGGGAGCAGGGCGTGTACAAGAGGAGTCACGAGCCGTTCCCCCGGCGCCAGACACTCGCCGAGGCGATCAGCCTGGTGATCGCGGCGATCGAGGCTGATCCCGAATTTGATGCCGAGTATCCGCACGCCGGGCTCCGGGCGGCGATTCACCGGGCGCTGCCCGGCCGGTCGCAAGATATCGCGCTCGCCGGGCCCGGCGAGCGCGACTGGTGGCACGGCGTGGTCGAGGATCGCTGCCTGCCCTACCTGGAGCTGGGCATGGGCTACGGCAATGTGATCGAAGCCCTCCGGCAGGCACATACGGATGCCTCCTGACCCAAGCCGGCAGCGAGCACTCCGACCTGGTCGGGGAGGCCTAGAGTCGCGCGGGTGAGCAGCCACGTGAGGGTGCGGCAGGCGGTGATCTTGGCTGGTGGCCAGGGGTCGCGGCTCAAGCCGTACACCGACACCCGCCCCAAGTCGATGATCGAAATCGCCGGGCGGTGCATCATTGATCATCAGTTGGAGTGGCTGGCCGAGGCCGGGGTCACCGACGTGGTGGTCTCCGCCGGTCACCTGCACGAGGTTCTGGTCGGGCATCTGAGCGCGGCGGCGTGGCCGCTGCGGGTCACCACGGTGGTTGAGGAGCGGCCTTTGGGGCGGGGTGGTGGGCTGAAGTACGCCGGCAAGCACCTCCCGGCCCCCACTGAGGCGTGGTACGGGCTCAACGGTGACGTCTGGACCCGGTTTGATCTCAATGGGATGGCGGCCTGTCACGCGCGGCGGGAGGCGGTGGCCACGATCGGGCTGGCCCGGCCGCGGCTGCCCTGGGGCGTGGTCGAAGTCGACGAGCGGGGGCGGGTGACCGGCTTCGTGGAGGCTCCGCCCTCGCCGTGTCCGATCAACGGCGGCGTTTACGTGTTCTCGCGCGAGATGCTGGATCTGCTGCCCGACACGGGCGATCACGAACGCTCGACGTTCCCGCTGCTGGCCAAGCGGGGCCGGCTGGCCGGGTTCCCGATCGAGGGCTACTGGCGGGCCATCGACACCGCCAAGGACATCCGGGAAGCCGCCAGGGAACTCGGTGGCGGCGCGTAGCGGCCGGGTGATGCGGCTGCGCCGGGCGGATGGTCTCGTGCTCGGCGCATTGACCGCGCTCTCGCGGGGTGCGTAGCGTCGGGTGATCACTCGGTGACGCTGGAGGTGGGCGGATTATGGCTGATGACCGTATCGCCAGCACGAAGATCGCCAAACTGGTGCGGATGCTCGTGAGTGACAAGCGCACGAACCCGGCCGCGCCGCGATCCGCGGTCGCCGACCGGCCGGTGACTCCGCTGCCTGGGCCAGCCCAAGGCTGACCTGGCATAGCCACCGTGTGGGGTGTTGTCTTCCGGATGCGGTGGGACATCCCCACCTCGTTGTCGGCGACCGTGTAGGGGGCGGTGGTGTGGAGACTCGCTGGCGCGGCACGGTGATCGTGGACTACGAGATCGGCCTGCCTGATCACGCCGTGGTGGAGTGGGAGCTCTACAGCCAGGGCCTGCTGCGGGTCCCGGCCGTGCTCCTCGGCGAGCCGCGGCCCTGGGGGCGGCAGCGCCGTCCCGGAGTCGTCGACATCCCCGAGGCCGACTACGACGTGGTGAGCGCGCGCATCGCCCGGCTGACCCTGGACCTGGATGGTGTGCGCCGCCTGGCCGCCCAGGCGCGGCGGTTGTGTTCCGCGGTCGGTGGCGGGCTCGCGAGTGCTGAGCGCCAGCCGGGTGCGGTGCTCGGGGCTGGACTGGTGGAGCGCGTGTGCCAGGTGATGGCGCTGCACGTGGTCAACTGGATGTGGCCGCTGGAGGAGTTCGAGCGCATCGCCTCCGTTGTGCTCGGTGATGAGGACGCGGGTCACCGAGCGGTGCTGTCGCTGTTGGTGCCGACCGCGCCAGCGCACATGCTCGACTTCCACCAGCACGTGCTGGCCGCGGTCGAACAGACCGTCACCGATCCGGCCCGCGCCCGAGTTGTCGCCGACCGGTTGGCCGGTGACGTGGGGTTCCTGCAGCGGCCGGCGATGCCCGGCCTCGCCCCGCAGCCGTGGGAGCACACCGACACCGTCGGTGACGCCTTGGCTGGCTGGGGCATGGACACGGCGAGTGTGGTGGCCCAGCGCCGAGCCTTGCGGGCGGCGCGCGAGAGGGCCCAGGCGCAGCGGCGTGCGTTCTACGCGGCTTTGTTGGCCGCCAGTGGCGGGGATCCGGCGCGGTGGCGGCAGGTCCAGGCCATCGCGGTGGCCTGCCGGATGGCCGCGGACGCCGAGGAGCGCCGCAAGGTACTCCAGCTGCGGTTCCTTCGCCTGGCCCGCACCCTGACCGCTCGAGCTGGCCTTCCGGCGGCGACGAGCACGCTCGCCGACCTGGCGCCCGCCACATTGATGGCCGCGAGGGGGCCGGGGTGCTGAGTTCCGTGCGGGAGGCCACCGATCCCGCTCGTGTCGGTGGCAAGGCCGCCACCGTGGCCCGGTTGGCGAGCGCTGGCATCCCGGTTCTGGAGAGTGTCGTGCTGCCGGTGGGTACCACGCTCACCGCCGGGCTGGTGGGTGAGCTGCACACCTGGGCCCGCTCCCACGCGCCGCACGGGCTCGTGGTCCGGTCCTCGGCGCTGGTGGAGGATGGCGCGCAAGCCTCCCACGCGGGCCTGTTCGCCTCCCGTTTCGCGCCCGCGCGCCCCGGTGCGCTCGCGGTGGCGCTGCGCGCGGTGCTGGCCTCGGCGAGCTCACCGGACGTGGCCGCCTATCGGGGCGCGCGGGGTCTGGACACCTCCAGTACCCCCGGGATGGCGGTCCTGGTGCAGGCGGCGGCGCGCCCCGTGGTGGGTGGTGTCGCCTTCACCGATGCCGATGGCGGGACTCTGATCGAGGCGACGTGGGGCCTGTCGGTGCTGCTTTTGGCCGGTCACACCCCGCCCGACGTGCTGAGTGTGGACCCGTCTGGGGCGGTGTCGGTCCAGCGCGTCGCGGAGAAGGTTCTCACCCCGCTGCCCGCCACCCCGGCCGAAGCCGACATCCCGCCCGGGGACTGGATCACCGTGCCGGAACTTCGCTGGCGCGCCAAGCTCGCCCACGCCGACCCCGACCAGGGACTGCTGTATCTGTCCACCCCAGCCCCCCAGGCCAGCGCGTGTTGCGTGCCGGCGAAGGCCGCCAGCGCGATCGCGGCACTCGCCCGGAGGGTGGCCACCCTGCTGGCCCACCCGGGGGTGGACCTGGAGTGGGTCCTTGATGCCGCGGGTGTGGTGCACGTGGTGCAGGCCCGCCCCGTCACCAGCCCCTTCCCGACCGCCACCGCCCCGGCCGCGGTCGGTTCCGCGAACGGGACGAGGGTGTGGCGGGGCGTGTCGGCGTCGGCGGGCCAGACCAGCGGCCCGACCCGGGTCCATCGCCGCGCCGCCCGGCCCGGCGAGTTCCCCGAGGGCCACATCCTGGTCACCTCCTCGGCGGGGCCGGAGCTGATGCCCGCGCTCATCGCCTGCGGCGGGGTGATCGCCACCGACGCCGGGGCGTTGTGCCACACCGCGATCCTCGCCCGCGAGCTCGGCACACCCTGCGTGGTCGGGTTGCCTGACGCGCCGGCCGAGTTCCCCACCGGAACCCTCGTCCACCTCGACGGCACCGCTGGCACCATCACGATCCTCAGCGCGGATCCCCCGGCGCGCCCGCCGCCAGCGATCACCGCCGGCCCTGGCCCGCGTGACGGGTGGCCGATCGTCGCGGCGACCGACGACCTCCCCAGGACAGACGGCGCGCCCGGTCGGGCCGGGGTGCTGGTGCCCGACGCCGCGGTGCTCGACGAGCTGGCCGCCGACCCGGGGATCCTCGACAGGTGGCGCGCGGGTGGGGTCGTGGCGCTGCTGCTGCCCGCCGGGCATCCCGCACCGCCGGGCACCTCCCCGGCCGGAGCACCACCGGGTGCGGGTGAGCTGCATTGGCTGGCCCCGCGCCCACCCGCCGCCTGGCCAGCGGGCCTGGTGGTGACCGCCCCCCGCGGCGAGGTGCTCGGGGTCCAGTAGGAACGGAACGGTGAGCCGGGGTTGGTGTCACATCTGTTGACACGTGGGGCCATGATGTTCGGCATGCTCGCCTCCGCTGGCTGTGGTTGGCGGGCGATGGCTATTCGCC
>JBOHFJ010000370.1:0-4738 GCA_050699655.1 Pseudonocardiaceae bacterium
GAGCAACGGGCAGCACGTGTGGCACGCCGCCAGGCTGCTCCAACAGCTCGCGGCGTATCCTGCCGATGCGGTGGTCTCCCGGATTAGCGCCTTGTTTGAACACTGGAATCCTAGCGATTTCGGTGCGTACCTCCGCATTGAGGCATGTCTGACCGTGGGGCCGGCGGGGAGGTCCATCCTCGACGCGATCGACTGCGGCGCTGCGCTAGGTAGTTTCGATCAGGGTTGGGGCGCACAGCGCCTTCAGGCCGCTGGAGAGCACACCGCCGCGACTGAATTGGCGATGCATGCGATTCGCTCGTCATACGGTTCCAGGGATACGTACAAGCAGGCCGCATCGGTGCTGCTCAAGGCCGACCAGACGGCTGCGATATCACAGCTAATCATTTTGGCAAAGCAGAATCCACAATCGATTTGGCTCGCAGGTGTCATGGACGCGCTCGACAGTCGCGACCAAGAAACGGACAGTGCCGCAGACTTCTGCGCCCGACGACTCGTCGCCCATCCCAGAGCCGATGGCAAGGAGCTTCGTGACGCACTCAGTGCCCTGCTGGTCCTACAGGGCGAGTCGGCGGTGCAGTCTGTGGCTGAAGCTACGCAGACACGCCCCGAACTGCGCTTTGACCAGCGCAGGGAACTTGTCCGCGAGCTTGCGGCACTCGGGCGGCTGGACCTAGCCCAGTCGGTCTGGGCTCATCTACTCACATGGCAGGAATACGGCATCACTGAGGATGTCAGCATGGTCGAGGATTTTCTGAATGCAGGAGTAGAACAATGGGCGGCAGAGCGGATTCGCGAGTTGATCGATGATCCAGCCACCGCCCCGCTGCGGGCTCAAAGGCTACGGCAGATGCTTGCCTGGCTTACAGCCGCTCCCAGCCAGTCTGCGCGAGTCGAGGTTCGGAATCCGTCCCCCTAAGCAAGTGGAGAACGGCCGATAGCGCACCCCGGTTGAGTAAGTGCTCGATCGCCGGGACTGTCCACAGCGGCCCGGCCCCTACTCGAGCCACCGGTGCCGGGAACCGAAGTTAACCGGTGATGGCTTGGATGGCGCTGAGCATGCCGAGGACGGTCATCACCAGCGCGGCGGCGCGGGCGATCCAGGTCAGCGGGATCCAGCGCAGCAGCTGGCGACCGCCCAGGATGGCCAGGCCGCCGACAGCCCACAGGCCCAGGACCGCGCCAGCTCCGACGGTGAGCGGATCGTGGTATTTGGCGGCCAGGTTGGCGGTGGCAATCTGGGTGAGATCGCCGAACTCCGCGACAAACAGCACCCCGAAGCTCGTCGCCACGACTTTCCAGAACCCGGCCGGCTGGACGGCACGCTGGCTGCGGACTCGGGTCCGGGGAGCCGGCGCACCGTGCGGCCCGGGCTCCTGACCGGCGGCCACCGAGCCAGCGGACACCGAACTTGCGGACACCGGGCCCGGCACCTGTTGTCGCGACGCACCTGGGGGCGAGTATTGAGTATCGTCCTCATCGCGGCGCAGCATCAGCACCGCGCCAACCAGGAATAGCACCGCCACGATCGCCTCGACGATCCGGTGGGGCGCCAAGCTCAAGGCGCTGCCCGCGGCCACGGCGATGACCACATGCAGCGCGAACGCCGCCGCCACCCCGATGAACACGAAACCGGGCCGGTAGCGGGTGCCCAGTACCAGTGCGGCCAGCGCGGTCTTGTCGGGAAGTTCGGCCACGAAGATGATGCCGAACACCGCCGCCAGCAGGGTCAGATGCACCGTGGAGTTCCCGTCGCCGCCGCCTCGCTCTCTGCCGCCCAGCGCATAGTGCCGCCATGCTCACACACGATCCGCTGGTTCCACCACCGCAAGCCGGCACTGTGCCCACCGCCCACCGCGCCGAGGGTGAGCCTGGTAACCGGCGATGGCAGATTGTTGGGCTACGGTGGGCGAAACATGAGGGACTCCGGACTCGGGGGGAACGACGTGGAGTTGGGTCGTCAGCCAGCGGAGCTCTCCAAGGAGCAACGCCAGCAGCTTCATAGCGCCCATCAGCGGCTGCGCAATGCCTCGCACGCGCTGGAAGCGTTGACGGTGGTCGAGCCGGTCCGCGGCCGCTGGGTCGCCAACCCCGCCCCCGCCGAAGCTCTCGAGGCGGCGCAAAATAGTCTTCATCGCGCGTGCCGGGAGTTCTGGCGAGTTCATCAGGAGTTGCTGTGCTGCGACCCTCCAGCCAGCACCGAGCCGGCTAGCACCGAGCCCGGTTAGCTATAGGAACGTGATCGAGAGGGCAATGCCGGCAACCAGCGTCACGAACACCGTCAGCAACGCCCAGGCGACGGCACCACCCCGGGGGTCGGCCCTGCGGTCCAGCTCCGGCAAACCGAACACGACGTACTCTGGCTCGATCATGACCCCTCCTCGTCGGCGTCCAGCGCATGGCCAGGAAGAACCGCTTAGCCCGCAGAGGCTATACCGCCGCCAACTTGACGTTACTGTCGGCACTCACTCGCTCACCCGCCGAAGGTCTGCGTCCAGTAGCGCTTACCGGAATTGCTGCGAGCCATCGCCAGCCCGGTCTGGGTGAACACGCAATTCAGCATGTTGGCGCGGTGCCTGGGGCTGTGCGACCAAAAATGCACCGCCGCGCGAGCGCTCTGGGCCTGGACGACGTTCTCACCCCACCGCGAATAGCCCAGTCCGCTCAGCCGGGTGTCGACCGTACTGCCGTCAGCCCCGTTGTGACCGAACCCGTCGCGAGTGGCCTGGTCGCCGCTTTGCCGTTGCGCTGGCGCCTGCAGCCCCGGAACGACCCGCAAAAAAGAGCATCCCGCCTCAGCCCGTTCCTGGTTGACCAGCGTGAGCGCTCGGCTCACCGAAACCGCGTCCGCGCTGTACTCCAGCGCGGCGGCACTCGGGGTGGCCCCGAGGGGGCCAACACTCACCGCGACCAGCGGGACAATGAACGCCAGCCGATGCTTCCACCTGAGTTTGATCATCGCACGCTCTCCCTCGCCGGCTCACCTATGCCCCGCTCAACGAGCGGTGCCACGGCCAGCTTCGCCGCGACGACAGCGGAATCCCGTGCACGGCGGTTTTTACCCACGGCTAACCAAGCGCAGACCAAGCGGTAACCACGTGCTACGTAACGTCTGTCCTATGACCCCGCAACTGACTCCCGCCTCTGGCCGCGAGGACGACCGCTTCCCCAGGGCGGGCGCCGGAAGCAGCCGCGTGCCCACCGCGGCACGTCACCCTGAGCTGGGTGTTCGGCCAGGCGAGTCGGACCCAGCCGCGATGCTGTCCGGGGTGCTGTTGCTTGTGGCCGTGACGATCATGATCGCGCTGGCGCTGGCGTGGGGGCTGACCTGAGGGTCCGTTGTTCACACCGGGCGGCCGCGCTCAGCCGCCGCTAGCGGTGCCGCGATGTCCTCCAGAGACCGACCTTCGGCGGCGACCCCAAAGACCACCGCGACCAGTCCACCGGCGATCATCACGAGCGCGGCGAGCAGGTAGCCGAGGAACAGTCTGTACGGCTGCGAGCCATCACCGATGAGCGCGCCGTAGATAACCGGACCGAGCGCGCCGAAGCACATCGCGATGGCGAAGAACACCGCGATCGCCTTGGCCCGCACCTCAAGCGGGAAGATCTCGCTGACCGTGAGATACGCGGCGGCGGCACCGGGGGAAGCGACGAAGAAGATCACACACCAGGAGATCGTCTGGGTCGTCGCGGTGAGCAATCCAGCATTGAACAGAAAAGCGCTGACGCCGAGCAGGACGCCGGACACGATGTAGGTGCCGGCAATCATGATCTTGCGGCCGATCGTGTCGAAGAGAAAACCAAGAGCCAGCGGGCCAGCGAGGTTACCGACGGCGAAGGCGATGAGATATAGCGGAGCCGAGTTCGGCGCCACTCCGTAGAACTTTCCCAGCACCAGAGTGGAGGTGAAGAAGATGGCATTATACAGGAACGACTGGCTAATCATCAGCGACGCACCGAGCACGGCCCGCTTCGGGTACTCGCGGAACAGCACCCGGGTCAACGCCAGATAACCGATCTGGTCGGTCGACCGCAGGTCAATCGCCTTGCTCTCGTCAACCGGCGGCACCGTCTTCCCGGACCGCGCCACCTCGTGCTCGATGAAGGAGATGGACTCCTCGGCGGCCCGCGCACGGCCGTTCATGATCTGCCATCGGGGGCTCTCCGGCAGGTTGCGCCGCACCAGTAGGATCACCAGACCCAGCGCCGGGCCGATGAGGAAGCCGATCCGCCAGCCAATGCTGGGACTCAGCACGTTCAGCAGAATCAAGGTGCCCAGCGTGCCGAGGACCGAGCCCGCCCAATACGTGCCGTTGACCGCGATGTCGACCCGCCCGCGGTACCGGGCCGGAATCATCTCATCGATCGCGGAGTTGATCGCGGTATATTCACCACCGATGCCCGTGCCAGCGACAAAGCGGGTGAGGTAGAGGAAAAAAATCCAGCCAGCGCCATGGCCCAGGGTCAGCGCGGTGAGACCGCTGCCGACCAGGTAGATGCTCAGCGTAATCATGAACAGGTTGCGGCGGCCCCACTTATCCGACATCTGGCCGAACACCAGCGCGCCGACGACTTCGCCGATCAGGTACACCGTCGCGACGAGCCCGACCTCGGTGGCGGACAGGTTGAGCGTCCGCGGCTCGTTCAGCACCGCGCCGACGCTGGTGGCGACCGTGATCTCCAGGCCGTCGAGGATCCAGGCCACCCCGAGCGCGATCACCATCCGGGTATGGAA
>JBOHFJ010000371.1:0-4737 GCA_050699655.1 Pseudonocardiaceae bacterium
GCGGTGTGGTGGAGGGTCAACGCGTCGGTCCGAGTTGAGAGCTCGCTGGTGTCGAGCAAGCGCGCGACACCGAAATCAGCCAGCGCTGGCTCCCCGTAGCCAGAGACCAGGATGTTTTCTGGCTTGATGTCGCGATGGAGGATTCCGGCATCGTGCGCGGCGGCCAGCGCGCCAGCAACCTTGACGCCGACCCGCAGCGCCTCCTTCAGCGGCAGTGGGCCGTCCCGGTCGAGGCGCTGCTTGAGTGAGCCGTGTTCGAAGTATTCGGTCGCGACGTAGGGGCGGCCGGAGCGGGCTGTCCCGGTGTCGAGCACGGTCACGACGTTGGGATGCCCGGTGAGCCGGCTGGTCAGCTGGCATTCGCGCTCGAACCGGGTCAGGGCCGCCTCGTCGACGGACTGGACCGTCAGCACCTTGACGGCGACCTCGCGGTCAAGGTGCTCCTGCCTCGCCCGGTAGACGACGCCGAAGCCTCCTTGGCCTACTTGAACGAGGTCGCGGTAGCCGTCGATCTCCTCGGTGCTGTCCCGGGACTGTCTGGCCTTTTTGGCCTTCCCCCACACCCACATGTCACACGCCCTCATCAGGGGTGGGAGTCCTCACACCGGTTGAGGAGTCCCGGAAACTGTCTACGGACCGGGGAGACTACACGCAGGCACCACGGTTTGCGGGGAGTATCTGGCTGACGGCCTGGACGATCGCGCGGTGCGGCGCCGGTAGGTTGACGGTGGTGGATGAGCTCCCGGTCGTGTTGCGGCGGTTGCTGCCCGGGCCGGGGAGCGTCACCGCCGTCGAGGCTCTGCAGGGGCTTGCGCTGGCCGAGCTGGCGCCCGTGCACCGCCCGTACCTGGTGCTCAACATGGTGGCCACCGTCGATGGCGCGGCCGCGGTGGCGCACCGCACCCTCGCAGACCGGTAGCTGTTCCACGGGCGGCGCCCAGGGCTGGGGCGAGTCCTCCTTGAACAGCGCGCGGCTCGGGGGCTGGGTGCCCGCCAGTGCTGCGGTCCGCGCTGGAAGAAGGAGCGCGCGACTCACTGGCAAGGACACCAACCGCGCGCCGGGGTGTCTCGTCGTCCCGGCCCTGGGGCCTGGCGACAACTGTGCCCACGTTTCCGGCGACGGCTCACCCTGCGTGGTCGCGATCTCTGGTAATCGGAATCCTGATCACTTGGGGAGCTTCGGTATCGAGTTGGCGGGGGAGTACCCAGCCGGTAACGTTCCGCTGTCACGTTCGAAAGCTGGCAATGGAGGCAGGCGCCGCGATGTCGAGGAAGCACCGTGGGTGAGCCACGCAGTCACAAGCAGCGACGCGAGCAACTGGTGCATTCACTGCGGGCCGAGGGCAAGTCGCGAGTGGACGTGGCCGAGGCGCTCCGGCGGCGATACCGTTTCAATGCTCGGGTAGCGCTGCGCTATGCCCATGGCTGGAGCCAGCGCCAGGCGGCCGATGAGTGGAACCGGCGCTGGCCCGATGAGCTGAAAACCTTCAAGTCGTTTTCGTATTGGGAGCAGTGGCCGGGCAGGACCGGGCACGTCCCGTCGTTTGGCAATCTCGCCAAACTGGCGGAGCTGTACCAGTGCGCGGTCAGTGATTTGCTCGCTGACCTGTCTGACTTCCGGCACCTGGATACCGCGGCAGGCGCACCGGACACAGCAACCGGTCTCCGGCTGCCAGATGACTTTGTCACATCGCTTACCCAGCACCTCGAATCAGTGGTGCCATCTGATCGTGACGGGCTGAGCACGCCCCGTGACCGTGACCAGGCGTACCATCAGCTTGTCCAGTTCCTCAGCGGTTGGGCGCACACCATGGACCGTCGCAACATGCTCCGTGCCCTGAGGTGGGCAGCGACCGCCGCGTCCCTGCCGTTGGCCCTCGACGGTGACGCCTACCAGCGCGTGGTCTCAGCGCTCACCGGGCCGGGCCGGGTTGACGTGCCGACCATCGAGCACATCGAGGCGGTGCTGTGGCACTGCAATCGGCAGGATCACGCGCTGGGCCCGCAGGCCGCCCTAGACACTGTCCTTGCTCAGCGTGACCTGGTTCGCGCGCTGCTGCCCGGCTGCCCCGCTACCTTGCGGCCTCGACTGCTCTCGGTGGTCAGTCAAGCTTCGAGCCTGGCTGGCTGGCTGTCATTCGATCTGAACCAGTTCGACCACGCCGGATACTACTACGAGGATGCCCGCGCGTTGGCCCACGAAGCCGAGAACACCGGGCTTGGTGGGTTCGTGCTGTGCCACATGAGCCACCTGGCGACCTGGCGGGGTATGCCGCGCATTGGCATCGATCACGCCGTCGCGGCCGGGCAATGGGCCAACCGCACCGATGACCTGAGGTTGCGGGCCTACACCGCTGATGTGGCCGCGCGGGCGTATGCCGCTGACGGGCAGCGAGACGCCTGTGTGGCGGCCCTAGACACCGCCCACATCCTGCTCACGAAGGCCGATTACCAAGCCCCGAGCCATGCCACGTATAACGAAGCGGCATACATCTCGATTCGCGGCGGGTGTCACCTCACGCTAGGTGAGACTGACCACGCTATTTCCTATGCGCAGCAGTCTCTCAAGGTCATCGACCGGATATCCACCCGAGACGTGGCGATGACTCTCGTCTATCTTGGTCAAGCGCATGTACAGTGCAATGAGATCGACGAAGCGGCACGACTACTCGGTGACGCCGGAGACATCGCGGCAAGCCACAGCTCCGCTCGGCTGATCGGCCGATTGGAACAAGCCCGCGCTGACCTGAGGCCTTGGCAGGACACCGCCGCCGTCCGCACCCTCGGCGACCGCTTCGCGTCTCTCGGGTTGGCATGAAGCTGACAAAAGAGTATTCCTGGTGAGGTGCGGTATCGCTGGCATATCATGAGCAGGGCGGGTGGTAAGGCAGATCCTTCGAAACGTATTGCGCCCACTTCGCGGGAGTGAGACTGTTCCTGGTGGTGGCACAGATCCGCCGGATTATTCGGTCGACGTTCATCTCCCACAGCCGAATCGTGTAGTCGCGGCTGCCGGTCGCCAGGGTGCGCCCGTCAGGGCTGAACGCTACCGCGTAGGCGGAGTGGGTGTGGCCGGTCAGGGGCTGGCCCAGGGACGTGGGGTGGGTCGGGTCGGTCACGTTCCACAGCCGCACGGTGCTGTCGTAGCTGCCGCTGACCAGGGTGCGCCCGTCAGGGCTGAATACCACGTTGTTGACATAGCTGGTGTGGCCGGTCAGGGGTGGGCCCAGCTGAATGGGATGAGTCGGATCGGTCACGTTCCATAGCCGCACGGTGTGGTCGTCGCCACCGGTAGCTAGGGTGCGCCCGTCCGGACTGAACACTACCGAGTTAATCAGGCCGGTGTGGCCGGTCAGGGGCTGGCCCAGCGGAGTGGGATGGGCCGGGTCGATCACGTTCCACAATCGCACCGTCTGGTCCCCACTGCTGCTGGCCAGGATGCGCCCATCAGGACTGAACACCACCGCGTGGACAGCGTTGGTGTGGCCGGTGAGGGGTGGGCTCAACGGAATGGGGTGAGCGGGGTCGGTCACGTTCCATAGCCGCACCGTCTGGTCGTCGCTGCCGCTGGCCAGGATGTGCCCATCCAAGCTAAACGCTACCGAGCGGACGGTGTCGGTGTGGTCGGTCAGGGGTGGGCCCAGGGCGGTGGCATGGGCCGGGTCAGTCACGTTCCATAGCCGCACGGTGTGATCGTCGCTGCCGGTGGCCAGAATGCGCCCATCTGGGCGGAACGCCGCCGCGTGGACCCAGTTGGTATGCCCGGTCAGGGGTGGGCCCAGCGGAATGGGGTCGGCCTGGTTGGTCACATTCCACAATCGCACCGTCCGGTCAGCGCTGCCGCTGGCCAGGATGCGCCCATTCGGGCTGAACACCACTGCGGTGACGTGGTCAGTGTGGCTGGTCAGGAAAGTGCGGGGAATGTCCCACAGCCGCATGGTCTGGTCATCGCTGCCGCTGACCAGGGTGCGCCCATCCGGGCTGAACGCCACCGAGCTCACGGAGTTGGTGTGGCCGGTCAGAGCTGGGCCCAGGGCCATGGGATTAGCCGGGTCGCTCACGTTCCATAGCCGCACGGTCTGGTCGCCGCTGCCGGTAGCCAGGATGTGCCCATCAGGACTGAACACCACTGAGTTGACGCCGTCGGTGTGGCCGGTCAGGGGTGGGCCCAGGGCCGTGGGATGGGCCGGATCGGTCACATTCCACAACCGCACCATCTCGTCATCGCCGCTGGCGAGGGTGTGCCCATCAGGACTGAACACCACCGCGTTGATCCAGGGGGTGCGGTAGGTCAGGGGTGGGCCCAGCGGGATGGGATGAGCGGGGTCGGTCACATTCCACAGCCGCACCGTCTGGTCGTTGCTGCCGGTGGCCAGGGTGTGCCCATCCGGGCTGAACGCCACCGCGTTGACATAGTTGGTGTGGCCGGTCAGGGGCTGGCCCAGGGCCGTGGGATGGGCCGGGTCGGTCACGTTCGACAGCCGCACCGTGTGGTCGTCGCTGCCGCTGGCCAAGGTGCGCCCGTCAGGGCTGAACGCCACCGCGTTGACATAGTTGGTGTGGCCGGTCAGGGGTGGACCCAGCGACGTGGGGTGAGCTGGGTCAGCCACATTCCACAGCCGCACTGTCCGGTCGGCGCTGCCGGTGGCCAGGGTGCGCCCGTCAGGGCTGAACGCCACCGCGTTGACATAGTTGGTGTGGCCGGTCAGGGGTGGACCCAGCGACGTGGGGTGAGCT
>JBOHFJ010000372.1:0-4735 GCA_050699655.1 Pseudonocardiaceae bacterium
GGCAAGGTCCGTGCGCAGCAGATCATGGAGCGGCTGGAGATCGCCACGAGCCGGCGCTTGCGCGGGCTTGGCGAGCGCCAGCGCAAGGCGTTGCTCAGCGAGTTCGGCCCAGAGTAAACAGCGAGATTATCGTGGAATCGTCTTTCCAGTAGTTATTGTGGCGGGGGGTCAAATCAAAGTGGCCATGTTGTGACGCTGTGTGAGCCGGGGTCGAGCGGGTCCGCCAGACTCCGGCTCACCGTCGTCTCAGGACCCTCCGGGGTCGGCAAGTCCAGTGTGGTGGCCGAGGTGCTGCGGTGCTGCCCACAGCTGTTCCTCAGCGTCTCGGTGACCACGCGGCCGCCTCGCGGCGGGGAACGGCCCGGCGAGCATTACCACCACGTGGATCGTGCCACCTTCGCGAGCATGATCGAGCGCGGCGAGTTTCTCGAGCACGCCGAGTACGCCGGCAACTTTTACGGCACTCCCGCCGCACCGGTACGCCAAGCGCTGGCCGCTGGCTGGCCCACCCTGCTGGAGATCGAGGTACAAGGTGCTCGGCAGATCCGGGCCGCGATGCCCGACGCTTTGCTGGTGATGTTGGTGCCGCCCTCCTGGGAGGTGCTGCACGGGCGGCTGTCGCACCGCGGCACGGAGGATCCCGCGGCGCGCGAGCGCCGGTTGCGGGTGGCGAAAGACGAGCTGGACGCCGTCGGGGAATTCGACGCGGCGGTGGTCAACGATGACGTGCAGCGGGCCGCGCGGGAGTTGATATCGTTGATGGTCGGCACGGGCCGGCGGACATCGCCGCCCCGAGTCCCGTGATGGATGACGCATCTGGAGACAGTTGAGTGAGCATTCCCACCGAACTGAGCACGCTGGGCACACCCTCGGTTGCCCCCTCGATTGCTGTTGCCCCTGAGGGCATCACCAATCCCCCGATCGACGACCTGCTGAGCCGGGTCAGCTCGAAGTACGCCCTGGTCATCTTCGCGGCCAAGCGGGCTCGTCAGATCAACGACTACTACGCGCAGCTCGGGGAGGGCCTGCTGGAGTACGTCGGGCCGCTGGTCGAGCCAGGGCCGAAGGAGAAGCCGCTGTCGATCGCGTTGCGCGAGATCCACGCCGGACTACTCGAGCACACCGAGGGTCAGTGACTATCGAGCTCAGTGACTATCGGGCTCAGTGACGCGAGCTCCATGACCGCAGCCGGGCACCTCCCTCCGGACCCACCCCGGCGGATCGTGCTCGGTATCGGGGGCGGCATCGCCGCCTACAAGGCCTGCGAGGTGCTCCGCCGCCTCGTCGAGGCGGGCCATCAGGTCCGAGTCGTTCCCACCGAGGCTGCCCTGCGGTTCGTCGGCGCCCCGACCTGGGAGGCCCTGTCCGGGTTGCCTGTGCACACGGATGTGTTCGTCGATGTCCCCGAGGTGGCGCACGTGCGGCTGGGGCAGACCGCCGACCTGGTGCTGGTCGCCCCGGCCACCGCGGACTTGCTGGCGCGCGCCGCCCACGGCCGGGCTGACGATCTGCTCTGCGCCACCCTGCTCACCGCCCGTTGCCCGGTTGCGCTGGTCCCCGCGATGCACACCGAGATGTGGGAGCATCCCGCCACGGTGCACAACGTCGCCGTGCTGCGCGGCCGAGGAACCTTCGTGGCGCGACCCGCGTCCGGGCGGCTCACCGGTGCCGACTCTGGCCCTGGCCGGCTGCCGGAGCCCGCCGAGATCGCCGAGCTGGCCACGCTGCTGTTGCGCCGCGCGGATGCCCTGCCGCTCGACCTCACCGACCGGCACGTGGTGGTCTCCGCGGGTGGCACTCGCGAGCCGCTGGACCCGGTGCGCTATCTGGGCAACCGGTCCTCCGGCCGGCAGGGCTACGCGCTGGCCCGGGTGGCCGCACAGCGCGGTGCCCGGGTGACGCTGGTGGCGGCGCACACCTCCGGCCTGACCGATCCGGCCGGAGTCGAGATGGTGCGGGTGGGCACCGCCGGTCAGCTGCGGGAGGCGGTGCTCGCGGCGGCGCCGCGGGCCGACGCGGTAGTGATGGCCGCGGCGGTGGCCGATTTCCGGCCAGCCACCCCGTATCCCAGCAAGATCAAGAAAGTCGGGTCGGACCCGGATCCGGTGTCGCTGGTCGTCAACCCGGACATCCTGGCCGAGCTGGCCCGCCGCCGCCCGCGGGGGCAGGTGGTGGTCGGCTTCGCGGCCGAGACCGGCGACGCCACGGGTGACGTGCTCGCCCACGGCCGCGCCAAGTTCGCCCTTAAGGGCTGTGACCTGCTGGTGGTCAACGCTGTCGGGGAGGGCGGCGCGTTCGAGGCCGAGCACAACACCGGCTGGCTGCTCAGCGACGGTCTGGAGACCGAACTGCCCGAGGGCCCCAAGAGCCTGCTCGCCTCCTACGTCTGGGACGCCGTCGCCGCCCGGCTCAAACTGGGGCTCAGGTAGGGAGCTGGAGCGCCCACTGTGCCCGGCCGCCGCGGTGTAGCGTTGCCGTCGGTAGCATTGGACAAACCGAGCAGATGCGACCCATCACCGCTAGTTCAGGCTGGGTGCTCCCACCTCACGGCCGTGCGGCCATGGCTTCACCAATGACCCCTATCCGGGATGAGCCGTGGTATGATGCCCTGCCTCGGGCTATGGGGATCGCGACTCGCTGGATAGGTAGTTGGAGCCGCTGGCGTCGCGCCAGCGCGCGCCGGCACTTCTCCTTCTCGGCCCAGATGGCCTCATGTTCCAGACGGCGCGCGAGCTGCCACACCGTGGTCGTCTCGGTCGCGGTGCGCTGGAACAGCGATGCCCACCAGCTCGGCCCCGCTCGGCGATGCCGGGCTGGTGAGGAGCTAGCTCGGGTCAGCATCGCCGAAGCGGAAGTCAGCGGTCGTGGCATGGTGGGTGTCACCTCGGGTTGGGGGGCTGGCCAGCCACCGGGAGCCAAGCGGGGGGACGCTCAACCGGTGGCCGGCCAGCGATTCAGGGGGCGATGTCCCCCGGGTCGGGGTCGGACATCTCGGGGGGAATACCGCATACGCAGGTGATGCACAGCGCCCATGACAGGCCGCTAATAGTGGTGAGCCCGTCAGCGGGCACTCGTTGGCCGCACAGCGCTTGAGCGTGATCCCCGGCGGCGTGCGGCAGTTCGGCGGGTCGCAGCAGGTGCAGGCGGTCGTCATCGGGGCAGCGCGCCCACCGCAACCGCTGCCTGACCTCCGACCACCAGCCTGAACAGCGGGTATCCGGCTGGCCGCCAGGAGGGCCTGGACCAGGAGGGCCAGGAGGAAGCGCTACGGGGCAGCTGCCCCAGCGGCCAGCCGGAGTCTTGGTAGCGAACAGAGGATCCGGCATCCGCGGACACACTCGCCGCGAGGCATGCTCCCGGTCCACAGTGGTACTCCCCCCGATCGGTCTGTCGTGTGGATGGCGGCGGCCCCGCGAGGGTCACGCCCGAGAAGCGGGGCCGCCACCACTCACCGCCACCCAATTTTTTGAGGCGAGAGTGACGGCGTGGAGGTGACTCTTCCGGCTCAGGGCATGACCTGCATACAGGTGATCACGTCAATGTCAAGGGGTGGCTTCGGGGGTGACTTCAAGTGTGGCTTCTGGGGTGGATTCCGTGCCCTCCCTACGGGCCGCCGGGGGTGGCGATCCGGTGCCGCAGGTGGGCGACCTCGTCGAGGTGCTGGTGGGCGGCGGCGTAGTGGGCCAGCATGCGCAGTTCGTTGGCGGTGAGGTGGGAGCGGATTGTGCCCTCGGCGTCCAGTGCCTCGTGCCCGAGGGCTGCGGCCTGGAGCGGGTCGCCGGTCGCCATCGTCAGGCTGGCCAGCGTGGCCTGGCATCTCGCCCGGGGGCGGGCTTGGCCGACGGCGGAGCACCCGGTGATTGCCGTGGTGAGTCGGTTGGTGGCTTCGCCGGGGTCGCGACCCAGGATCGCCAGGTCGACCAGAGGAATCCCGGTGAGGTGGGCGTGGCGCGCGTCGGTGTAGTAGGCCATGAACGGCGGTTCATTGTCCAGGGTGACGTGCGTGAAGTGCTCATCAGCGGTGCCGATGGCGGTCAGCGCCTCGTTGACCCGGTGCATCTTGGCCAGCGCGCGCCCTCGGACGGTGTGCAGCAGTGTCCGGACGGCCGCAGTGAGTCGGTCAGGGCGGACCAGAGCCAGTTCGGCCAGGGTGAGGCCGTCGTCGGGCCGCCCGGTCCTGATCGCCTGCTTCGTCATGTTCGACAGGATCTCGGCGCGCAGGTTCCAGTCCTCGGCCCGCTCGGCACAGGCCAACGCGAAGCGGAACACCCGGTAGGCCTCATCATCGGCGTTGGCATCCTCAGCCGTGTACCCCGCCACACTGGCGAGATCGCCGACCGCTGAGAACAGTTCCGGGCGCAGCCGGTCCGGGCAGGTGGCCCCCAGCAGGCCAGCCGACCAGCGCAGCTGGCCTATGACGGCCCCTCGGACCAACCCACCGCCATAGGTGCGGCTCCACGACTCGAACACTTGTGTGGCGGTGTGGACCTGTTCGATGTCGGTCGCGCCGACCCGCGCGGGGATCGGGGTGGGTTCGCCACCCTCCAGCAGTGTCAGCAGCGCCGTCACCGGTTCCTCCAGGGTGAGGGCGCCCACGCCTAGGGTGGTGGCGTTGTGGATGAGCTTTCGTCGTTTCACGTTGTCCAGCTTCACTGCCGCGCGGCGAGAGCGGGCGTTGACGAACCCCAAATCGGAATCAGTCGGGACACCCAGGATCGCCCGGAAGGCTTCTCGG
>JBOHFJ010000373.1:0-4735 GCA_050699655.1 Pseudonocardiaceae bacterium
CACCGAAACAGACCGCGGTGTGCAGCGCGAGCAGCTCCATGGCGGGTTGGTGTTGTGACGCGGCCATCTCGGCCGCCCGCCGGGTCAGTGTGACTGCCTCGCTGACCCCGCCCTCGGCGGCGGCCACCCACGCCCGGGCGAGCAGCACTTCTGGTTCCAGGTAGACGAATGTGGGATGCCGCGCAGCCGTCATCTCCAGCAGGGCTTGGCGTGCCGAGGTCACGTCACCGGCCATCCCGAGAGCGCTGGTGAGACACACTAACCCGCTGAACGACCAGCCACCGGGGTCCGCACCGTGAGTTCCCGCGATGGCTTGGCGGCACCAGTGCGCCGCGGTCTGGACCTGGCCGCGGTGTGACGCCACCGCCGTGCACATGAAACTGGTCATCACATCTGTGGGTCCGGGGGTGTCCTGGCAACGCTCGCGGTAGCGCCGCGCGGCTTGATCGGCCTGGTCCAGCAGGCCGGCCAGGCACAGCCCCCGCAGCCAGAAGAACACGACGACGGCCGCCTGGTGCAGGCCGATCTCGAACGACTCGGCGCGGGCGTCGATCCGCCGCAAGGCTTCCTCGACTCCTTCGAGGCGCCCGAGTCCCCCGCATGCCGTCGCCAGACCCCACTCGGCCAGCTGCCGTGCGGCCGGGGAGCATCGCGGATGGGCGAGTACCCCCGTGGCCGCCTCGGCGGCTTGGGCGGTCTGCCCGGCAAAGGCATCGTGAACCGAGCGCTGCGCGGCCAGCTCCAGGGCGGCGGCGTCATCGGAGATGGTGCTCGCGGTGGCGTCGAGCACGGCCTGCGCCTCGGCGGGACGGGCCAGTGGCCAGTTCAACACGGCCGCCCAGCGGATCCCCGCTTGGGCTCGCTGGGCGTCGGTGCGGGCCGAGGCGCTGAGGGGGGCCAGCACGGTGCCGGCCTCGGTTCCCTGGCCAGACCAGGCCAGCGCGTCACCCAGGACAAGCTGCGGCTCGAAACCGCCACCGGCGGCCACTGCGGCCCGCGCGACCCGCGCAGCCAACGCGAGATCCCCCAGTCCGGTGGCGCGGCAGGCGGCGTCGGTGAGCAACACCGGATCCGGTTGCAGGTCGGAGTCCAGCATCAACACCGCGCGGCGCAGGGTGTCATCGGCCCGCCGCGCGCCGGTAGCGCCCAGCGCCTGCGCGATCCGGCCCCGCAGCCGCCGAGCGTGCAGGGTACCGATCTGCGCACGCTGCACCTCGCCGTAGAGCGGGTGGGCCAGCCGGGCCTGCAACCGCCGCCCGTCGGGGTACACCTCGACCAGCCCCTGGGCTTCCGCCTGCTCCACCGCCACCGGATCGGTCAGCTCCGCCAGCAGTGCCACCCCCAGCGGCTCGCCGAACGTCAGCACCTCCACGACGTCGCGCTGCGCCTGCGGCAGCTGACCGATCCGGGCCGACACCAGCTCCACCAGCCCCGGTGACAGCTCCGGCTCGCCCGTCCATCGCCACACCCCAGCGACTTGGTGCAACCGACTCGATTCCAGCTCGCCATCGACCAACTGCCGCAAATACAGCGCATTGCCCCGGGTGATGGACCACAACCGCCGCGCGGAGGCGCTGTCCACCGGCCCACCCAGTCTGGCCTCCACCAAGGTCGCCGTCTCCTCCGGTGACAGCGGGCGCAGCTCCAGCCGAGGCAGATGCCCGTCCTTCCACAACGCCGTCACCGCGTCCGGCGCGCTCTCCCCAGTCCGCAGCGTGAGCACCACACTCGCCGCCCGGCGCAGCACCAGCTGGTGCACCAGCGTCGCGGACAGCTCATCCAGCAGATGCCCGTCGTCCACCCCGACGACCACGCCCGCGCGCCCCGCACCGGCCACCAGCGCTTCGCTCGCCTGACGCATCAGCCGAGCTGGATCCGGACCGACCACCCCCAGCGTCGCGGCGAACGCCCCCAGCGGCAGCACTCGTGCCGAGGCCGTCGCCACCGCCCACCGGGTCAGCGCGCCGCGCCGCTCCGCCGCCGCCAGCGCCTCCCGGGCCAGCCGGGTCTTGCCCACCCCCGCCGCCCCAGCCAGCACCACACCCGCCGGCCCATCCCGGGGACGGGTCAGCCCACCGATCCGAGTCAACTCCTCGGCCCGCCCGGTCAGCGGCCACCCCTGGGGCACCTCCCCAGGGTAGAGGCCCGTCACGGGTTTCCGGTTTCGGCGGTCTTTGATGATCATGGAATTGGGTGCCAGTAGCTGCGGGCTGGGTGTTGATGGAGGGAGCGCGCGGGTGGTCCCTTTCGTCGCCGGTAGTCAGATCGCCGGGTATCGCATCGACGCGCTGATCGGCCGTGGCGGCGGAGGTGTCGTATACCGGGCAAGGCACCTGAGTCTCGGGCGGACCGTCGCGCTGAAACCGCTGGCTCCTGAGCTGGCCAGGCGGAATATGCCTATCTGTCTGACTTCGGCCTGACCCGACGGTTTGAGGGCACCGCGGTGCGTTACGGCTGCGGGCCCGCCAGCCGGTAGCTAGCGCGGTAGCGGCGCATCGAGACTCGCCCGTGTTCGGCCAGCACACCTTCGGCGCGCAGCCGGGCCAGCTGCTCGGCGGCGAGGTGTGGCGCTGGGGTGCCGTCGGCGCGCAGCACCCGGTGCCAGGGCAGGTCGTGGCCGTCCTCGGCGAGGATCCGGCCCACCAGCCGGGCCCGGCCCGGTAGTCCGGCGCGGGCCGCGACCTCTCCGTAGGCCAGCACCGAGCCCGCTGGGATAGCCGCGATCACGCCGCGCACCCGCTCCAGATCCTCGACGTTCATCGCCGCCATCCTCCCGCGCCGCGGACTGTCAGGGTGGCGTGGTTGCATGCGCAGCGTGCCCGTCCTGGTTCGTTCCGTCACCGCGGCGCCATGCGCCGCCGCCTGGTGCCCCGACGCCCGCCGAGTGCTGGAGCACGGCGGTGGGCCGCTGCGAGTGTTGGGCGGCCCGGGGACCGGTAAGACCACCCTCGTGGCGCACACCGTCGCCGAGCGGGTGTTGCGACGCGGGGTGGACCCCGAGCGGGTGCTGGTGCTCACCTCCAGCCGCCGGGCGGCCGTCGACCTGCGGGAACGCATCGTGGAGCGGCTCACCGCGCAGGGTGTCACGCCCACGGTGCGAGAACCGCTGGTGCGCACGGTGCACTCCTACGCCTTCGCCGTGCTGCGGCTGCAGGCGTCGCTGCGGGATCTGCCCCCGCCCCGGTTGCTGTCCGGTCCCGAGCAGGATGTGGTGATCCGGGAGCTGCTCGCGGGACAGTGCGCGGCCGGTGGCCGGGGCTGGCCGGCGCGGCTGCGTCCGACGCTGGGCCTGCCGGCCTTCGCCGCCCAGCTACGGGATCTGCTGATGCGCGCCGCGGAACGCGGGCTGGCGCCGGAGGATCTCATCGCGCTGGGCCGTCGCCGCGGGCGCGAGGAGTGGGTGGCCGCCGGGCGCTTCTTCCGCGAATACGAGCAGGTGATGCTGCTGCGTGGGTCGGTGGGCACCGCCGCTCCACAAGCCACCGCGCCCGCGCTGGACGCCGCTGAGCTGGTGTCCGCCGCGCTGCTGGTGCTCGACACCGACGCCGAGGTGCTGCGCCGGGAATCCGACCGGGTGCGCCACCTGATCGTCGACGATGCCCAGCACCTCGACCCGCTGCAGGCCAGGCTGGTGACCCAGCTCGGCGCGAGCGCCCGCGAGCTGCTGCTCCTCGGCGACCCGGACCAGGTGGTCTTCGCCTTCCGCGGCGCGGATCCTGGCCTGCTCACCGCCAACGGGTCCGCGCTGGTCCGGTTGCGCACCGGGCACCGGATGGCTCCGGCGGTGCGGGTCGCGGCATCCCGGCTGGCCAGCCGGTTGCCTGGCCGGCGTGCCGAGCTGCACGACCCAGCGGGGGAGCAGCCTGGTGGGGAAGTCACCATCCGGGTGTTCGGCTCCGCCGCGGCTGAGGCGTCCTGGGTGGCTGATCAGCTCCGTCGCGCGCACCTGCTGGACGGGGTGGCCTGGTCGGACATGGCGGTGCTGGTGCGCTCCACCGCGCGGGCGCTGCCGGTGCTGCGCCGGGCGCTGCTCGCGGCGGGAGTGCCGGTGGCAGCGCCGCGCGAGGAGCTGCCCGTGGCCCGTCAGGGCGCGGTGTTGCCGATGCTCGCGGTGTTGCGCTGCGCGGCACGCCCCGCGGCCCTGGACGAGGAGACGGCCCTCGCGCTGCTGAGCTCCCCGCTGGGCGGGGCTGACCCGCTGGCGTTGCGCCGGCTGCGCCGAGAGCTGCGCCGCCGCGAGCTCCTTGCCCAAGGTGGCGGGAACAGCGGCACCCGCGGCAGCGGCGTGTTGCTGGTCGACGCTTTGCGCCCGGACGGCGAGTCGGACCGGGGCGGGTGCCGCGCGCTGGAGGGGCTCGATGATCGGACCGCGGCGCCAGCCAGGAGGCTGGCGAGCTTGCTGGCCGGCGCCGCGCGGGCGGCCCGGCGGGGGGACCGCGCCGAGAAAGTGCTGTGGGGGATCTGGCAGGCCAGTGGGCTCGCGCGGCGCTGGGCGGCCACCGCGGCGCGCGGCGGCCCGGCTGGTGTACAGGCCGATCGGGACCTTGACGCGGTGCTCGCGCTGTTCGATGCCGCCGCCCGGTACGCTGATCGACTGCCTGGCGCCGACGGCGGCCCGGCCGGCGTGCTCGGCTTCTGCGATTACCTCACCGACCAGCAGATAGCGGGCGACTCGCTGGCCGCGCGCTCGCCGCAGGGCGAATCAGTCACCGTGCTCACCGCGCACGGCGCGGCC
>JBOHFJ010000374.1:0-4705 GCA_050699655.1 Pseudonocardiaceae bacterium
CACCTCATAGGGGGCTGCTGCTCATCGGTGTGATCCACCGTCTCGATGAAAAACCAAGGGCAAGATACGCCAGAGCCGACGCGATGTGCGCAGCGGCCCGACGTCCGCCGGATCTAGCCGCCGCCGAGGCCCAGGTCATCGGCCGATGCGACGATGGGACTATGGTCCCGCGCGGGCGAACTGACACTACTGGGCTGATTCGATTTCGTCGTGCCACGCGTGCCGATGCTGACGGCATCGTGTCATTGACCGCTGCGGCCTACCGGGGCGAAGGCCTCGGCGGCTGGACAACCGAGGCTCATCTCGTTGGTGTGCGGCGAACAGATGCCGAGGCGGTCGAGGAAGTCTTGGCCGCAGGTGAGAGCATCATCATGCTCGTCGAGATCGGCCTTGACCTTGCGGGCTGTGTTGAGCTGACGAAACGGGGGAGTTTCGCTGGGCTGGGTATGCTCGCGGTGCGGCCCGAGCTACAAGACCGAGGCATCGGTAGGGCGATCATTCGTGAGGCGGAGCGGGTCTGCCGCGACAAATTCGGAGTGAACGAGATCCGCATGCTGGTTCCATCTAAGAGACGACGTCATTGCTTGGTACGAACGGCGTGGTTACGTACCGAACGGTGAGCGAGTTCCGTTTTCCTATGGTGACGAGCGTTTCGGAGTCCCGAAACGCGACGACTTGGAATTTGTTGTGTTGGTGAAGGTGCTGGAGTAGGCGAGGGGGCTGGGGATGTCGCTGGGGTTGGGCCGGAAGCTCGGGAGTACTCCAGGCGGGCGCGCTGTGGTGGTAGCGGCCTTGCTGATCGGTGCCGGTGTGGGCGGCTGCGGCACGCAGCCTCGGGGATCGGTGTCCGCGCCGGCCCCGGCGCTGGCTGGTGTCCACTCCTGCGCACCGGCCGCGCTGGGGGCCACCGCGCCCGGTGCCGGTGGTCTGTACCACGGTCCTGGGGGTGTCACGTTCAGTTGCGCTACGCTGTCCGTGCCGTTGGATCATGCCGGGTTGCGGGCGGGTCCCCAGCGGCCCGGGCGGCTCTCGCTGCGGGTCGCGATGGCCGACAACACCACCGCGCCGCGCGGTGTGCTGGTGTGGCTGGTCGGCGGCCCGGGGGAGCCGGGGGTGGGGTTGACCGCTGTGATCGCCCGCCAATTCGACCCGGCGGTGCTGCGGGACTACCGGCTGGTGTTGTTCTCCGCGCGCGGTACCGGCACCGGCGCGCTGCGCTGCCCGCAACTACAGCGGGCGATGAGCAGCTCGGATCAGGCTGTCCCTCCGCCCAGCGCCGTGCAGGCGTGCGCCCAATCCCTCGGCGATGACCGGCGGTTTTACACCACCGCCGACACCGTCGCTGACCTGGACACGCTGCGCCAGGCGTTGCGGGCGGACACGCTCACCCTTGACGGTGCCTCCTACGGCACCTTCGTCGCCGAACGCTACGCGATCACCCATCCCGACCGGGTGTCGCGGTTGGTGCTGGACTCGATCGTGCCGCAGGACGGCGTGGATCCGCTGCAGATCGCCGTCTTCGGCCGCACCGCGGTCGTGCTGCGCATGGTCTGCCAGGAAAATGGGTGTGCCACCGACCCGGTGCGGGACCTTTCCGAGGTGGTTCGCCGCCAGCATAATGGCCCCCAGTTGCTCGACACTCTCAGTCAGCTGACCGTGGGCAAGCCCCAGCTGACCGGCATCCCGGCCGCGCTGCACCAGGCCGCTCGGGGTGATGACACCAAGCTCGACGCCATCATCGCCGCCGGGCACCAGGGTCCGCCCACCACGGCCAACAAGTTCAGCCAGGGCCTGTATGTGACTACCGTGTGTGAGGACATGCTCGGGCCCTGGGGCGGCGCCGACACCCCGGTGCCCGGCCGGGCCGGGGCTACCGCGAAGGCGGTCGCCGCGCTGTCGGACGCGGCGGTGTTCCCCTACGACCGGGCCACCGCGGCTGGCAACGCATCCGTGCTGCCCTGCCAGCAGTGGCCAGCCACCCCGGTGGTGGCGTTCCCCTCCGGATCTGACCTGCCACCGGTGCCGACGCTGCTGCTGGCCGGTGACCACGACCTGGTCACCCCTCTGGGGTGGGCCCAGCGGGAGGCCAGCCACGCCCCCCACGGCCGCCTCGTCGTCATCCCCGGCTCGGGACACATCACCCAGAACACCGGCAACGGCCCAGCGGCCCGCGCGGCCGTCACCAAGTTTTTGACCGGCCCGTGAGGCCCGCGGCGGCCTGTCGTGGCTCGGTCCAGTCCAGCCAGGGTTTGGTGTCGAGATAGTGCCGTACTCGGTGGATGTAGCGCTGTGCGCCGGGGTCTTTCCATTGGCCCGACCAGTGCCAGCCCACGCAGTCCCAGATATCACCGGGGCCGTAGTCGCCGCCGAGGTAGGTGACCCAGCCTTCGTAGCAGGCCCGGGTGCGCGCGCCGTAGTAGTCGACGGTGAACGCGGTGCTGCGCTGGGACAGCGGGTAGGAGCCGGGCAGGTAGGTGTGCTTGAGCTGTAGGATCCCGAAGCTCGTCGGGCAGGGCGGTTTCGCGCCGCCGACACAGTCTTTGGCGTTGTCCGATTCGTCGCCGAGGGTGCTTTGCCGCCAGTGGCTCTCCTGGACCGCGACCGCCCGGACGAGGTCGGCGTCCAAGCCCCACTTGCAGGCACCCCAGGCGAGGATCTCCCCGGTGGTGCCGGTGAATGCGCCGTCGATGCGGGGCACGAACTGGCGGTTGGCTTGCTCGGTGAAGTCATCCCACACCGGCATTACCACCTGACCGGGAACGACATGGTTGGCTAAGGTGTTCTCCGGCCGTGGTTCCCGCTGGCCTCGCTGGATTCTCGCGGCGCATTCCTTTTCCGAGGGCAGCGCGGCACCCACGGGAAGCGTGCCGTAGCCTTCCGTCCTGCTCCGGGACGTACATCCCCCGACGAGGAACAAGACCAGAAAAAAGACGAGGAACACGATCGCCAGGCCGCGTGGTGGCGAGGCGGTTTTGATCCCGCCCAGCGTCACTCGGCTCACTGTTTCCCCCCGAAGCATCTCCCACGGAAGCGGAAACTTACACCATGGGTCTCAGAACCAGCCTGGCCGCGCTCGCCGCTGTGCTCACCATCACAGGATGCACCGGTGGCGGGGATTTCTCCCACCATGGAATCGAGGATTCCGCCCGCCCCGGCATCAAGGTCGGTGTCATTGTATCGGATCCCGCGGCCTCGATACGGTGGGAAGAGGTCGACCAGCCGCTGCTGAACGACGCCATGGCCGCTGCGGGCTTGGAGCCCGACGTTGAAAACAGTGAGGGCGACGCGACACAGTTCGCCGCGATCGCCGACCGTATGATCAACAATGGGGTCAAGGTGCTGGTCATCGCCGCGCCGAACAGTCAGATCGGCGCGGCTGTCGCGCGCAAGGCCACCGCGCGGCGCATCCCCACCATCAACTACGCCGACGACCGGCTGCCCCTCGGGGGCTGCTGCGACTACGCCATCTCCTTCGATCCTCGCAAGGTCGGTGACCTGCAGGGTCGCGGGCTGACGCTGGGCATCCGGGGGGCGCGGGCGCGGGGCACCGCCATCATCGAGATCGATGGCCCACCGGCCGACCCCACGACGCCCTCGCTCGCCCAGGGCGCGGGCAACGTCCTTCAGCCGCGTTACGACACCGGCGCCTACCGGCTGGTGGCCCGCGCATCCGCCACCGACAGCCAGAGCGCCGGTGCGGTGTTCGAGCGGCTCCTCACCGCCAACGGTGGCCACGTGGACGGTGTGCTGGCGACCAACGACGGCATGGCCGGCGCGGTGATCGCTGTACTACGAAAGAAAGGGCTGAACGGGAAAGTCCGAGTGACAGGCATGGGCGCCACCCCGGAAGCCCTCGAGGCGATCCTGCGCGGTGACCAGTTCATGACAGTGTTCATATCCCCCGCACAACAAGCCACGGCAGCGGCGACGCTCGCCGGCGCGCTCGCGAGAAACGACCGCGCGGCCGCCGACAACATCGCATCGATGACCGTGACTGATCCCATCGGACACCGCACGGTGCGCGCGGTACTACTGCCGCCAGTATTCATCACCCTGAACACGGTCAAGCAGGTCATCGACAGCGGCTTAGTCACGTACCGCGACATCTGTGCCGGCGAACTAGCCCTCCGGTGCGACCAGCTCAACATCCCCCGATGAGGAATCGCCCTCGAACGGGGACGGGCACACCCAGCTCGTCGTCGAGGACCTTGCTCGGCCTCACCTGATCGCACGTCTAGGGCAGCTTACGCCGGCACCGGCACCGGCACCGGCAGTCTGACGTCCTGGCCGCTCAGGACGTCACGATCAGAACTCGGTCAACCGGGTGAGGCTCGACTGTGCGGTGCGTGACGCCCGACCGGCCCACCGGCCTTATGTGGTCGAGCTGTTGCCGCTGGCATCGAGGTTTTGAGTGGTCCATAACGCGGAAATCGGAAGGGCGCAGAGGCGCTCGCCGAAAGGCAGCTTTTGCCGGCCGGCGTAAAGCACGAAGCCCGCAAGCAGCTGGTCCCCGAGCCGACGTCGCAAATGTTGGATGCCACGGAAGTCTTCGCTGCGAACTGTCTCGGCTGCTTTTATCTCCACGGCGACCACCTCGCCAGAGGCGCGCTCAAGAACCGCATCGACTTCGTTGCCGTCGCGATCACGGTAATGGTAGAGACGAACCGGTTCGTCGGCCCAGCTGAGCTGACGAGCGAGCTCGCCG
>JBOHFJ010000375.1:0-4685 GCA_050699655.1 Pseudonocardiaceae bacterium
GGGCACGGCGGGCCTGGTGCTGCCCGGCGGGTTCCCGGAGTGCCACGCCGAGGCGCTGTCGGCCAACGGGGCGCTGCGCGCCGAGGTCGCCGCCCTGGCCCGGCGCGGGGCGCCGGTGCACGCCGAGTGCGGCGGGCTGCTGTATCTGTGCCGCTCGGTGGATGGCGCGCCGATGTGCGGGGTGCTCGACGCCGAGGCGACGATGACCGGGCACCTGGTGCTGGGCTACCGCGACGCGGTAGCGCTGCGCGAGTCGGTGCTGCACCGCCCGGGTGAACGGGTGCGCGGTCACGAGTTCCACCGCACCAGCGTCACGCCCCGGGCGGGGGAGCCCGCCTGGGGCTGGACGGGAGCACAGCCCGAGGGGTTCGTTCAGGGTGGAGTGCATGCATCGTTCCTGCACACCCACCCGGTCGGTGACCCAGCAGCGGTGGCACGCTTCGTGGCGAGCTGCGTGAAGGGCGGGTTGTGACGGGCGCATCGGACATGGGTCGGATGGAAACCGCGGAGCTGGTCGGGGTCGGAGTGGGTCCGGGCGATCCGGACCTGCTGACCGTCGCTGCGGTGCGCGAGCTGTGCCGCGCCGGGCGGGTGTTCGTGCCGGTGATGGCCCCCGGCGGGCCGGGGCGGGCCGAGGCGCTCGTGCGGGCGCACCTGACCCACGACCGGCTGGAGCGGCTGGTGTTCGCGCTGAGCGACGCCGTCGCCGGGTCGCAGCGGCGGCGCCACGACTGCTGGGACGCGGCCGCCGCGCGGGTGGTGGCGCACCTGCGTGCGCACGGTGGCAGCGCCGCCTTCGCCACCCTCGGTGACCCGTCGGTGTACTCCACCTTCGGTTATCTCTCCGCGACGGTGCGCGAGCTGCTACCTGGCGTCCGGATCCGCACCGTGCCGGGCATCACCGCGATGCAGGCCGCCGCCAGCGCCGCCGGCCTGACCCTGGTCGAGGGAACCGAGCCACTCACCCTGCTCCCGCTATCGGGCGACCTCGTTGTCTTGGATGATGCGCTGGCCCGGGGTGGGACGGTGGTCGCCTACAAGGGTGGCCGCCGGTTGGCGGCGCTGCGCGCGCGGGTCGCCGCCGCGGGTGCGCTGGACCGCGCCTGGTGCGCCGAGCATCTCGGCACCGCCGAGGAACGGATCACCCCGCTGGCGCGCACCGACGCGGCCGCTTACCTGTCGACGGTGGTGGTCCTGCCGCCGCGCGCCGGCAGAGGAGCGCAGCTGTGAGCGGTGGTCCACTGCCGCGCGAGCCAGGCCCGCCGCTGCGCGAGCCAGGCCTGCCGAGGACCGCGACGCTGCGCCCGCACGCGCTGCGCACCGGGTTCAGCACCGGTGCCTGCTCGGCGGCGGCGGCCAAAGCCGCGGTGGCGGCGCTGAGCGGCACCCGGTTGACTGCGGTGAGCGTCCCGTTCCCGTCGGGGGATCGGCACACCTTCACCGTCCACTCGCTGCGTTGTGCCCAGGGCAGCGCCACCGCCGTGGTGGTCAAGGACGCCGGTGACGATCCGGACGTCACACACGGCGCGCACCTGACGGTGACTGTCGCCTGGCGTGGCGACGGCGAGGTCGTGCTCCATGGCGGCGACGGAGTGGGGACGGTCACCCGGGCCGGGCTGGGATTGCCGGTCGGCCAGCCCGCGATCAACCCGGTACCCCGGCGGATGATCAGTGACGCGGTGCGGGAGGCAGCCGGTGGGCGGGGTGTCGATGTGACGATCAGTGTGCCCGGTGGGGAGCGGATGGCGCGCAAGACCACCAACCGCCGGCTGGGCATTGAGGGTGGGATCTCCATCCTGGGCACCACCGGGATCGTGCGCCCGTTCTCGACCGCCTCCTGGCGGGCCTCGGTGGAGCAGGCGGTGGCGGTGATGGCCGCCCAGCGGGTGTCGACGCTGGTGCTGGCCACGGGTGGGCGTACTGAGCGGGCCGCGATGCGGTTGCTGACGGACCTGCCACCGGTGGCGTTCGTGGAGGTGGGTGACTTCACGGGGGCGGCGCTGCGCCGCGCGGTGGAGCACCAGCTGGCCGAGGTGGTGTTCGTCGGCATGATCGGCAAGCTGACGAAGCTGGCTTCCGGGATCCTGATGACCCACTACACTCGGTCCAAGGTGGACACCGGGCTGCTGGCGGAGATCACCGCCGCGCACGGCGGTGGCCCGGCGGACATCGCGGAGATCCGCGGCGCCCCGACCGCCCGGCGAGCCTATGAGGTCTGGGAGGCCAGCGGGATGCTGCGAGCCTGCGGGGATGACGTCTGCGCCCGGGTGGCTGACACGCTGCGCCGCTTCAGCGCCGAGGTCGGGAATCCGCCGCGGGCCCCATTACGGGCAGAGGCGGCGATGGTGGACTTCACCGGCCAGCGAGTAGTGGCCGCGACCGAGCCAGGCTGGGTTGACCGAGCTGGGCTGGGTTGAATGGGTGTCACCGTGGTCGGCCTGGACGGCGTCGCGCTGCCGCCCGCCGCGGTGCAAGCCCTGGCGGGTGCGCGGGTGGTGGTGGGCGCGCCGCACCAGCTTGCCGCCGTATCGGTGCCTGTCGGCGCTGCCGTGCTCGGGCCCGCCGAGCTGGACGGGCTGGACGGGCTGGACGGGCTGGACGGGCTGGCGGGCACCTCACCCGTCGTGGTGCTGGCCAGCGGCGATCCCGGGTTCTTCGGCATCGTGCGGGTGCTGCGCGAGCGCGGCCTGCGGCCGGTGGTGCTGCCGGCCCGCTCCAGCGTGGCGCGGGCGTTCGCGTTGCTGGGCCGGTCCTGGGACGACGTCGCCGTGGTCTCGGCGCACGGCAGGTCGCTGCGCGGTGCGCTCAACATGTGCCGGGCGCATCCGGCGGTCGCCGTGCTGGCGGGACCGGGGACGGGGGCCGTGGAGATCATTGCCGGGTTGGTCGGCTGGCGGCGCACCGTGCTGGTCGCCGAGGATCTCGGGGGGCCCGAGGAACGGGTGCGACGCTTCACCAGTGGGCCGGTTCGCGATCCGCATGTCGTGCTGTGCCTGGCCGAGGAGCACGCGGTGCCCGCTCGGGGCTGGATCGCCGGTGGCCCGCCGGTGCCTCCGGCGGCCGGGTGGGCGCTGGACGAGGCGGAATTCTCCCACCGAGACGGGATGATCACCAAGTTGGAGGTCCGGGCGCTGGCCCTGGCGCGGCTGGCCCCGGGGCCGGGTCGGTTGGTGTGGGATCTGGGTGCGGGGTCGGGCTCGGTCGGGGTGGAATGCGCGCGGCTCGGGGCCGCCGTGGTCGCCGTCGAGCGGGACCGGGCGCAGTGCGCGCGGCTGGTGGCCAACGCGAGCGCGCACCGGGTGGACGTCCGGCTGGTCGAGGGGCAGGCGCCGGCCGTGCTGCGCGGATTGCCCGAACCCGACGCGGTGTTCGTCGGTGGGGGAGGGCCGGATGTGGTGGCGGCCGCGGCGCGGGCCTGCCCCCGCGTGGTGGTCGCGCTGGCCGCGCTGGACCGTCTCGCGCCCTGCCGCGTGGCACTGCGGGAGGCGGGCCACCAGGTCGACGGGGTGCAGCTGGCGGCGTCGCGGTTCGCGGAGCTACCCGACGGGTCAGTACGGCTGGCCGCGACCAACCCGGTGCTGCTGCTCTGGGGATGGCGTTGAACCGCGAGACCCGCTCGCGGGGTCGAGCCATTGGTTTGGTCGTGGTCGGCCTCGGGTCGTCTCGCGGGGTGCGCGCGGCGGCGGTGTGGTCGGCGCTCCGGTCGGCCGTGGTGGACCTCAGTGAGATCACCGCGTTCGGCACCATCGACCGCCGCCGCGACGAGCCGGGACTGTGCGCCGTGATCGAGGAACACGGGGCGCCACTGCACTGCTATTCGGCGGCTGCACTCGACGCGGTGGACGTGCCGAATCCCAGTGAGCCGGTCCGCGGCCACGTCGGCACCCGCAGCGTCGCCGAGGCCGCCGCTCTGCTCGCGGCCCGCGACCTCGGCGGCGGATCGCTGATCGTGCCCAAGCTGCGCGGCGAGCACGTCACAGTCGCGGTCGCCGCACTCGCCGCCCCACCGAGCGCGCTGTCGATCAGCTCAGCGTGCACCGCGTGCGGTGCGTGCCTGCGCACCTGCCCGGAATACGCGCTGCGCCCCGCGCCCCAGCGCCCGGTGGTCATCGCGGCGCGCTGCACCTCCTGCGGCGAGTGCGTGGAGATCTGCCCGACCGACGCGATCACGCTGCGAGACGAGAGGTGATCCGCGCCAAGTTTCTGCCTTGCCCATGCCATGTCTGCTCTACCACGGCATCGTGACTGCCGCGCATGCCCATGAGCTACCGCCCGAGTCTCGAGGGGGGCTCGTCCTTACTCCTGAAGAGGTTGCGGCCGTTGAGCACGGCGGGGAGATCGTGATCTTGGCTCGTGCTGGTCGACCCATGGCCAAGGTACATGCGATCGATCCCGACCAGGCCTGGTTCTGGACACCAGAGTGGCAAGCGAAGGAACGTGAGATCGATGAAGAAAGGGCTGCCGGTGCCCCGGGTCGGGGGTTTGGTTCTGGCGAGGATTTTCTCGCCTATTTGGAAGCCGTCATCGAAGACCCATCTCAACTGTGAGCCCAACGTACGCGCGGGAGTCGGCGTTCGCCCGGGACTTTGTGAAACTGACGGACGAGCGGCAGCGGCGCTTTCTCAGAGCGGTCGCGCCATGGTGGCTGACCTGAGACCTGGCCGGACATTCCGGCCAGGTCTTCG
>JBOHFJ010000376.1:0-4659 GCA_050699655.1 Pseudonocardiaceae bacterium
CACAAACCACGATCATGAGGGTCTTCGGAGGGGTTCACCAGCACACTCACGGTGAGGTCGGGCCGCCCTGTGTCGGCGTCGTCATACACCGGAAGCCGACCACGACATGTCTCGTCGGGCTGGCGCGCAGCCCCGCTAGTTAATGACGTGGACGCCCGGTGAGCGGGGAGAGACATCCCAGGAGCTTGGATGTCAAGCGGCAGCCTTCTCAACGCGTTGCGGCCAGGCGGTCACTTCGTCGTAGTGGGTGCGGGTCTTCAGGCAGCCGTGGAGGATGCCGACGAGCCGGTTGGCGAGTTGGCGCAGCGCGGCGTTGTGTCCGGTGCCGCGCTCTTTGTGCTGGTCGTAGTAGGCGCGGGCGCCGGGGGAGGCGTTGAGCGCGCTGAAGGCTTGGGTCATGAGGGCGTCGATGAGCCGGTCATTGTGGATAAACCGGGCGAGGACGACTTTCTTCTTGCCGGAGGCGCGGGTGATCGGGCTGGTGGCGGCGTAGTTCTTGCGGGACTTCGCGTCGGCGTAGCGGTGCGGGTCATCCCCGAACTCGGCGAGCACCCGGGCACCGAGGATCGGTCCCAGCCCGGGCTGGGACAGGATGATCTCAGCGTCCGGGTGCCGGCCAAAATGCGCATCGACCTGCCCTTGCAGGGTCGTGACCTGTTCTTGCAGAGTGGTCAGCACCGCGACGGCGGACCGCGTCGTGGCCGCGTACGCGGTCGTGATGACCGCGGGTCGGCCCACGTGCTCGGCGCGCGGCACGGCCTGGATCCGAGCGGCCTTCTCCGGAATGTCGCGACGGCGGGACCGCGTGAGCGCGGCGGTGATCTGAGTGATCGTCAGCTTCGCCGCCGAGGCCGGGTCCGGTGCCTTGGCCAGCAACTCCAGGGTGTCGGGGGCATCCAGATCCTCGAACGCCGCCAGCGCCGCCGGGAAGTACTCTCGCAGGGCGTGGCGCAACCGCTGGGTGTGGCGGGTTCGCTCCCAGATCAACGTCTTGTGCGCCCGGGTCACCACCTTCACCGCCTCAGCACCGGCGGTGTCCCCGGCCACCGGGCGCAGCTGATGGGAGTCGGTGCGCACCATGTCCGCCAGCATGTGCGCGTCACCGGCATCACTCTTCGCGCCCGACACACTGTGCCGTTCCCGGTAGCGGGCCGCCTGCAACGGGTTGACCGCGAACACCCTGTACCCCGCGGCGACCAACGCCGCCACCCACAGCCCCCGGTCAGTCTCGATCCCGACCACCACCTGCGCTTCGTCGGTGTCCGCACCGAGTTGCTCGGCGATCATCGCGTGCAACCGGGCGATGCCTGCCACCCCCTCAGGCAACCGGGCCTTGGCCAACCGCCGCCCGGAGGCGTCCATCAACTCAACGTCATGATGATCCTCAGCCCAGTCATCCCCCACGAACAGCAACGCATCTCCCATCCTCGTCGTCGATCACACCACGCAGCCAGCGGGAGAACCATCAGCGACCTAATGAATCAGTGCTCACGCCACACCACAGCGGGCACGACATCCCATCAGTTTCCTAAGTCAACCCCTCTCCTTGTTGATCTTTCTGGTGGCTTGATGGATGGCGGGGTCGTAGCAGGTTTTGTCGCGCCAGCAGGCCCACATGATGCGCAGCCAGGCGCGGGCGAGGATGCGGACCGCGTGGGGGTGGCGTTTGCCCCGTGCCCGTGCGTCGTCGTAGATCCTGGCGGCCCAGTCGCTGCTGTGTCGGCTGTTGTCGGCGAATGTCATCAGGGCTTGGCGGGCGCGACGGTTGACCGCCCACCGGAAGGTGACCGCGCGATGTTTGCCGGACTCCTTGGTGACCGGCGCGGCCCCGGTCTCGGCGGCCAGTTGCGCGCAGGTGGTAGCGCGTTCGAGCATGGGGCCGATCTCGCCGACGATCTGGCCGAGGTTGATGGTGCCGATGCGGGGCAGGTTGGCCAACAGCGGTGCGTAGGGGTGAGCCTTGACGGCGTCGGCGATAGCGGTGTCCAGCACGCGGATGGTCGTGCGGATCGCCTTGACCAGCACGAGCTGGACGCCGACGAGCCGGGCGACGATCGACTGCCCGAGCCGGGAGGCGGCGGTGGGGGCAGCGCGCAGCCGCTCGATAAGCACGCTGCCGGGGCGTTTGCCGGAGTAGCCCTGCCGCTTGCAGAACGCCTCCAGACGGCCGGCGGTGAGCGTGGCGGCGGCCTCGGGGGTGGGGTAGCGGTCCAGAAACGACAGAGCGATGTCACTGTCCAGGCTGGCGAACACCGCCTTACCTCCGGGCCAATGCTCGTCGAGCAGCGCGGCGAGCTGGTTGACGGCGCTGATGCGGGCCTCGATGTGGTCGGCACGTTGCCGGGTCAGGGCCTGCAGCTCCAGGGTGGCAGGGTCGGTTGGGGTCAACATGCGCAGTTGGTGGCCGTCGGTACGCAGGTAGTCGGCCAGCTTGAACGAGTCGCCGGGGTCGCTTTTGGCCCTGGCCGCGCCCCAACGGGGGCGGACGGCGTTGAAGGCGTTGGGGTGCACGGGAAACACGGGGTGGCCGGCGGCCAGCAGACGGTCGACGACCAGACCACGGGTGGCCTCGATGACCACCGGCAGATCGGCGGGGCCGCCGTGCCGGCGCAGGCGGGCCAACGTGCTGAGGACCCCGGCCTCGGTGTGGGCCAGCGCCCACCTGTCCGTCCTGGCCCCAGCGCTGTCGATCACGGTCACGTCGTGCGACCCGGTCGCCCAGTCCCATCCTACGAACACGCGCGCAGTGCTCCTTCTCCAGTCATGAAGGACCTGCTCGGTGATGAGGACGCCCGCCGGAAGCTCACTAATCGGCCCTCGAAGGGGCATGTTCCTAATGCCGGTTAAGCGGCCTCGGCCCGGCGGGGCTGGCAACACTGATGGTGGCCGTCAAGCGGCTCGCGATCATGGCCATGCACCCACCGGGACCGAGAGGTCACAACCCCATCGGTCAGGGCTGCAGAAGGGATGGTGCCCTAGTGAGCGATCAACTCTCCCGGCCAACCAGCAGGGGCACAATCTCTCCCCAGGACTCAACGTCCAGGCGGGACGAGTGCTCACCTGCCAGCGGCTACCGGACGTGAGTCTGCCGGACGGCCGACCCACTAGCACTCATTAGGTCAGGTCCTTCAGCCCCGCCCACCGGGCCGCTCGTGAATCGCCAACGAGCATGAAGCAGTTCGTCCTCTACCGCCGATCGGTTCACATCTGCGCGGAGGTCATCAACGGTGCTGCCTACGGGATGGCCACCGCCAAGTTCCGCCCAGGGCAGCGTTGAGGGCCAGCCTGGCTAGCCGAGATCACCGCCGACATCGAGTTCGACCCCTCCAGGTTCGGAGCGCTGGCGGCAGCTTAGGAATCCAGGCCTTCCGGGACATCGTCCACGAACTCGTCGGTTCTCGAGCATGGTCGCCGTCACGGGTAGCGGCCGCGCGTCTGACATCTAGCGCAGCATGACACACGCTATGATCGGATGGCCCAAATAACCTGTCAGACGCGAGGCACGATGACCAAGGCCGGCCGGCAGGCCCGCGAAGAGCTGTCTGAGAACTTGCAGAAAGACATCGAGGACGAGCAGTTCGAGGGTGATTCCGACGAACAACCGGACACCGAACGCCCCTGGAATCCAGAAGATATCCGTGTCAGCACCAAGAACTTCTCAATTCGCAACGTCCTCGACATGATAGCGGGAAACGATCTAGAGCTGACCCCGGACTTCCAGCGGAATCTGGTATGGAAAAATCCCCAGAAATCCAGGCTGATTGAGTCGATCCTCCTCCAGATTCCTCTTCCGGCGTTCTATTTCGCCGAAGACAGCGAAGGAATGATGCGTGTCGTAGATGGCTTGCAGAGATTGTCAACGGTGAACGAATTCGCCGGAGCAGGCCCGAGTGAAAAATTTTCATTAACCGGTCTTGAATACCTCAAGAACGCGATGGGGAAACGTTTTGATGAGCTACCATCTCCATGGCGCCGAAGGATATATAACGCGCAGATCGTTGTGCACGTCATCGACCCGACGACACCCGCGAGAGTCAAGTACAACATATTCAAGCGTATCAACACAGGGGGATCTCCATTAAATAATCAGGAAATCCGACACTGCATGAGCAAGCAACGCAGTCGCGATTTCCTAAAACGCTGCACGAGTCTTCCCGAATTCGACCGGGCCACCGGAGGGAAACTGCGTGACCACATACGCATGAACGACCGCGAGATGGTGTTGCGCTTCTGCGCCTTCTCTATACTCGGCGAGGACACATACTCCGAATCGAGGTTCCGTGCCATGGATCCTTTTCTTGAACATGCGACAGAATTGCTCGACGACAAGATGCTGATTTCAGATGTCCAGCTCAACGAACTCGTCGAAAGATTTCGCCTCGCCATGGTGAACTCCTACGAGGTCTTCGGTGATCACGCCTTTCGAAAATGGCCTCTTGGAGTCGAGTCGCTCAATCCTATTAACCGTCCACTCTTCGAGACCTTGAGGCTTATGCAAAAGCCTCTTTGAAGAAATACAAGCCGATAGCGGTCCGAAACGAGGACAAGAAGGTCTTCAACGGTCTTCTGTAATCAGTGAAAAGAATTCGCCATGTCTTGAGGTTGGCGATGGCCCGCTCGACGGGAGCGCGCAGCGAGCTGATCTGATTATTGTAGTCA
>JBOHFJ010000377.1:0-4649 GCA_050699655.1 Pseudonocardiaceae bacterium
GCCACAGCTCACTTCCGGCGATCAAGGTAGGTGAATCAAATCCTGACGCAAGATCCGAATTGAGATCCTGAAACGACCGCGCCTCCGGTGGGACGGAAGTGGCTAAAGAAGCGAACGCGGGGCGACGATCGCGGTCCGTGCCACTACTACAGGTGACACGCCGCACCAGGTGGCCAGCGACGTCGCCGAGACCCGCAGCTCGAACCCGCTCGCGACAGAGCGTGCAACCACTACTACCAAGTGTTCACCCTTGCGATCGCTGACTCGCGCTACCTCCACTCTACTGGGTGACGTTCCCATCAATCGCGTATCTGCGCGGGATGAGCGGGGCTCTGATTACCGCGTGCAAGCAGCACGTGGTGACCGGCCACAGTCTCCGGTCTCGTCGACGAAGCCCAAAGCACAGGGAGGCGCGTTACCGCATGAATGGTTACCTGTCGCTGCTACCAAAGACTTTCCAGTGGATCGCGAAGAGCCTCAGCTCCATCTCAGGTGTGCCGTGGCCCCTGTGGATTGGCGGCCTATTTCCGCTGTATGCGGCCGCCGTCTCCATCGCACTATGGATTTTGCGAGGAAATACCTGGCCGGTGCGATGCTTTTATCCCTTCACGAGCAGGGACCGCCCGTGTGAAAATTGGGTCCCCGGAGAATGGTACAGATGCCGCCATCACAATTGGCACGCAAATTACAAGCATGGGCAAGTTGATACAAAAATCAAAAGATGGCAACAGGCGGACAAGGACGGGAAGAGCCTGATTGACAGACCGCCAACGGTGGGCGTTTTCCGAGTGCATCCAGCGAGTCATGCCCTCCTGCACAAGAATGGGTACGCCCGTAAGCCGCTGGATGTAATTAAGCTAGTACCCGAGTTCGGGAAGAGGACATGGCGCCATTTGCGTGAGATGCGGTTTCGTGAAGCGCCGAATAAGATTCCCTCCGTGGCGACCGCGACCTCCGCCGGTTTCAACGAGATAAAAAACAGTGCAACGGAAGGAGAATTGTCGATTGTTCAAGCCACGCGGTTTGCAACCGTTGCATTCTTTTTTGCGCTACTTGCAACGTTAATCTCAGCGTTCCTACACGATGCTCCCCGGTCGGCAGCTCAGTGGGTAGCTACCCTTGGTTTTGTGCTGGCGTGGGCGGCGGTGAGCTCAGGCATTTACCACAAGAGGGAAGACTGGCTTCCCGGAACGCTCGCCAAAAATCTTAAGTGGTGGGCTTTATTTTTCGTTCCAGTGGCGATTCTCAACCTCGTCTTCACGGTTGCCGGCGTGCCGTGACCGTGCGGCACTGGGTTCTACAGGACTCCGGCGCGGTGCCAGAGGAGTTTTGTGGGGCCGGCGATGAGCCCGACCTCGGTGAAGAACGCGACGACTTTGCGGGCGGCGAATTGTTTGGTCTGGCGCCAGTGCGGGTTCGCGGCGGCGGCCGCGACGGCCTCGTCGACGTCCAGCCCGACCGCCGCGTACACCTTCGGGTCGATCAACCTGGTGGTGGCGAAGTAAACCACCAGGCCAAGGATGAAGCGGCTGCAGGCCCGGCCCAGCCAGCCCAGCCGGGGCCATTGCCGAAGCGTCTCCTCGCGGGCGTAGTGAATGTGGCGGGCTTCTTCGACGACGTGGATCCAGGACACCTTCTGGACCATTGGCTGCAGCGAGTCGTCGGCCATCTGCTCGCGCTGCACCGTGTCGAGGATTTCCTCGACGTAGATCGCGCCGCTGAAGGTCAGGGTGCTGTTGGAAATTGTCTTGAGCAACCGCCCGAGGTGGTGCACAACCCAGCCGGGGCCGTAATCCGGGCCGCCGAATTTTTCCGCCGCGCGGGAGAACATCACCGAATGCCGGCATTCGTCGGCGATCTCGGTCCACGCGTACCGGGCGTGCGCGCTGCCCTTGGGACGGTCGTAGACGTGCCGGACGAGCATCTGCATGAGGATCGTCTCGAACCAGATGCCCATGCAGTACAGGCTCGCCAGTTCGTGTTTGGTCAACGCGATCCGCTGCTCCTCGCTCATCCGCTCCCACAACGCTGTGCCGTAAAGGGAACTGCGGTGCGGCGCGAGGAAGTAGCGGTCCGGCGCGAGCGGGGCCTCCCAGTCGATCTCGGTCGCCGGGTCGTAGGAGTGCTTGGCCGAGGTTCGCAGCAGCCGCCGCGCGGTGTCCTCACGGTCGGGCACACCCTTCGAGACACGCCTGGTGGTCACGGACATCGGGGGCCTCCTCGACATGCGAGTCAACTCCAAGATAACTGACCCGTCAGTCACTTTCAAGCGGAAGCCACTCACCTCGGCGAATCCGGTCCAGACCCAGCCACCCGACAGCGACCGCCCGGGCCTCCACCCTCGCTCGCGGCACCTCCGGGTGCTCCAGCCACCAGGACATCAGCCCGTGCAGCGCGCCGACGAGCAACGGGACCGTCAGCCGCGCCTGCTCCAGCACCTCCTCCTCGGGCAGCGGCGCGGCTGTCGGCTTGGGGTCGTAGTAGCCGGCGAGGACCGCCGCGAACACCTCGGTGACCTGTTCTCGCAGCGCCCGCAGCGGCGCGCCGAGTTCGCGGTTGTCCAGGTGCCGGGCGACCAGTGCCCACGCCTCCGGGCGCTCGGTCACCAGGTCGCAGAGCAGCCGGACCACCCCGCGCCAGGCGCCGAGCGCGTCACCGGCCGTGCCCAGCACCTCGGGCAACCGCCCCATGAAGCCCCGCACGACTTGCTCGGTGACCGCCGCGAAGAGCTCCTCCTTGCTCGGGAAGTGCTGATACACCAGCGCCTTGCTCACCCCGGCGGCGGCGGCGACGTGTTCCATCTGGGTGAGGTAGTAACCCCGGTCGCTGAACTCCCGCAGCGCCGCGTCGAGCAGCTCACCCCGACGGGCCCGGGACGACAGCCGGCGCCGGGCGCCTGCTGCGTCCGGGAGATGCCGCGGCGAGGGCCGACTCACGCCGACCAGTGTGCCCGCCGCCCGCCGCTCGTCCTTGCGCGGCACTCACCAGCGGCTGGGTATACCTTCCTGCGATGACATCGGTCCTCTGAACTGGGGTCCTACTGAGCAAGCGGGAGCAGACATGGCACGCGTCGGGCTGCTGACGTTCTCCGATGGGCGCGACTTCGTCCACGCCGACATCAAGACGTTCGCGCTGGAGGTTGAGGGCCGCATCGCCCAGGCGCTGCGGGCGGCCGGGCACGAGGTCATCCGGGCGGCGGAGCCGATCTGGACCAACACGATGGCCACTACAGAGGCGCGCCGGGTCGCTGACGCGCGGTGCGACCTGACCATCTTCAACTACCCGGTGTGGGCGTTCCCGCACTTCACCATGCTTGCCGCCGCAGCGACGCCGGGTCCGCTGCTGTTGTTCTCCAACATCGACCCGCAGTTCCCCGGGATGGTCGGCATGCTGGCCGCCGGTGGCGGGCTGGACCAGATCGGCCGGGCGCACACCCGGGTCTGGGGTGATGTGGCCGACTCGGCGGTGCGGGACCGGGTCCTGGAGACCGTGCGGGCGGCGGCGGCGGTAGCTCTGCTGTCGGGCAGCACCTTCGGCCGGATCGGTGGCCGCCCGATGGGGATGTACACCGCGGTGGCGGACACCGACCAGTGGATGCGCACCTTCGGGGTGGACGTCGAGGAGATCGACCAGTGGGAGATCGTGCGGCGCAGCGCCGCCGTCGAGCAGTCCCGGGTCACCGCCGGCCGGCAATGGCTGGAGCGCCACGCCGCGGGAGTGCACTACGACGGCAAGCAGCTGACCCCTGAGCTGCTGGAGCGCCAGATCCGCTCCTATCACGCCGTGCGGGAACTGATTGAAGAGTGGAATCTCGACTTCTCCGGGATCAAGGGCCAGCCCGAGCTGACCACGCATTTCACCACGATGGACATCACCGAGGCGTTCCTCAACGACCCCTACGACTGGGAGGGCCTTAAAGCCACCCACGTCTGCGCTACCGAGTCCGACATGGACGGCGCGCTCACCATGCAGCTGCTCAAGGGCCTCACCGGCACGCCGGTGCTCTTCGCCGACGTGCGGCACTACCACGCCGACCGGGACATCTGGGACCTGTGCAACTCCGGGCAGCACGCCACCTGGTTCGCCGCACGCAGCGAGGACCCGGCGGAGAACCTGCGCTCGGTGCATTTCTACCCCGAGATCTTCTACTTCCCCGCTGGCGGCGCCTCGGTGTCGTTCTTCGCCGCCGCCGGGCCCGCCACCTTCGCCCGGCTGACCCGGCTCGACGGCCGCTACCGGATGCACGTCGCCCGCGGCGCCGTCGAGTGCTACGACGAGGCGACCAACACCGCACTGGCCCGGCAGTCGACGTTTGAGTGGCCGCACGCGTTCGCCCGGCTGGAGGTCGAGGCGCCGGAGTTCCTGTCCAGCTTCGGGGCCAACCACATCCACGCGGTGCCCGGCGAACACGTCGCCGAGCTGCGTGCGGTGTGCCGCATGCTTGGCATTGAATGGGCCGGGTTGGGCACGGTTCGAGCGGACCCAACTCGGTGAGCTCGCTGCTGCTCGGCGTCGACATCGGCACCGCCAGCTCCAAAGGCGTGCTGGTGCGCTCCGATGGCACCGTCGTCGCGACCGCGACCCGAGCCCACGAGGTGGCTCTGCCCCACCCCGGCTGGGTGGAGCATGACGCGCACGCGGTGTGGTGG
>JBOHFJ010000378.1:0-4645 GCA_050699655.1 Pseudonocardiaceae bacterium
TACGTGACTTGTGGAGAGCCGGATGCGGTGAGAGCCGCACGTCCGGTTCGGAAGAGCGGCATGGGGAAACGCCCCGGAGAAATCCGGGAAACGCGCCCCATGCCGACTCTTACTGGGCCGACGGCGGAGAGACGGCCATAGAAAATTGCGTCTTGCTCTGCGAAACCCACCACCGCCACGTGCATTGCACCGGCTGGGAAATCCTGATCTATCCCGACCGCGTCGAGTTCATCCCACCCGCGATCATCGACCCGGACCGCAAACCCCTGCGCAACCCACTCCGCTGCTAGCACCGGGCGACGATCGCCACGGTGACTGTGCCGATCGCTCCAAGCCATTGACCGATCATGCTTAAGACACTTACCCAGGTCACATTCGAGCCAGCCAGCTCCAGCACCGCCGTCGGGATCATGGTGTCCGAAAGTATCAGGTCAACCACGCCGGGGGGATGCGCGGGAGCCGTCGCCGAGGCACGGGAATCGGCCGCAATCACCAGTCTTCCGCAACGGAGCTACCTGCTGGGGTGCCAGATGACCAGCGCGGTTTGGGTTGGGGGGTTTACGGGGACTAGGTCGCGGCGGTAGGAGGCGTGTACGGCGGCGGCGGTTTGGTGGGCGATGGTCTGGGCTTGGGTCAGCTCGGTGCGGGCCTGCGCCAGCTCGGCGGTGAGCTCGGTCAGCCGGGAATGCAGCGCCGCCACCTGGTTCTCCAGGTCGATGATCCGCTTGATTCCGGCCAGATTGACGCCATGGTTCTGGGACAGCCGCTGCACCTCGTGGAGCAGCTCGATGTCGCGCGCTGAGTAGCGGCGCCCGCCACCTGAGCTACGGCCGGGCGAGACCAGCCCCATCCGGTCGTAGCTGCGCAGGGTCTGCGCGTGCAGCCCGGCCAGCTGGGCGGCGACGGAGATCACGAAGACCGGGGTGTCCCGGTCCGCGCCCGGCGGGGTCGGAGGAATCGGTGGGGTCGGGGGAATCATCGCGCCGCCCCCGGGCCCTGCACGCGGGCGAACAGCCCCGCCCTCGGATCCTCTCCCGCTGTGGTCTGCGCGTAGGTCGCCAACGCCTCCTTCGCCCCCGGTGCCAGCTTGGTGGGGACCACAACCTGCAGGGTCACCAGGAGATCGCCGGTGCGCCCATGCCGCCCGGGGATGCCCTTTCCGCGTACCCGCAGGGTGCGCCCGCTGGCGGTACCCGCCGGGACCTTGAGCGTCACAGAAGCGTCCATGGTGGGCACCGTCAACGTCGCGCCCATGACCAGCTCGGGGAACGACACCGGCACCGCCAGGGTGAGGTCATCGCCGGAGCGCCCGAACACCGCGTGCGGGGTGACGTGCACCAACACGTAGAGGTCGCCAGCCGGTGCGCCACGCATGCCCGGCTCGCCCTGCCCGGCCAACCGGATCCGCTGGCCGTCAGCGACCCCGGCGGGAATCCGCATGGTCAGCGTGCGGGTTCGGCTGGAGACCCCGCTGCCCCCGCACTCGGTGCACGGGTCGTCGATAATCCTCCCCGTGCTGCGGCACTTCCGGCACGGCTCCGAGAAGGCGAACGTGCCCTGGCTGCGGGTGACGAACCCGGTGCCACGGCAGTCCGGGCAGGCCCGAGGGATGGTTCCGGCACGGGCGCCGGAGCCACCACAACTGCCGCAGCTGGCTGGGCTAGCCAACCGCAGCGGCACGGTGGCGCCGCGGACCGCCTCGGTGAAGTCGATCCGGACCTCGGTCTCGGCATCGGCGCCGCGCCGAGGGCGGCTGGCCCCGGCGCCACCAGTCGAGCCGGCGCGGTTGCCGAGCAACCCGCCGAGCAGGTCCCCGAGACCACCCGACTCACCGGTCCGAGACGTCGCGGTCCCAAACAGGTCACCGAGGTCGAACCCTCCCGGAGCGCCAAAACCAGCGCTACCTGGGCGGAAACCGCCGCTGAACAGGCTGCGCGCCTCGTCGTACTGCTTGCGTTTGTCCGAATCTGACAGTACGCCGTAGGCTTCGGACACCGACTTGAAGCGCTCCTCGGCACGCGTGTTGCCGGGGTTGGCGTCCGGATGCAGCTCCCGGGCAAGCTTCCGGTATGCCCGCTTGATCTCATCAGCTGACGCGGTGGCGGAGACACCCAGCTCCGCGTAGAAATCCTTTTCGATCCACTCCCGGGCGCTCACCGGGCACCTCCTCCCGCATCAATGATCCTGTTCGCCCTCATCAACAACTTCGGCAGCACCGGAATGCCCGCTGGCGTCGGTCACCGCCACCATCGCGGGGCGCAGCACCCGCTCGCCGAAGCGATAGCCGCGGCGCAACACGGCAGTGACAGTCGGCGAGTGCACATCCGGTGAGGTGCTGTGGTGCACGGCCTCGTGCACGTCCGGGTCGAAACCGTCTCCCGTCGCCCCGAAGGGTTCCAGACCCTGCGCCTGCAGTGCGGCCACCAGTTTGTCCGCGATGGCCTTGAACACCCCGGACAGGTCACCGTGCGCGTGCGCCTGCTCGATGTCATCGAGCACGGTGAGCAGCTCACCGGCGACCTGCGCCTTGGCCAGGGCGATGACGAGCTGGCGGTCGCGCTCCACCCGGCGGCGGTAGTTGCTGTACTCGGCGGAGATGCGCTGCAGGTCAGCGGTCCGCTCATCCAGTTGGGCCTGCAGCGCGTCCAGTTCGACTGAACTCACCTGCACACCAACGGAAACCGAGCCACCCGCCTCGGCGTGCCCACCACCGGCGGCCTGCTCACTTTCCGGTGAGACTCGCACCTTGCCCGTCACCGGATCGATCCTCCGTTTGTCTCGCACCACGACTCTGGGCTGCTCCTCACCGGTGGCATTACCACCGAAGGCGCCATCTCCGGGACTCACTTCTTGCCACTCCCGGGCTCCTCGTCAACGATCTCAGCGTCGACGACGTCATCGTGCGCCCCACCGGAGGGACCAGAGGACGCACCCGAGGCGTCGGTTGCCCCACCGGCACCGGCAGCCGCCCCGCTGGCCTGGTACAACGCCTGGCCCAGTGCCTGGGACTCGGTGGCGAGCTTGTCCATCGCGGTCCGGATCATCGTGGTGTCAGTGCCCTTGAGCGCCTCCTGGGCCTCGCCCAGCGCGGTGTTCACCTTGTCCTTGACGTCCGCGGGCAGCTTGTCGTCGTTGTCCTTGATGACCTTCTCAGTCTGGTAGACCAGCGTCTCAGCCTGGTTGCGCGTCTCGGCCTCCTCCCGGCGTTTGCGGTCCTCCTCGGCGTGCTCCTCGGCGTCACGCATCATCCGGTCGATGTCGTCCTTGGGCAGCGCGGACCCGCCGGTGATGGTCATGGCCTGAGACTTTCCGGTGCCCTTGTCCAGGGCCGAGACGTTGACGATCCCGTTGGCGTCGATGTCGAAGGTGACCTCGATCTGGGGCACACCGCGCGGCGCTGGCGGCAGCCCGGTCAGCTCGAACATGCCGAGCTTCTTGTTGTAAGCCGCGATCTCCCGCTCGCCCTGGAACACCTGGATCTGCACCGAGGGCTGGCTGTCGTCAGCGGTAGTGAAGATCTCCGAGCGCTTGGTGGGAATGGTCGTGTTGCGCTCGATGAGCTTGGTCATCACACCGCCCTTGGTCTCGATGCCCAGCGACAACGGGGTGACATCGAGCAACAGGACGTCCTTGACTTCACCCTTGAGCACACCGGCTTGCAGGGCCGCGCCCACCGCGACCACTTCGTCCGGATTGACGCCCTTGTTCGGCTCCTTTCCGCCGGTGAGCTCCTTGACCAGGTCGTTCACCGCCGGCATCCGGGTGGAGCCACCGACCAGAACCACGTGGTCCGTTTGCCCAACCGAGATACCCGCATCCTTGATCACGTTGCGGAACGGGGCGCGACAGCGGTCCAGCAGGTCCGCGGTGATCTTCTGGAATTCGGCGCGCGAGAGCGTCTCGTCGAGGAACAGCGGGTTCTTGTCGGCGTCGACGGTGATGTAGGGCAGGTTAATCGTCGCGCTGGACGAGCTGGACAGCTCGATCTTGGCCTTTTCGGCGGCCTCGCGCAGCCGCTGCATGGCCATCTTGTCCTTTTTCAGGTCGATGCCATGGGATGCGCGGAACTTGTCCACCAGCCAGTCCATGATTCGCTGGTCCCAGTCGTCCCCGCCGAGGTGGTTGTCCCCGGAGGTGGCCTTGACCTCGACCACCCCTTCAGCGATCTCCAGCAGTGAGACGTCGAACGTGCCACCACCGAGGTCGAAGACCAGGATGGTCTGCTCCTTCTCGCCCTTGTCCAAGCCGTAGGCCAGCGCGGCCGCGGTGGGCTCGTTGACGATCCGCAGCACGTTGAGGCCGGCGATCTGCCCGGCCTCCTTGGTGGCCTGGCGCTGGGCGTCCTCGAAATAGGCCGGCACGGTGATCACCGCGTCGGTCACGTCCTCACCGAGGTAGGACTCGGCGTCGCGCTTGAGCTTCATCAACACCCGGGCGCTGATCTCCTGCGCGGTGTACTTCTTGCCGTCGACCGTGGTCGACCAGTCGGTCCCCATGTGCCGCTTGACCGACCTGATGGTGCGGTCCACGTTGGTGACCGCCTGGTTCTTGGCGGACTGGCCGACGAGCACCTCGCCGTTCTTGGCGAAGGCGACTACCGAGGGCGTGGTCCGCGAGCCCTCCGAGTTCGCCACCACCGTGGGCT
>JBOHFJ010000379.1:0-4639 GCA_050699655.1 Pseudonocardiaceae bacterium
CGGTGCATGAGGTCAGTGCACCGCCGGGACGGCGGGCATTCCCAGGGACGGGCCGGGCATCAGCAGGGCAAAGTCAGGGCATTCGTGGGGGTGGCGATGATATCGGCGGATGACCGGCCCGAGGCGCGCCCGTGGGGTGAGCGGTTGCGAGTGTGGCGGGAGGACGTGAAACGGTGGTCGCGGGTGGAGTTGCGAGACGAAATTGAGGCGACCTCTTATAAGTTATGCGAAAACAGGGGACACAAGCTGGATGAGCGACTGATAGCACGTTGGGAAACAGGAGCCGTGCTGCGTCCCCAGGGTGTGTACCGCAGGCTGCTCGCCCACATGGGCGCGCCGCTTCCGGTGTCTGGTGAGTCACTCGGCTCGCCGAGCGGTGTGGATGTCGTCGTGGAAATGTGGGGGTTGCGTGCCAATGTGGAGATGTTGCGCACAGAGATGGGAGACGAAGTGGAGCGGCGATTATTGATCGCGCAGTCCGGGCTGGCGCTCGTGGGCCTGGCGAACCCCTGGCTGCTGGATCCAGTGGAGCGGGTTGTTGACAGCATTGATGGCCGCCGGATCGGTCACGGCACGGTCACCGACATCGAGTCAATCACCGCCGCGCGGCGGCGGATGGACGACGCGCTGGGCGGTGGCTCCCTGCTCTCGGCCGTCCGCGAGGATCTGCGTGTCTCAATCACTCTCCTGACTCGCGCATCGTATTCAGCCGAGGTGGGCCGCCGGTTGTACTCGGTCACCGCGGAACAAGCGAGACTCGCTTCCTGGCTCTGCGTCGATACCGGCCGGCACGGACTCTCCCAGCGCTATACCCAGATGGCAATACGCGCTGCCCACTCCGCGGAAGACCGCCAAGTCGGCGCGAACGTGCTCTCATTCGCCGCTGTCCAGGCCGGAATCAGAGGCGACGGGGTAGCCGAGGAAGCATTCAGCCGGACCGCGCTGGCCGGTGGGCGAGGCGCTCTGACGCCGGCGGTCGAAGGAGCTGCTCATGCTCGTCTGGGCGAGGGCCGCGCACGCTTGGGCGACCTGCCAGGAGCCCTCGCCTCGTTCGACACCGCCGAAAGACTGCTCACCTCATCCGACCCTGCGGCAGAACCAGACTGGATCTATTGGTTCAAAATCGGCGACCTGCACGGAGTCATCGGTCGGTCCTACATGCTTGCCAACGAGCCAGGAACCGCTGTCGAGCATCTGAATCAGGCCGTCGACGGAACCGGCGAGGAGTTCCCCCGTGACCGGGCAGTGTGGTTGGGCCACACGGCAACCGCCCAGGTTCTCAATGGAGACCTGGAAGAAGGCCAACACACCGCCGAAGGCGCTCTTGACCTCCTCAGTGGAGATCTTCGCTCTGGGCGGGTAGTTGAGCTGCTCACCGAGTTCTGCGGAGTACTGCGCGCACACAACACGCGAGACGCAGCGGACTTCGAGGAACGCCTAGCCGCTTACACACCCATGCACAGCCAGGTGTAACGCTCCTCCTCGGTGAACGTCCACGTTCCGGTCGCGTTGCCAGTGTGTCAACCCCAGTCGGTGGTGGCCGAACGGCCGGTACTGTAGCGCCCAAGTAGTGGTGCCAGGTCAGTCTGGCAGTTCGACGTGTCGTTGTTGAAGGCGGTAGATTGCGAGCAGCAAGCCAAAGAACTATGGAGGCTCGGCGGTGACGAAAGATCCACTACCCACGACGGCTGGCGAGCAAGATACCGGTACCTCCCCACTCATCGAGCCGACCACAGCAACCCCCTCGAGTGATAGGTCCGATCGATCGACATGGACGGTCGTTCGGCGCTCGGCGATTGCTATTTCGGTTGCCGCAGTCGTGGCAGTCGTCAGTCGCGCTGTAGGAGTGGTTCACATTTCCTTGGTTTGGCTACTGACGTTGAGTGCTGTGCTCGCACTGATCGGCTTCTTCGCCGCGCAGGCTGTAACGGCCGACCTGGGCGTCAAGACCTTCTGGTGGCGCCCAAGCTTCATCCTCGCACTAATCCTGCTTTCCGGAATAGTCGTCTACCATGAGGAGTTTGATCCAGCGACGCACACTGCTGCCATGTATAGTTTAACTGTAAAAGGCACAGAAGTGAATACCGTCGAGCTGTACGGGGAGCCGGACTTTGGAAGCGGTCAGCTGTTAGCGACTGGAGAATTTGGACAGAACGGGCTTGTCGGCGGTCAAACATATAGCTTCTTCGAATGCTCGACCGTAGGTACTGATCGACGTCAATGGTTGAGATACCATAGGTACGGTCAAGTCTGGTGGACGCCACGAGCCTCTTTACACACTCCGTTTGGTACTGCAGATCCAGCGCTACCACGGTGCTGAACCACGACGGCGGCACCATAACGGCAGGTTGACACGCTCCCTTGGTCGCTAGGTGTCCACGTCCTGGTGACGGCCGCAAGGGCGCCTATCGGCGTCGCTAGCGCGATGGCGCAAGCGTCCAGCCTTGCCACCGTCACCACGACGAGCAGGCGGCTAGGACGTGGGAACGGGCGGGAGTAGGGTCGGTCCGAAAGACAGGCTCCGATATTCCTGGGCATGGATCCCCACGCACCACTGACCGTGTTGTTGGAACCTGTCACGGGCAGACGAGCTCGTGATTGAGAGGACCAGGTGGATGGCTTCAGCCTCGGCGAGGTGCTTGCGGGGCTCGCGCCTGGTGCCGCCGAGCTGACGCTGGAGCCGGAACACAGCGTCTGTGTCGCCCTCCCGACCGGGTGCGATCGGTTCGCCGAGCCAGCCCGCGACCGGGACAGTCCGCAGCGCCGGCCAATGGTCGGCAGCCCGGTTGATCTCGTTGGCTGCTGATTCCGTCCAGTGGCCACGTCCTTCCAGGGCGGTTTCGAGCAAATCGAGCCGCGCGACTGCCGCGAAGTTGATGATTGTGCAGGTGTCGACGATGAACGTCCGTGGCATGGCGTCAGGGGACAAAGAGCACACCATCCTCGTCGGCGCCGTCCTCTTTTGCACAGGGCACCTCCTCGCTGCCCGGCAGCGTCGAGGGCGCGGCGGGCAGCAGGGTCTCCGGTGGTATCCCCAGTACTCGAGCGGTGACCCGCGCGCTGACCTCGCCGTGCGCGAACGCGTCGAGTACCTCCCGGCTGAGCAGGCCAGGACGGCGAACGTGCGACTGGGAGCGGGTCAATGTCAGGTGTTCCTCGGCCCACCCTCCGCGTTCCGCGCACTCCCGCAGGGTCACGCGGCAGAGCTGTCGCCGTTGCGCCTCATCCACGAGTCTGAGGTTGCGCAGGCGCCAGGACAGTGCCGACGGCGAGACCCGAAGCTCGCCGACCAGCCTTGCGAAGGTGCTCTGGTCGGCATCGCGCCAGCTCTCCGTGATCGTCCGGACGGGCATCAGGAACGACGAGGCAAACGCGTTCGCCCGCATCTCGGTGTGGTCAGATCGCGTGGAGGCAGCCATCACGTCAAGGTCGACCCGGAGATCCTGAGCGTCCCCGGCCAGCACGTGGCCAAGCTCGTGGGCGAGGGTGAACCGCTGCCGCGTCCACGACACCGCATTGTTCAGCAGGATCAAGCGAAAGCCGTCTCGGCACCAGGCCACGCCGTCGAGCCCACCAGGAAAGCCCTCGATCGCGACATCGACGCCGAAGACCCGCTCGATCACCAGCGGTAGCGTCGTGCCAAGCCGCTCCGATTCCCCGGCATCCGCCACGGCTCGCAACGCCCGCTCGGCGAGGGTGGCGCCTTGGTCGATCATCAACCCGCCAGCCTCCGCAGGCGTGATCTGAGGCGGCGTGCGCCGGGACCGGCCGGCGCCGAGCAGCGTCTGGTAGACCTCATCGAGCTCCTCGGCGCGAGCGCCGGCCTGAGCTGTCACGTCGGACGTGGCCGCCTGCGCAACCCGCGCCGCGAGCGTCGGTCGCTCCGGCGACCCGCCGAGCAGCCAGTCGGTTGACGTCCGGCCCTCCTCGGCGATCAGCGCGAGTTCCAGCGGCGTGAAGCGCCGCGTACCAGCGAGAGCCTTCGACAGCTTTGTGGGCTCCAGCCCAATTACTTGGGCGAACGCGGACTGGCTAAGCCCCGACGCGCCGATGACCTGTCGCACTCGCGCTCGGAGGTCATCTTCCCTGGTCATGAGCTCAGAATGCCGGATCGTTGCGATTTTCGCAACATCGTGACCGGCTAGTTTCGCGGCTGAGTGACATCCCGCCCCCGGAGCGAAGCCACGTGGTGGTACCAGGCGGAAGCGCTGAGACAGTAGCGGTGCCGGAGGGCTGGTCAGGCGGTACATCGCCCGCAGGCCCCTCGGCGATCCTGCGGATTGTCTGCCATGGCCGTTCGACAGATGGCCTGTGACGTGTGCTCAGTCCACCGGGTGCTCAGTCCTCGGTGTTCACTCTTCGGGGGGAGTTGCGGCGGGGTCCCAGCTCAGGCCGGGGACGCCCCAGCCTTGGGCTTTGAGCATCTTTTTGGCTTCGCGGGCGTAGCGGCCGACCAAGCGGTTCAGGTAGAGGGTGCCGTCGAGGTGGTCGGTCTCGTGCTGCAGGCACCGGGCCAGCAGGCCGGTGCCCTCGACGGTGACCGGCGCGCCGTCGGCATCGACGCCGGTGACCTTGGCCCAGCTGGCCCGCCCGGTGGGGAAGGACTCCCCGGGTACGGACAGGCAGCCCTCCCAGTCAT
>JBOHFJ010000380.1:0-4622 GCA_050699655.1 Pseudonocardiaceae bacterium
GGTGGGTTAGGGGTCTAGTTCTTGGGCTACGGCGCGGACCAGTTCTCCGATGCGCTTGGTGGTGCGACGGTCGGGGTAGCGACCTTTGCGCAGGTCGGGCTGCACCCGCGACTCCAACAACCTGATCATGTCGTCGATCACGCCGTGCAGCTCCTCAGCTGGACGGCGCCGGGCCTCCGCCACTGACGGCGGCGCCTCCAGCAGTCGCACCGACAAGGCCTGCGGGCCGCGCCGCCCGTCCGCCACCCCGAACTCCACCCGCTGGCCGGTCTTGAGATCGGTCACTCCGGTGGGGAGCGCGTTGGCCCGCACGTAGACGTCGGCACCACCGTCCTGCGTCACGAAACCGAAGCCCTTGCCCGCGTCGTACCACTTGACCTTGCCGGTCGGCACTGACCTCACCGTTCCCTTGTGGAGTACCGTCTGCCGAGGTGCACGGCCAGCAAGACGAACGCGCCCCGAACGCACCCGGGACGCGTGCGACCAGCTTACGACCCCTGGGCGCTTTTCGGGCGCATCCCGCAACCTGGATGTGGCGCCTCAGTTGGACCTCACAGCGGCGAGCTCCCCCAGCTCGAGCAGGCGCACCGAGCGCTCCCGCATCTCCACCTTGCGGACCTTGCCGGTGACGGTCATCGGGAACTCCGAAACGACGTGCACGTATCGGGGGATCTTGTAACTCGCCAGCGTGCCGGCGGCGTAGTCCCGCAGCGTCTGCACGGTGAGCCCGGGCGCGCCCGGGCGCAGCCGCACCCAGGCGCACAGCTCCTCACCGTAGCGCGCGTCCGGAACGCCGACCACCTGCGCATCCAGGATATCCGGATGGGTGTGCAGGAACTCCTCGATCTCCCGCGGGTAGATGTTCTCCCCGCCACGGATGACCATATCCTTGATCCGTCCGGTGATGGTGAGATAGCCGTCAACATCCATCACCGCGATGTCCCCGGTGTGCATCCAGCGGGCCTGATCGATCACCTCGGCGGTCTGGTCCGGCCGCTCCCAGTAGCCGAGCATGACCGAGTACCCGCGGGTGCACAGCTCGCCGGGAGTGCCGCGCGGCACCGTCACGCCGGTGTCCGGGTCGATGATCTTCACCTCGAGGTGCGGGTGCACCCGGCCGACCGTGGACACCCGCCGGCTCAGCGTGTCCCGCGCCTGGGTCTGGGTGGACACCGGAGAGGTCTCGGTCATGCCATAGCAAATGCTCACCTCCGTCATCCCCATCCGCTCGACGACCTGCTTCATCACCTTCACCGGGCACGGCGAACCCGCCATGATCCCGGTCCGCAACGACGACAGGTCATGGCGCGCGACATCAGGGTGGGCCAGCATGGCGATGAACATCGTCGGCACTCCGTACAACGAGGTGCACCGCTCCCGCGCGAGTGCGGCCAGCGTCGCCGCCGGCTCGAACGACGGCGCCGGATACACCAGGCAGGCGCCGTGCGAGGTAGCGGCCAGGTTGCCCATCACCATCCCGAAACAGTGGTAGAGCGGCACCGGCAGGCAGATCCGGTCCACCTCGGTGTAGCCGCACAGTTCACCGACGAAGTAGCCGTTATTCAGGATGTTGTGATGCGACAGCGTGGCGCCCTTGGGAAAGCCAGTGGTGCCCGAGGTGTACTGGATGTTGATCGGGTCGTCCGGGGACAGCGACGCCCGCGCGTCGGCGAGTGGCGTCGCGGCGGCTCCGGGCACCGGCAGCGCATCCCACTCGGGAGAGCCGATCAGCACCACTCGCTCCAGCGTGGCGCAGCGGGGTCGCGCCCGCGAGATCATCGCGGTGTAGTCGGAGTTCTTGAACGACTCCACCGCGACCAGCAGCCGGATCCCGGCCGCGCCCAGCACGTACTCCAGCTCGCCGCCACGGTAGGCGGGGTTGATGGTGACCAGGATCGCGCCGATCTTCGCGGTGGCGTACTGGGTGAACAACCACTCCGGGCAGTTCGGCGCCCAGATGCCGACCCGGTCACCCTTGCCGATCCCAGCGGCCAGCAGCCCATGCGCCAGCGCGTCGACCTCGGCGCGCAGCTGCGAGTAGGTCAGCCGGCGGCCGCTCGGGCAATCGACCAACGCCTCCCGGGCACCGCACCGGGTGGCAATGCGGTCAAAGTTGTCCCCAATCGTCTCCCCTAACAGTGGCACATCCGACACCCCCGACTCATACGAAGCAACCACAATCCCTCCCGCCCCCGGCACTCTCCAGCCCACTCGCAAACGGTCTCATGGATGCTTGTGCACCTTCCAGCGCATGCGTGCGTGGTCTCATGGATGCTTGTGCACCTTGCGGACCAGTTAGGCAGCAAGGCGCGCCTGCAGCGCAGCCCGAACTGTGCAGATCATGCTATGGGGTTCGCGGAGGTGCTGCGCGGTGATGAAGACGACTTGCCAACCCGCCGCGTGTAGCCGGTTGAGTCGTTCTCGATCCGACCCGACCCGCAGTGGCGCGCCGTGCCACACGCCGTCGTACTCGATGGCAAGCCGGTGACGCGGGAACGCGAGATCGACGGTCGCCACCCAGTGGCCGGCATGGTGCACCCGGAACTGCACTTCGGGAAGCAGCCCGTCCAGTACCAAGTGTACCCGCACCCGAGATTCGGGACGCGATTGCGCCCTCGGATCCGCGAGCTCGAGTGCGCGCCGCGCCTGCACGATGCCGCGGTCATGCCTGCCCGTCACGTAGAACTCCAGCTCCGCTCGCCCGACGAGCGCCGCCCTCAGCACGGCGTCCAGATCGGCCACCGCGTCCGGGAGCGTGCGATCGAGCAGCAAGTCGAAAGCGGTGCGGCGGCGTGTCGCGAGGCGAATCCGCGACCAGGGCTGCGCCTCGTCGGCGCGGACCTCGCAACGCCACAGGTCCACTCCAGTCCGGCGGAACAACCGAGTTTCCAGCCCAGCGACCACCTCGACCGGATCGCTGGGCAGCGCGAGCGGGACGCCACGCAGCGTCGCCGCCGATCGGCCGGTGATCACCGCGTTGGCTGGCAGGACCAGCGCGGCGCACTCACAGCGCAGTTCGTGTGTCAGTTCATGTGTCAGGGCGGCAGCGGCGGGCACGTAAACGTCCCGGAACACCCGCCGGTATCGCGCGTCAACCAGCTGTTTGCGCGTGACGAGACCCGCCGCGATGGCCTCCGAGCCACGGAACGGTCCGCGCAATGCACTGCTGTCACCTTGACTACCCATAGTGACGAACCCTGCACTACCGCACGGCGCGTGTCGAACGCCCATCCACAGGCACCCAAAGTTGTCCACAGAACCGGATGCTGGTGCACAAGCATCCACGAGACCGCTCCCAAGCGGGCTGGAGGGTGCACAAGCATCCATGAGACCGTTTGTGCATCGCACGCGGGATCGGGGAGTGGGCTGTGGTGGTGGTGCGTTATTTTGGGGGGGCGCAGGCGGCGGCGGGACTGGCTAGCGAGGAGGTCGACGTCAGCGACGGCGCCACGGTAGCCGACGTGCTCGAAGCGGTAGCCACTCGGCACGGGGAAGCTCTGCGCGGGGTGTTGGGCGCTTGCAGCTTCCTGCTCGATTCGGTCGCGGTGCGCGACCGCGGCACACCGCTGCGACCGGGTGCCGAGCTGGAGGTGTTACCGCCGTTCGCTGGCGGCTAGCACCCGAGCCAGCAGTATCAGGGGCAGTTCACCCACTCCTGCGAGCCGTCAGCGAACTCCTGCCGCTTCCAGATCGGCGCCTGCCGCTTCACCTCATCGACCAGCGCTGAGCACGCCGCGAAGGCCACCCCGCGATGGGCCGCAGACACCGCGCAGGCCAGCGCGCAGTCACCGATCGTCAGTGCGCCGATGCGATGGCTGACGGCCAAGCCGAGAACCTCCGGGTGGGCCTCGGTGATCTGGGCCGCCACCCGAGTGATCACGTCTCCGGCCCCGGGATGGCTAGAGTACTCCAGCGCGCGCACGCCCCGGCCACCGTCATGATCGCGGACCACGCCGGAGAAGCTCACCACCGCGCCAGCGGCGCGGCCAGCCACCAGCCGGGCGTGTTCCTCGACGTCCAGCGGTTGCTCGGTGACTACCGCGCGAAGCACGATGTCCGGGGCCACGTCCGGGGCCACGTCCGGGGCCACTTCTGGGGCCGCCGCCTCGTGACTGTGCACCCCGTCACCGTGACCTGCGCCACCGTGATCTGCGCCATGCAACTGCTCGATGGCGTGGTCAAGCACCCGATCGAGGACAGCCAGGCCATCGCGGACTCCGCCGGTGGAGCCCGGCAGGTTCACCACCAGCGTCTGGCCGGCCACACCAGCCAGCCCACGGGAGAGAACCGCGGCGGGCACCTGGGGCAGCCCGGCCGAGCGGATCGCGGCCGCCAATCCGGGCAAGGCCCGGTCCAGTAGCGGCTCGGTGGCCTCCGGGGTGCGATCGGTGGGGCTGATCCCGGTGCCGCCGGTGGTCAGCACGACGTCGACCGCGTCCGCCACCGCCGCCGCCACCGCGTCGCGTACCGGTGAGCCGTCCGGCACCACCACAGGGTTCGAAGTGTGATAGCCACGCTGGCACAACCAGTCGACGATGACGGGACCGGTGCGGTCGGGGTATGCCCCAGCCGCCGCACGGGTGGACGCCACCACAACCACGGCACGGCGAGCACCCGAAGGC
>JBOHFJ010000381.1:0-4592 GCA_050699655.1 Pseudonocardiaceae bacterium
CATCTGCAGCAGCTCGACGTTGCGCACCCACCTGGCCAGCGCGATGAACACCCAGGACAGCGCCGCGCCGTTGGCCAGTCCGATCAGCAACGCCAGCGTGGTCCCGCCGAACCTCGCCAGGGCCCCATTGCGCAGGTCGTTGGCCAACCCCGTACCGGACCCGATCGCCGACTGGCTCCCCGTGGTCACCAGGATCGCCGGCAGCAGGTAGTCGATGTAGTTCACGCCCGACGGGAAGCCAGGCGAGTTCGCGACGGCGCGGAACACCTGGCTGAACAGCGCCAGCATGACCAACAGTTGCAGCAGGCTCAACACGATCAGCCGACGGTCCCGCAACCGGCGCAGCGCCCGGCCGGTGAGTACCCGCACCTGGGTGAGCACCCCGCTGCCGGCTGGCCGCGCCCGCGCCCGCGCCGGCGCGGCGCTGGGCGAGGTGGCGGTCGTGAGCAACGGCTGGGGGTAAGGACGGGGTCCGGTCAGGGTGAGGTAGACGTCGTCCAGAGTCGGCTCGTGCAACCCGAGCTCGTCCGCTTCGATGCCCACGTCGTCCAGCGCGCGCACCACAACGGCCAGCGCGCGGAACGACTCGACCGGGACGGTGAGTGTCCGGCCCGATCGCCGTCCGACCAGGCTACTGGCCAGGTCGAGTTTGCGCCGCATCCCTCCGGAGTAACCCTGGGCGGGCCGATCGGCTGCGTCAGCAAGCCCGAAAAGCTCGAGCAACTCGGCACTGCGCTGGCTCGCCTCGCGCCGGGAGGCACCCAGCAGCCGACCCAACAGCACCAGGTTCTGGGCACCGGTGAGATCCTCGTCCACCGAGGCGAACTGCCCGGTGACACCGATCCGCCGACGCACCTGCGCGGCCTCGCGCACCACGTCGAACCCGGCTACCGTCGCCCTGCCACCAGACGGGGCGAACAGCGTGGTGAGGACGTTGACCAGGGTGGTCTTGCCCGCCCCGTTGTGCCCGAGCAGCCCGTGCACAGTGCCGGCCGGGACCGCCACGCTCACCCCGTCCAAGGCGGTCACGCCGCCGAACGACTTGCGCACGTCGACGGCGTCGATCATCAGGCTCACGCCCGTGCTCCTCTCGTAGCGCGCCACACAGGAAGATCTTGATCACCTCTTCGAGGTTGCCCGGGCCAGCAGCGCCGAGCCCGGCCATCCATGACCTCAGCATCCGGTCGCTGGTCACCGCCAGCAGATAAATCCGCGCGGTGCACTCGGGACTCAGCCGCAGGTTCGTCGCGTCCGGGGCGAGTAGATCGGCAATCGCCGCTGACAGCGCCCGCGTCTTCTCGACCGGATCGACGAGTGGGCGGGGCCTGGCAGGGTCGGGCCGAGTGAGGCAGCTGGCCCGATCCGCATGCCCGATCCCAGTGCTCGGCGACTGCCTCGCTGGCCATCAGCATCCAAGCAGGCACTCATCAACTCCTGTTTGTCGGCAAAGGCACGGAACACGGTGCCCTCGGCCGCCCCGGCGGCGGCTGCAATCTGACCGAGACTGACAGATGGTCACGGTGATGCCGTGCTCGACGACCAGCGGCAACGTCGTGCATCCCGGCAGGCGGGTTGGTGTCCTCGGTGTGCCAGCCGTCCCCGCCCTGGCCGGGGCTGAAAGTCCAGCCCAGTACGGCGCCGTAGAACGCCCGGACCGGTTGGCGCGGTTATGGCGGAGTTTCTGATGAGTACGGTGCTGGCGCTCATGTCACAGCGTGTCCGCGCCTCGGCGACAGTCAGCGTCTCACTGGTGATCAGATCACCGAGATCAGCGTTTGCGCTGCCGAGGATCGGCACGGTGGCGTGCCCTCCCGAAGACAATCCCACCGGAAGGCTGGGTCACCGAGACTGGCAGCACGCACGTTCCCGGCTCCCTGTTGATCGCCGAAGCGGAGCGGCGTCCGGAGGGCTTTTTACCCCTAATTACTGTACGGCTCACAATATCGCGCCGTGCTCGCCCAGTTGCCTTTGCCATCCCCGCCGCTGGGCCAGTGAGATCGCGTCGGCAGGGGCGCGCACCTGACGTCGTTGCCAAAAGTAAGCGAACACGTCGCGCGACTGTTCCGGGCGGTGGTGCGCGGGCTGCCGTCCAGCTACCAACCGCAGACCTACTCAGCCCAGGCTTCCAGCGTCTCGCCAGTAGCCGCGGTGATGTGAAAGATGGCTGAGCGGCTCACCCACTGACGGAACATTGCACACGCAACGTCACCAAAAAAACTCCCCAGGGTGATATATTGAATTATTCGGATGACATCCACTCTTCCGCGTTGCACGATTGGTGATGTGCGCAAGAAACGCACGCAAGAGGAGGCTGCCATGTCTGCCAGCCGCCGGTTCGTCTGCTGCGCGGTCGCCATGGCGGTGTTAGTCGTGTGCGCGCTGCTTGGCGTCACCGTAGGTGTGACGAGCGTCGGCTCGGTCGAGCAGCCGCCCATGCTACGACCCGGGTCCAACGCCGGGTTACCTGGAGTGACGCCAGCACAGACGGCTGGCCAGGGATACACAGCCTCCCCGAAAGAGAACGACGCCAGGCCGCCCGTGGAGCTCTCCCTTCCCCTGGGTGGTATGCGCCACCTTGCCACCGTCAGCGTCGATAAGACCCCTATCTTGTCCCCGAACCTCGTGGGTGTGCCCGACCCTGTGAGATTACGGATTCCGGAGGCGGCACAGCCCCCGGGCGGAATCGCTGCCCACGTCGCCGCGGGGGACCCGGAAGATCCCGGAGACGGGGAATCTTCGGGAGACGGAGGATACCAGAAAGGCAACAAACATCCGAAAGGCAAGGTATGTCCAGAAGGCGAGACGCGCTCCCGCAACGGCTATTGCCGATCCACAACCCCACGATGCCCCAACCAAGAACCACGCACCCACAACGGCTACTGCCCATCCACAACCCCACGATGCTTGGACGGCAGAATACGCTCTCAAGACAGGAGATGCCTCCCCGAGGAGCTTCCCGCGATTGTGATCCCGATGAAGCCACCCGCAGACCCGGTGAAGCCTCCGTTAACCCCCGATGAGCTTCCCACGGTCCCCGCGAAGCCACCCGTGGACCCGGTGAAGTCTCCTGCAATCACGGTGAAGCCTCCTGTAACCCCCAATGAGCCTCCCGCGGTCCCCGCGAAGCCACCCGCAGACCCGGTGGAGCTTCCCGCGCACCCGGCGGTGAGGCATCCTGTGGAGCCCGTGGGCTCCGTCAGACTGATTCCGCGGTTGCGGCAATTGATCGTTGCGCTAATCTGGCTGGGCGTCGGGCTACTGCTCTTATTAATCGGGATATTGGTCTCGCGCGCCGTTCGCGGCCGGCAAGAGCAAAACGGGGTACCCGCGCATATCCAAGCTGTTGCTGGAGCCGCTTCCGGCACTGTTGTCGAGGTCATGGAGTCCCGGACGGACGGTTCGCGGTCAACATTCACTGTGCGCATCGAGCCACATGCCGATAGCGGCACACAGGTGCTTGAGGAGGAGTACCAATGAGCTCAGCTGATCTCACCGGGCGGTTGTCGGTCCGAGTGTTTCTTCTCGGCGACGCCACCGACACTGTGGAGTCGCTCGCCCGCTCGCTCAGCGAGCAAAGTGTGTATCAATCCTCGATCCAGGGCCTCCGCAGCCTGTCCGACTCAGCTTTGTGGACCGTCAACCGCCAAATCGCCGCAGTCGCTGACGGACTCCTGAACCTTGATCTCGAGGACGTCCTGATGTCCGGCTGGCGCAAGTACTCCGACCTGACTAAAGCGGCAGAACGCACGCTTGCCACTCCGGGCAGCGAGGAAGTCGTAGTCCTGGCGACTCACCGCGTCGTCTCGACACACCATCCGACCGTCGACCTGCTCGTCGATGGCGTCAAGGTCCACACCTTCGTTTTCGAGTTGAAGGTGGTATTCGACCTCAACGGAGTCACAGCGGTGCTGCGGCAGGGTGTCCTTGTGGCGCTGCGGGGAGGAGAGTGCGTCGTCACCGCAACACTCAGCTTGGAAGGAACACCGTTGGAGCTGTCGCGGAAGGGTCGCATCGACCTCGCCCTGATCGTTCAGTTTCACCGGCCTATCCCGCTGACTCGGCAGAGCCTCCATACGCCCGCGTCTCGCCTCGACCGCCCGGCACCCCTCGGCCAGCCCTAGCCCAACGGTGTGGGCGGTGCTCATGCTCGTCAGCGCCGGGACCTGCCTCGCCGCCAGTCGTACCCGGCCAGCGGCACTCCCTACGGTATCGCGGTACTCAGCTCAATGCCGCTGGCCCTCGCATCCGTGCTGCGCCCGTGAGTGGCGATGCGAGCTGTGGCCCCATGTGCCACTCACGGTTATCCACAGACGGCGCCGTGGGCGGCGGAGCCGACGAGCTTGGCGTATTTGGCCAGCACGCCGCGCAGCGGGCGCTGGGGGGCCTTCCAGTCCTGCCGGCGCCGTGTCAGCTCCTCGGCGTCGACGTTCAAGTTCAGCTCACGGCTGGGAACGTCCAGCACGATCGGGTCACCGTCGCGGACCAGCGCGATCGGCCCGCCGTGCGCCGCCTCGGGAGCCACGTGGCCGACGCACAACCCGGTGGTACCGCCGGAGAAGCGCCCGTCGGTGAGCAGCAGGACGTCCTTGCCC
>JBOHFJ010000382.1:0-4569 GCA_050699655.1 Pseudonocardiaceae bacterium
GTATCGCGCTTACCTGCGCCGTTACCAAGACATCGGCACTTTAGGCTACCGCCACCGGCGGATCACCCAGATCGTGGACACCCTCCATTTCGCGCCCTCATCAGCCAGCAGACTGGTGCAGGGAGTGGACCTGATCGCGTTCCTCTACCACCGGATCAAGACCACCCCCGACACTGCCGACGCGCGGGCTACGCGAGCCAACACAGCACTGTGGCGGCGGATCCAGCCCCGCGTCGCGCATTGCTTGTGCTGGCGGCTGTAGATGCACGAGAGCCCCACCGGGTACCGGCAGGGCTCAAGGCTCACAGGAGTTTCCTCCTGTCAACATGGTACCAACGGTGACCCACAATCGCAATGGTTTCCGCTCACAGCCGACTCTGACGCGACGACTCGCCGTCACCCTGCCGCCCCCATCCCGCTACAGGTCATGCGCGGCGAACAGCCGGCGCAGCTGCTCAACCCGGAAGCGTGGCCGAAGGCTGTGGACAACCCGTGGGGCGCCTCCGGCGCCTCACAACCGTACGGCCGCCGGTGAGCGCAGCCGGTGGCGAGTGTCCAAAACCCGATCGGCATACCGCTCAAAAAGCTCCCAGTCGATCATGTCGTGGTCAGCAAGCACAATGATCAGATCAGCATCGGTGACCTGACTCGCCTCACAAGGCACCATCCGGATGAAACTAGGGATCTCCTCAGCGGTGATGAGCGGGTCAATCGCCCGGAGATCGGCCCCCAGATCGGCGAGTTTCTTGGCGACGGCGATCGCCGGTGATTGCCGGGTGTCCCGAGAGTTCCGTTTATAAGCCAGCCCCACCAGCAGGATAACGCTCCCGTTGACGGACTTTCGCCGCTGGTTGAGATATTCGACCACGCGAGACACCACATAGTCGGGCATGTGGTCATTGACATCGTTGGCGATGTCGACAAAACGGAAAGCATGCCCCAGGGACCGTCGCGCCTGCCAGGACAGGTACGAGGGATCGATCGGCAGGCAATGCCCCCCGACCCCTGGCCCCGGCGTGAACTTCATGAATCCGAAGGGCTTCGTGGCGGCCGCGTCAATCACCGACCACACGTCGAGCCCAAGGCCGTGACAATACATCGCGAGTTCGTTAACCAGGGCGATGTTGACGTGGCGGAAGGTGTTCTCCAGCAGCTTGGCAAGCTCAGCTTCCCGAGTTCCCGACACCGGCACGGTCCGCTCGACGAGCCGGCCGTAGAAGTCCCGCAGCGCCCGCAGCGAGAGCTGGTCCACGCCAGAGATAATCTTGGGAGTGTTGCGGAACCGCCACACGTCGTTTCCCGGATCGATGCGCTCGGGGCTGTAGCCGACGCGGAACCGCTCCCCCGCGCGCAGGCCCGAACCGGCCTCCAGGATCGGGAGAAAGATCTCCTCGGTGGTGCCGGGGTAACTCGTGGACTCCAGGATCACGCAGCACCCCGGGCTGATGTGCGGCGCGATGATGCCCGCGGCATTCTCGACACAGCTCAGGTCGGGCACACCGTCGCGCAAGGGGGTGGGGACGCAGACGACCGCGACATCGAAGCCGGCCAGCGCCGCGGGATCGTCGGTCGGCAGGTACCTCCCGGTGCTCATCGCCATCGTGAGGTCACCGTCGGTGATGTCGTCGATGAACGTCTTCGCCTTGCGGAGGAAATCGACACGGGTCTTGTCGATGTCGAAACCAACGACGTCAAAACCAACCTCAACAGCCCGAATAGCCACCGGCAGGCCCACATAACCTTGACCGACCACGGCGACCCGGCGCGGCGGAATGTCAGAAATGTCGTACATGAATGCCCCCGAGCTCGCTGTCACCGTAAGCGACTACTCAAATACTAACGATGCCGAGATCAACCGCATCTTTTGCGGGGTGGTTCTCGATGACGCTACGGTCGGGCAGTCACCCTTGACCACGCGGGAGCTCGCACCGAAGCGGGCTGAGAGGGCAGCTGGGCACCGTCCCGGGGCTGTCGACCGCCGAACCTGTCCGGGTAATGCCGACGTAGGGAAGCTGAGCCATGACAACATCCTCAAAACGGCTGCGCGAGCACACCGTCGAGCCCGCCGTGACCACTGGCCCGATCGCCGGATCGCGGAAGGTCTATCGCGAGGTGGGTGACGGGCTGCGGGTGCCCGCCCGCCGGGTGGACCTGGCCAACGACTCGCACCTGGACCTGTACGACACCTCAGGTCCCTACACCGACCCGCAGACCACCATCGACGTCCGCGAGGGACTTCCCCGGTTGCGGCGGGGCTGGACCGCACGACACGAACCCATCCGCGGCGCGGCAACCCAGCTCGGCTGGGCCCGGGCCGGCATCGTCACCCGGGAGATGCAGTTCATCGCGGCCCGCGAGGGCGTCGATGTCGAGCTGGTGCGCACCGAGGTGGCGCGCGGTCGCGCGGTGATCCCGGCCAACCACCGGCACCCCGAATCCGAACCAATGATCATCGGGAAGAAGTTCCTGGTGAAGATCAACGCCAACATCGGCAACTCGGCGGTCACCTCCTCGATCGAGGAGGAGGTGGACAAGATGGTGTGGGCCACCCGCTGGGGCGCGGACACGATCATGGATCTGTCCACCGGCAAGCAGATCCACGAGACCCGGGAGTGGCTGCTGCGCAACTGCCCCGTCCCGGTCGGCACCGTGCCGATCTACCAGGCGATGGAGCGCTGCGGCGGGGACCCGGCGTCACTGACCTGGGAGATCTACCGGGACACGGTGATAGAGCAGTGCGAGCAGGGCGTGGACTACATGACAGTGCACGCCGGGGTGTTGTTGCGCTACATCCCGCTGACGGTGAACCGGGTGACCGGCATCGTCTCCCGCGGCGGGGCGATCATGGCGGCGTGGTGCCTGGCGCACCACCGCGAGTCGTTCCTGTACGAGAACTTCGCCGAGCTGTGCGAGATCCTGCGCCGCTACGACGTGACGTTCTCCCTCGGCGACGGCCTGCGCCCCGGATCCATCGCCGACGCCAACGACGACGCCCAGCTCGCCGAGCTCAAGACGCTCGGGGAGCTGACCCAGATCGCCCGGAGCCACGATGTGCAGGTGATGATCGAGGGTCCCGGGCACGTGCCCATGCACAAGATCGTCGAGAACGTGCGGCTGGAGGAGCTGTGGTGCGACGAGGCGCCGTTCTACACCCTAGGGCCGCTGGCGACGGACATCGCGCCGGGCTATGACCACATCACCTCGGCGATCGGCGCCGCGATGATCGCGCAGGCGGGCACCGCGATGCTCTGCTACGTCACACCCAAGGAACACCTCGGCCTGCCCGACCGTGCCGACGTGAAGACCGGGGTGATCACCTACAAGATCGCCGCGCACAGCGCCGACCTGGCCAAGGGTCATCCAGGTGCCCAAGCTTGGGATGACGCGCTGTCGTCGGCTCGGTTCGACTTCCGCTGGCAGGACCAGTTCGCGCTGGCCCTGGACCCGGACACCGCGCAGTCCTACCACGACGAGACGCTGCCCGCCCAGGCGGCGAAGACCGCGCATTTCTGCTCGATGTGCGGGCCCAAGTTCTGCTCGATGCGCATCTCCGCCGACGTCCAAGCCTACGCGAATGAGCACGGGCTGTCTGGAATGGAGGCCGTGAAAGCTATCGAGGCGGGTTTGAAGGCGAAGGCCGACGAGTTCACCGCGGCCGGCAAGCAGCTGTACCTGCCAGTGACCGGAGCGTGAGCGCTGGGCTTTCTTCGGTGTCCCCTTCTGGACCCCCGATCGCGCTGACCATCGCGGGGTCGGACTCCGGAGGCGGGGCGGGTCTGCAGGCCGATCTACGCACGTTCACCACCTGCGGCGTGCACGGCTGCGTCGCGGTCACGGCGGTGACAGTGCAGAACTCGCTGGGCGTCACTGGCGTCGTGGAGATCCTCCCGGCTGCGGTGGCCGAGCAGGTCCGGGCGGTGGTGACCGACATTGGGGTGGCTGCCGCCAAGACCGGCATGCTGGCCAACGCGGCGATCATCCACGCGGTGGCGCAGGTCTGTGACCAGGTCGGCATCGGCCGTGTGGTGCCGCTGGTGGTCGACCCGGTGGCCGCCTCCATGCACGGCGACCCGCTGCTGGCCCGCGACGCCCTAGCCGCGCTGCGCTCGGAGCTGCTCCCCCGGGCCACCCTCGTCACGCCCAACCTGGACGAGGTGCGGCTGCTGGTCGGCTTCGACGTCCGCTCCCGCGCGCAGCAGCGTGACGCCGCCCGCGCGTTGCACGCGCTGGGACCGCAGTGGGTCCTGGTTAAGGGCGGGCACCTGCGCGAGGACCCGGAATGCCTGGATCTGCTGTATGACGGCCACGAGTTCACCGCATTCACCGGTCCCCGGCTAGCCACCCCGCACACCCACGGCAGCGGAGACACCCTGTCCGCAGCCATCACCTGCGCGCTGGCCCGCGGCGCCACGGTGCCCGAGGCCGTCGCCTACGCCAAGCGCTACATAGAACAGGCGGTAGCGAACGCCTACCCCCTAGGCGCCGGCGCCGGCCCCGTCTCCCCCTTCTGGCGCCTACGCCCCGACTGACCCCGCCCGGCCCGACATGGAGCCTTGTCGGGGTTAACGG
>JBOHFJ010000383.1:0-4526 GCA_050699655.1 Pseudonocardiaceae bacterium
TCCATGTCGGGGTCTGGCGGGTCACGCTAGGTCTGTTGGGGAGGAGAGGGTGCCGCGGATGGCGGTGGCGGCGGCGACCAGGGGGGAGACTAGGTGGGTGCGGCCGCCTTTGCCTTGACGGCCTTCGAAGTTGCGGTTGGAGGTGGACGCGCAGCGCTCACCGGCGGCGAGCTGATCGGGGTTCATCCCCAGGCACATCGAGCAGCCCGCCGAGCGCCACTGGGCACCGGCCGCGGTGAACACCTCGTGCAGGCCCTCGGCCTCAGCCTGAGCGCGCACTCGCATCGAGCCGGGGACCACGAGCATCCGGACCCCGTCGCGCACCCGCCGGCCAGCGAGCACCGCCGCGGCCGCGCGCAGATCCTCGATCCGCCCGTTGGTGCAGGATCCGAGGAACACCGTGTCCACCGCGATCTCGCGCAGCGGAGTGCCAGGTTGCAGGTCCATGTAGGACAGCGCCTTGCGCACCGCGAGCCGCTCATCCTCGTCGGTGATCCGCTCGGGGTCGGGCACCCGCTCGGACAGCGGCAGACCCTGGCCGGGGTTGGTGCCCCAGGTCACGAACGGGGTCAGGGCGTCGGCGTCGATGTCCACCCGCGCGTCGAAGGTGGCGTCGTCATCGGTGTGCAGCTCACGCCAGTGCCGCAGCGCCGCATCCCACCGCGGGCCCGCGGGCGCATGCGGCCGGCCGGCCAGATAGTCGAAGGTGGTGGCGTCCGGCGCGATCATCCCGGCTCGGGCTCCGGCCTCGATCGACATGTTGCAGATCGTCATGCGAGCTTCCATGGACAGTCGCTCGATCACGTTTCCGCGATATTCCAGGACGTACCCCTGGCCGCCACCGGTGCCGATCCGGGCGATCACCGCCAGGATGACGTCCTTGCTCGTGACGCCGGTGGGCAGCGTCCCGTCGCGGCTGCTCACGACTACCGCCATGGTCTTGAACTGGCGCAGCGGCAGCGTCTGGGTGGCCAGGACGTGCTCCACCTCCGAAGTGCCGATGCCGAACGCCAACGCGCCGAAGGCGCCATGCGTGGAGGTGTGCGAGTCACCGCAGACCACCGTCATCCCCGGTTGGGTGAGGCCCAGCTGGGGTCCCACAACGTGCACGATGCCCTGCTCGGCGTCGCCCATCGAGTGCAGCCGCACGCCGAACTCCGCGCAGTTGCGGCGCAGTGTCTCCACTTGTGTGCGGGACACCTCGTCGGCGATCGGCAGCTCGATGTCCGTGGTGGGGACGTTGTGATCCTCGGTGGCGATGGTCAGGTCCGGTCGGCGGACCGGTCGAGCGGCCAGCCGCAGGCCCTCGAACGCCTGCGGGCTGGTGACCTCGTGCACCAGGTGCAGGTCGATGTAGAGCAGATCGGGCGCTTCGCCCCCTCCATCGGGGTCACGCTCGCCCCGATGGACCACGTGTGCGTCCCAGACCTTCTCCGCGAGCGTGCGTCCCATAGCGGTGTGTCCTCCGCCCCTCAGCGCTCCCACATGCTGGACATCTCGCATGTCGGGAAGTTAATATCGACCTGTGGAACAGCATAGCGGAATCGGCGTGCTAGACAAGGCCGTCACGGTATTGCGCACAGTCGCCGCGAATCCCTGCGGGCTGGCCGAGTTGTGCGCTCGTACCGGGCTGCCCCGGGCCACCGCCCACCGGCTGGCGGTGGGGCTGGAAGTGCACCGGCTGCTCAACAGAGGCAGTGACGGACGGTGGCGCCCCGGACCCGCGCTGCGCGAGTTGGGCGAAGGCGCGCTGGACCCGTTGCTCGACGCCGCCGCGCTGGTACTGCCCCGGCTGCGCGACGTCACCGGCGAGAGCGTCCAGCTTTACCGGCGAGACGGCATGGTCCGGATCTGCGTGGCCGCCGCCGAGCCCCCCAGCGGCCTGCGCGACACCGTCCCGGTGGGAGCCCGGCTCCCGATGACGGCCGGGTCCGGCGCGAAGGTCTTGGCCGCATGGGCCGACCCGACCGCCCAGCAGGCCGTGCTCGGCGAGGCCGTGTTCGGCGAGCGAACCCTCATGGAGGTCCGCAGGCGGGGCTGGGCGCAGAGCGTGGCCGAACGCGAGCCCGGGGTGGCCAGCGTCTCCGCCCCGGTGCGCGACAGCGCCGGCATCGTGGTAGCCGCGGTGTCGGTGTCCGGCCCGGTGGAGCGGATCGGCCGCCGGCCGGGCGTCCGCTGGGCCACCGACCTCCTAGCCGCCGCCGAGGCACTGCACAGTCGCCTCTAGAGCCGCAATGTGCACAACCAGCGCCTAGGTGACGCACAGCCGGCCGGCCCATCGTGGCAGCATGACCGTGGTGGACACCGAGCTGCGCCGTGCCGACGGCGGGCCGAACCTTGCGGTCCTCGACATCATGGCCGGGCTCACCGTCGGCGGTGACGACTCGGCGTAGCCCCAGCCTTTACGCCGTTCAGACTGCGCGTAACGTTATCCCGGCAGGTTTGAACAGGGTGTTGTGATCGACATCAGCGAAGCCAGCCAGCTTGGCGATCTCTTCCAGCGAGAAGCCTTTGGCGAGCAAAGTCTGCGCGATGAACTCGGCCAACTGCGGGCACTCCGGTGCCAACTCGTCGCTGTGGGGTTCCCGGACGCGCCAGCCCATCCGACTGAATTGCTTATACATTGATGTCCGCTGACCAGCGACCAGCACTCCGAGTTGGTGCGCGCGCTCAACAAGGGCCTGCATGGACACGCCCCACTGTCTCTTGAGATCCGCGAGTCGTCCCGTAGTCAAGTGACGCAGCTGGGGCCGGATGACCTCGGAGGGCATGAGGAATTCGGCAGCGAATGCATTGGCGTCACCTTCGGGGTCATCGCCGATGTAGTTCGCGTGCAGGCACAGGTGCCCGGCCTCATGTGCCAGCGTCCATCGCAGTCGGTCGGTGGGGGCTTGACTGTTGATCAACATCACTGGGTGATCATCGATCCACTGTGACAGGCCATCGACTCGAGACGTGCCGAAGTCCTCGAACAGCACCAGGCAGCCAGCAGCTTCCAGCCAAGCGATGAGATCGCGCACGGGGCCAATCGGCATGCGCCACTGCATGCGGAGCAGGCGTGCCGCGTCGCGGGGATCAGTGCCCTCCGGATCGAATGTTGAGAAGACCTGATTGGCTTGTAACGACACTTGCTCGAAGAGCTTGCTTGCATGCATGCGGTACTCGTTGAGCTGGGCTTCGAGTCGCCGCCAGGTCGTTGCCTTCTCGGTTGCCCGGCGCCTCATGTGAGCATCGACGGCCATCGCTCCGCGCACCTTACCAGCGTGCTGTAAGAACTCTTCGGTCACGCCCAGGGCCTGGGCGAGACGAGTCAAGATCTCTGGCTCAGGCTCTCGGAGACCGTGCTCGTACCGATGTAGCGCCGGTTGAGTTACCCCGATCATGGGGGCGAGCTGCGCTTGAGTGAGCCCTCGTGCGAGACGAGCTGTGATGATCAGATCGCCTAGGCCGCTCATGTCTCCTCGGTTCCCGTTGGGTCGTCGGACTCGGCCCTCGGCACATCCAGCTTAGGCAGGGTCGGTCCCGGTTTGGGGGGCGGGTGACTGTACCGCCGTAGGCTTCGCCCTGCTCAGCCAGTGGGTGAACCCAGATGATCTTATCGCGACCGTCTCGCAGCGAGATCACAGGATCACCCATCGTGCGAGTCTCCTTGTCCCACTCGTAGCCCGCCTTCAAGCGCGTTTCCCCACACCTGGGTAACGTCGGCTTTATGTCTTGTCGATCGAAGTCGATCACGCTTTGAGTCTGGTAGTTACTGGTCCGGCCATCAAGATGATGCAGCTTGACCCTGAATCGATAGGAAAGCCGCTCTTCCGACTGAACCTGAACGACGATCTCACGCGTGGAATTTTGGTCGATCAGGTTGACGTGTGGCAACTCGTCGAGCTGTTGCTTCAGATCCGCCCACATCCAGTCGTGGATCAAGTCCGCGAGCGTTCGAGGCGCGTTGTCAGCTGCCCAGTCTGGGTGCTGCCTCCTGTACTGAAGGTACTGCTCCTTCGCGACCTCGACCGCGTGGACGATGGCCCCGACAACCTTGTCTCCCAGCTCGTTGACCACGTCATCCGGTTCCGTTTGCGAAATCATGCCATGAAATATACCAGCACTGGATCGATTTGGTGCTCCAGTGAGCGTGGTCCGGCGTGGCGGCTCGACAGCCAGGACGAGGTAGCCCCCGTCGAGCGCAGGAGGCACTCGGCCATCGCGGCCTCTGAACCTCGGCGCGTATTCGGCACAGACACTTGGCGGCAGCCAGAGTGCGCCGGGCACAGCCGGACAGAACATGATCGGCCCCTGACGGGAATTTCTCAGGTCAGGGGCCGATCTTTGCTAGTACCACTGTGTAGCCCCGACGGGATTTGAACCCGCGCTACCGCCTTGAGAGGGCGGCGTCCTAGGCCGCTAGACGACGGGGCCGCGAAAACGCGATCATGACATTAGCTGGGGTACCAGGACTCGAACCTAGACTAACTGAACCAGAATCAGTCGTGCTGCCGATTACACCATACCCCACCAGGTGTCTGCCT
>JBOHFJ010000384.1:0-4524 GCA_050699655.1 Pseudonocardiaceae bacterium
GGGGCGGCTTCTTGCTATCCTCTTGCGACGTTGCCACGTCGGTGTTGTGCCGCGCGGCAGTAGCTGTCTTGCCGGCTCAGCCGGCAGTAGCTGGATTGTCGGCAGTAGCCGGCTTCCTCCTGCCGCGGAGAGTCCGCGGCCGATCAGCCCACAGGAGGTGAGTGGTCTTCATGCGTCGTTACGAGATGATGGTCATCCTCGATCCGCAGCTTGACGAGCGCGCCGTCACACCATCGCTGGACCAGTTTCTCGGCGTGGTGACGGCACAGGGCGGCAGCGTCAACAAGGTCGATGTCTGGGGCAAGCGCAGGCTGTCCTACGAGATCGCCAAGCGTACCGAGGGCATCTACGCGGTGCTCGACTTGTCCTGCACTCCCGCGACCGTGGCTGAGCTCGACCGGCAACTGTCGCTCAGCGAGTCAATCCTGCGCACCAAGGTGTTGCGGCGGGATTCAGGGAAGGGCTGACATGGCCGGCGAGACCGTCATTACGGTGATTGGAAACCTGACCGCTGACCCGGAGCTGCGGTTCACCCCATCCGGTGCCGCGGTGGCCAGCTTCACGGTGGCCTCCACGCCACGCACCCTCGATCGCCAAAGCGGTGAGTGGAAGGACGGCGAGGCGCTTTTCCTGCGGTGCAGCATCTGGCGGCAAGCCGCCGAGAACACGGCTGAATCGCTCACCCGAGGCATGCGCGTGATCGTCAGTGGACGACTGCGGCAGCGTTCCTATGAGACTCGGGAGGGGGAGAAGCGCACCGTGATGGAGATGGAGGTCGACGAGGTCGGGCCTTCGTTGAAGTACGCCACCGCCAAGGTCAACAAGGCCAGCCGGCAAGGTGGTGCCTCGGGTGGCGGCGGGTATGGCTCGTCCGGCGGCCCCGTTGACGACCCATGGAGCTCCGCTCCGCCGGCCGGGGCGCCGGCCGGATCCGGCAACGGATCCGGTGGCTACGACGAAGAACCCCCATTCTGATCACCCCGCTACCGACCCGCCAGCTTTGCGATCACACTGACTCGCAGCCGCGACCCACTCAGGAGTACCTCAGCCATGGCTAAGCCACCGGTGCGCAAACCGAAGAAGAAGATCTGCATCTTTTGCAAGGACAAGGACACCGCCATCGATTACAAGGACACCTCGCTGCTGCGGAAGTACATCTCCGACCGTGGCAAGATCCGAGCTCGCCGGGTCACCGGCAATTGCAGCCAGCACCAGCGGGACGTCGCGATCGCGGTGAAGAACTCCCGCGAGGTTGCGCTGCTGCCCTACACCTCGACCGCACGCTGAAACCGGGAAGAGGCGAACACATGAAGATCATCCTTACCGCTGAGGTCCCCCAGCTCGGTGTGCCCGGCGATGTGGTGCAGGTCAAGGACGGTTACGCCCGCAACTACCTGCTTCCCCGTCGCTTGGCCATCACGGCCACGAGGGGCGCGGAGATGCAGGTGGCCACGATCCGCCGGGCACAGCAGTCCCGGCGGATTCGTGATCTTGACCACGCGCGGGAGGTCGCTGGCGCACTGTCGAGTCTGGGCACCGTGGTGGTGACGGCCAAGGCCGCCAGATCCGGCGGAAAGTTGTTCGGCTCGGTCACGGTGGCTGATGTCGTCGATGCGCTCCGCGCCGCGGGGGGGCCCCTGTTGGACAAGCGGACGGTTGACCTCGGTGGGCACATCAAATCCGTCGGTGCTTACCAGATGACCGTGCGCCTGCACCCGGAGGTTTCGGTCACCGTCCCCTTCACAGTCACCACCGCCGGCTGAGGCCGTCGAAGCCTGTTAAGAGACCTGGCGCCGCCGGTTGTGTTACCACGGCGGCGCCAGGGGGCCGACTGGTCGCCGGGAGCCGAAACGGGGGGATGTAAGGCTCCACCGACAACCAGCCGGGGATCGGTTCGTCATGCATGCCGAGGGGTTCTTGGTCACTTAGTGTGGGGTTCTTGGTCACTTAGTGACTCTGCGCCATTTAGTGACTCTGTGCCACGTTACTGACGCGCCACTTACTGACTCTGCCAGGTGCGTCCGTATACCCGCTTACGAGGAAACGTTCGCGGTGCTGAGGTTGCGAACTCCTTCAGACCGGTATGACCCTGGTGAGTGAGGGTCTCGTTCGACGGTTGCCTCTGGTCGGCAGTGTCGCTGGTGCTTCGCCGGTCGTGGGTGGTGACCGTGATGCGATGTCAACCACTAGTTTCGCAGAGCGCAACCGTCGGCGCAAGGCGGCCGGCGGGACCATCTCCACCAGCCCGCCTGACCCGTGAGGCTTCGTGCCGTCGGTAGCCGTAAGTAGCTGTTGGTAGCCGTCGCAAGCTCTTCTAGCGCGACCCTGTCGCGAGTTCCCGTCGCGTCACGCCGACTCGCCGGAGCGCGCCGGACACGCCGAGTCAAATCCAAATGACCTCTGTCCACATCCACCCACAGGGCATTGAACAGGCCAAACGTCAAAATCTTGGCTAAATTTCCCCAGGTTGTCCACAGTCGTTCAGTGCGGCGCCCGTGGTGCCGGGTGCGGCGCCCCCAGGCTGTCCCCAGGCTGCCCCCAGGCTCTGCCGCGCCCTCCCGTTCCTCCCTGCGGCGAGCGACGTTAGGGCGGCCTGATGGGTCAAGTGAGCACGGTGTTGAGCGAGCACGGTGGGTCCGCCCAAATTGTCGGTGCCATCGGGTAGGACATGTGTTCGACAGGGTTCGGGTGGTCGGTGGTTGGGGTACGGGGAGGTGCTCGGGCGTGGCGGTGGTGGATGACCGTGTGGTGCGGCTGGAGAGCGGCGGGTCGGTTTTCGACCGGCAGCCGCCGCAGGACATCACCGCCGAGCAGTCAGTGCTCGGCGGGATGCTGCTGTCCAAGGACGCCATCGCCAACGTGGTTGAGGTATTGCGGACTGAAGATTTCTATCGGCCTGCCCACCAGGCCCTCTTCAACTGCATCCTCGATCTGTACGGGCGCGGTGAGCCAGCTGACCCGGTCACGATCTCCGCTGAGTTGGAACGCCGCGGTGAGCTGCTTCGGGTTGGTGGGGCTCCGTATCTGCACACGCTCATCTCGATCGTGCCGACGGCGGCCAACGCCGGGTACTACGCCGAGATCGTCTCCGGCAAGGCGGTGTTGCGGCGTCTGGTGGAGGCCGGCACTCGCATCGTGCAGCTGGGCTATCACGGGGCCGACGGCGCTGACGTGGACGAGGTCGTGGACCGTGCTCAGGCTGCGATCTATGAAGTCACTGAGCGGCGGATGAGTGAGGACTACGTCGCGCTGGAGGAGCTGCTGCAGCCCACCATGGACGAGATCGACGCGATCGCGTCCCGGGGTGGCGTCTCGGCTGGCGTCCCGACTGGTTTCGTGGACCTCGATGCCGTGACCAATGGGCTCCACCCCGGCCAGATGGTGATCATTGCGGCTCGTCCCGGTATTGGTAAGGCACTGGCGCTGGACACCCCGCTACCTACGCGGACCGGCTGGACGACGATGGGCGACATCGCTGTGGGCGAAGAGCTGCTGGGTGCGGATGGACGCCCCACGACAGTGGTGGCCGCCACAGACGTGATGCGCGGAAGACCATGCTACGAGATTGAGTTCTCCGACGGCACGATCATCGTGGCTGACGGAAATCACCAGTGGCTTACCGAGACCCGTGCCGCACGCCGTTCGGCGCAGCAGGCCGCTACCGGCTACAACCGCTATCGCAACCAGCGGACGTTCGCCGAGGTGCGCACTACCGAGGAGATCGCGGCGACACTTCGCTGCCGCACCGCCGACCGGCGGCTCAATCACTTGGTGCGCAACTGCCGGCCGATCGACCTACCTGACGCTGACCTGCTCATCCCGCCCTACTCGCTCGGTGTGTGGCTCGGTGACGGCTCCAGTAACGCGGCAAACTTCACCAGCGCCGATCCCGAGATCGCAGTCCACGTCGAGGCGGAGGGATTGTGGGTCGAGCAGCACGGCCAGTCTTGCCGCGACCATCATGGAACTGTCCAGGCGAGGCTGCGCACGCTCGGTGTGCTGGGGACCAAACACATCCCCACGGCCTACCTGCGGGCCTCGCTAGAACAGCGGCGGGCACTGCTCGCCGGGCTGCTTGACACCGACGGCACAGTCACGCCCGCCGGATCGGTGCAATTCCGCGTCACCTCCGCCCAGCTCGCCCGTGATGTTCGTGAACTCGTGGTTGGCCTTGGCTACCGGTGCGGAACTTCCACCAAGCGGGTACTTGGACGCACCGAGCGGTCGTCCACCGCCTACATCCTCACGTTCAGCACCGAGGACGACGTGTTTCAGCTGGAGCGCAAGCGGCTGGTGCACAAACAACGTCGGCGCTATTCGTCGGCGAGGTCGTGCGGCCGTTACATCGTCGCCGTGCGGCCGGTTGAGTCCGTGCCTGTCCGCTGCGTGCAAGTGAGCAACAGTGACCACCTGTACCTGGCCGGGGAATCGATGATTCCTACTCACAACTCGACCCTGGGTTTGGATCTTGCTCGGTCCTGTTCGGTCGCCCACGGCATGGCCAGTGTGATCTTCTCGCTGGAG
>JBOHFJ010000385.1:0-4506 GCA_050699655.1 Pseudonocardiaceae bacterium
TCACCCCGAGAGCCCCGGCCAACGGGCCTGGCCGGACTACTCCCCAGCCCGCCGCAGCCCACCGACCAGGCTCAATCCCAGAACTTGATCACATGGCACCAGGTCGTAGGAACCTTCACGACACCCCCACTCATGCCATGCAACGAACCCACCGAAGCGCCCCCCGAGCCGCCAACGGGACTTTTCGTTCCTCTGCACTCCGAGCCCCGACACCCCGAGTAGCAGGCCCCCTCCGGGCGCAGGGTGGCTGCAGTACCCACGGCCGAAATTCTGAATTACGCCCGGCGCGCCTCCGCCACGATCAGCGATCAAGCCGTTAGAAAGTGCCCATGAGGAAGCGCCGGGCGACAGAAGCGAAGCCAGGTCCTAAGCCACGTGGCGAGCGAGTGCCCACGCCGGTGTACCTGCCGGTGGAGCTACGCGTCGCTGTCGAGGAGATCGCCGAGCAGGACGGACTCCCGCTCACGGCCGTCGTCACACGATTCGTGGCCGAATGCCTCGGCAAGACACCGCCGAGCTACTGCCTCCCCAAGGCGACGTTGCGCGACCAGAAAGAGTTGCCCCTGGGCAAGGCCTCATAACGAACGAGGCAACTCCCACACGGGGAGTTGCCTCGTAGCTCGTGTCGCCAGTCCGGTAGCCGCCGGCCCGCGACCGTCACTTCCCCGGTTACCAGCCGAGGACACCAAGATCCCGTTCCTTGCTGAAAGGACCCTTTGTGCTGTCGATGATAGCCGCTGGGCGAAAGCCTGCCCACGAGGCGCGCGGAGAGCCTCGGTCTCACCGGTCTGTGTTGGGTGGCGCTCGACAGGACCGGCCGTGCCGGGTGTCGGCCGGTGAGCCGAGTCCGTGTCCGGACCCGCAGTCGCGAGTGGGCCTCACGATGGTCGCGCCAGGTCACCTCTCTCACCCCGTTGCACCGGCGCGGCCCGCGAGAGGGAACGCAGGGGCCTACGGCAACTACGAGATGGCCACGGCGCACGGGCTGACACCGACACCGCCGGTGGACCTCGCCAACATCGATGATCAGGAGGTGCTGGTCAAGACGGCCTAGCTAGCGGCTTCACGCCGCACCGCGGCGACAACCGAACATCGACACCAGGTCACAGGCCCCCCAAAAAGAGTTCAGCCCGCCTACGAGAGCGGGCTGAACAGGTGGCCATCGGAGCGCCAACTCCGGCGACCAGGTGCTCCTTATGAGGGAGGTAGCTTCATCACTAGCTGCCCCGAGGGTAGCGCATGCCCTGACCAACTTCGCGGCGGCAACGCCGACGAGCCGGTCTCGTTCGTCTCTGCCGCGCGTGAACCGGACCCGGTGTCCGGCTGGTGCGCCGAGTGCGCTGCGGTCGGTGGGCAGTACGTCCTAGCCGCCGACCCGTCGGGATCGTGGTGCGCGTTTCATGCCCGCTGTGCCGACCAAACGACGCGTCGGCCGGCCCGGCCGCCGGGTTCCGCGCCCCCACCAGGGGCGGCTGCCCGGTCTCGGCCGGGTCCGGCGGGCCCTGGCCGGGAGGGTCGCCGTGCGCGTCGGGCGTTGGCGCGGGCTGTGGGCCGCGCCCGGGGTCGCGCCTACGGCCGGGAACGAGCGAGGCGCCGACTGGCATCAGGCCGGTGGGACCCCCACCCGGGGTGGCGAAACCGGATCGACGACGACCTGGCGGTGCTCACCGACCAGGTCGCGGCACTGGCCCGCGTCGAGCAGCTCGTCGACACCGAACTCTGGCGTGCCGACAAACAGGAACGTTGGACGCGAATGCTGCACCGCATGGTGCATTCCATGGACTGGACCACCGGCCTGGTCTGCGGGGTGACGGCCGCGCAGCTGGCCACCGTGGGCGGCTGCGCACCGCGCACCGTCTCGCGGCTGCTCGCGTGGGCACAAGACGTCGATCTCGTGGTCGTCGTCGAGGCAGGCGCCAGCGGCGCGTTCCTCGGCACCGACCGCAACCGGGCACCCGCCTACGTCTTCGTCGCCCCTCCCGCCCCCCCAGCTGAGGAACCGGTCACCCCCGATGGGCAGTCCGGCAATCACGTGGTGGCCACCGAGTCCGCCCAGCTCAGCACTCCTGTGGATGAAAGTGGCGACCTCCCCCTCTCTTACACAGGTAATAACCCCTTGACGGGTGGCAGACGGCTTCGTCGCCCCCACCAGCTCCAGAGCGCTTGGCCGCTCTGGAGAATCCCCGCCACGCCAGGCCAGCGATCCGCTGCGGTCACGACTTTGCTGGGCAGAATTGGCCTCGACAGCCAAGTGGTGCCAGTTTGGCGGGCACGGGCGCTGCTCCACCCGTGGTGGACCGCTGGTGCCTGCGTGGCCGGGCTGCTGCATGCCATTGACCACCACCCCGACCGACCCGGCCAGCCGCGAGGGAACGCCCTGCGTGGAGCGGCTGACCCCCTGCGGGTGCTCGGGTACCGGCTCCGCCCCTGGATCGGACAGCTCCACCAACTACCCCCAGGGCTGACCGGCCACCACGGCGATTACCAAACCAAACAGGCCACCCAGGTCGCCGATCGTGTCGCCGCCGCCGAGCGCGACCGAGCCCAGCGCACTGACCAGCCGAGCCGGTCACTATCCGCCGCCGCCGCCCGCGAAACCGCCCGTGCCGCCCTTGCGGCGGCGCTCGCCCAGAAGGCCCGACGCCGCAAGACCGGGGGTGCAGAGGGTTTTGGACCGGGATCCGGCGTTAGTTAGTGTTTGTGCTGGTCCCGATCCTGCGATCGGTGTCAGACCCGTGCGCGGCCTACGGACTTGGCTGGGCGTGCTCCCTGGTTCCCACTGCCCGCCACCCATTGGAAGCAACGCCATCAACGCCATCAATGGTGGCAATGGTGGCAATGGTGGCAATGGTGGCAATGGTGGCAATGGTGGCAAAACCAGCGATCCCACCCCGTTCGCCAGGAGGTCTCTGCTGGACGGGTACGCCCGGCGGCAACCACGGCTGGCGCCCCCGCAAAGCCTCCAACCCCACCAGTCCCCGAAACGCCATAAAAGGAACCATTACAGGTATTACTGGATTTCATGGTGAAACCTGCTATGGTTTCATTGACCGCAACACCAGTGATGCTGGCGACGGAAGCCAGGAAGGTGAGACCTCTTGCTAGTCGTGGCGTTGTGCAATCAGAAGGGCGGCGTGGGCAAGACAACGACCGCCGTCAACTTGGCCCGCGCCGCGCACCTACGCGGCCTGCGGACCCTGGTCGCGGACCTCGACCCACAGGCCAACACAACCAGCACCCTGCTCGGCAAAGCACCAGACGCCGATGTCGAGACTCTCGCCGACGTGCTCTCGGCCCGCAGTGACGCGGTGGCCACCGACGTCATCGTCCAGACCGGTTGGGCCGGTGTCGACGTGTTGCCCTCGGGTGGGGACGCGCTCGCCGACGTCGGCGGCGAGCTGGTAGCGATGGGACCCGGCCGGGAACACCGGCTGCGCGAGGCTCTGGGCACACTGAGCGGCTACGAGCTCACGCTGCTCGACTGCCCGCCCGCGCTGGACCTGCTCACCATCAACGCCCTGACCGCCGCCGACCGGCTCGTGATCGTCACCACCGCCTCCCTGTTCAGCGCCGACGGCATCGCGCGCCTGCTGGCCACCGTCGACGCCGTGCGCCGCTACGCCAACCCCGCGCTCCGCATCATCGGTGTTGTCGTCAACGCCCTGGAAGATCGCACTCGGCGACAACGGCACTGGCTCAACGAGCTCGTCACCAACGCGCCCGCCCCGGTCTGGCAACCACCGATCCCCAAAGCCACCTGGATCGGGGAGGCCATCGAAGCCGGCGTCGGCCTGGACGAATGGGGCTCACCAGCCGCCACCGTGCTCGCCGACACCTACGACCACTACCTCACCCAGTTGCTGGAGGTTCCCCGATGAACAGCCCGCGACGTCGCGAGCCCCGGACCTCCGCGCTCAGCGGTCGCCACCCCGCCGTCCCACCAGCCGTGGCCGATGCGCAACCACCACCAGCAACGGTTACAACGCCAGGAACGGCAACAAACCCAGCAATGGTTACAAATCCAGGAAGCCCCGCGAAACCCACGGCGGATACCCAGAAGATGACCGTGAACATCTCCCGCGACCTCATCGACCAGGCCAAAGACGCATTCTGGCTCGCCCACGGCGAGTACCGCACCTTCTCCGCCTGGGTCGAGCACGCGCTACGCCGGCACATCGACGCGACGAAAACCGCCCACGGCGTCGACGACCTCCCCCGCCGACCAGGCAGCGGTTCCCTACCCCCTGGCCGACCCCTCGGCTGATCCCCCCGGTTCAGAACGACGGCTCGTCGTAGAGCTCCTCAGCCAGCTCGGCGGCCATTCTCTGGCGGTGCAGCTCAGCGGAACCTCGAGCCCGTAACTCCGCAGATCAGTGCCTCCGGCGGCCGGGGCGCCGCCCCGGACCCTGACACCGCTTCGGAGAGGGGGAGGGGCAGGGCTGGTTTTCTCCTCACGGCGCGCCCACAGGGTTACCAGACCGGTGAGTGTCGGTCAAGGGCTCGCTG
>JBOHFJ010000386.1:0-4487 GCA_050699655.1 Pseudonocardiaceae bacterium
GCACTCCACGTGCCAGCCGGGGCGCCCCGGCCCCAGCTCGGAATCCCACGACGGCTCACCTTGGCGAGCGGCGCGCCACATCAGGGGGTCCAGCGGGTGGCGCTTGCCGAGCCGGTCCGGGTCCCCGCCGCGCTCGGCGGACAGCCGGGCCATGGTCGCCTCGTCGTAACCCGACTCGGATCCGAAGTGCGTGGCGGCCCGGTGGTCGAAGTAGATATCCGGGTGCTCGGGATCGTCGAGGTGGTAGGCCGCGCCGAGAGCGAGCAGCTTGCCGACCACCTCGACGATCTCCCCGATCGCTTCGACGGCCCCGACGAAGTCCCTCGGCGGCAGCACCCGCAGCGACTCCATGTCCTCCCGGAACAGCGCGGTCTCGCGCATCCCGAGCACCACCCAGTCGTCCTGGTCGCGTCGCGCCCGCTCCAGCAGCGGGTCGTCCACGTCGGTGACGTTCTGCACGTAGTGCACGTCGTGCCCGGCGTCGAGCCAGTACCGGTGCACCAGGTCAAAGGCCAGGTAGGTCGCCGCGTGCCCGAGGTGGGTGGCGTCGTAGGGGGTGATCCCGCAGACGTACATCCGCGCGGTGCGCCCGGGCGTGGTCGGCCGGACCCGCCCCGCCGCGGTGTCGTGCAGCCGCAGCGCCGGACTCTGGCCGGGCAGCCGCGGCACCGGCGTCGACGTCCAGGGCTGCATACTTTCCGACCCTACGTCACGGTTCTGGTCACACCAGGGCGTCCGCCTCGGGCCGGGGCATCTCACTCTTTGCGTGGAGCCACCCGTCCCACACATTCATGGATCCGCTCTCGCGTGGTTGGTGGGACGCTCTGAGCGTTCTGTGGTCTTTCCGGGTGGATGGGGATGGTCGTGTCGGCGGGTGTGTCGTTCGTGTGGTTGGAGGTGACGGGCCGTTGTCAGCTGGAGTGCGTCCACTGTTATGCCTCGTCGGGTCCGTCCGGGACGGATGGGTCGATGACGGTGGTGGACTGGCGACGGGTGATCGAGGAGTCAGCCGGGCTTGGGGTGGGGATGGTGCAGTTCATCGGTGGTGAGCCGACGCTGCATCCGGACCTGCTGGAGCTGGTCGACTGCGCGCTGGCCGCTGGTGTGCAGGTGGAGGTGTTCTCCAACCTGGTACACGTCACCTCGGCGATGTGGGAGAGCTTTGCCCGGTCGGGGGTGCGGTTGGCCTGCTCGTACTACTCGGATGACGCCGGGCAGCATGCGGCGGTGACCGGTCGGGTTGGCTCGCACGCGCGTACCCGGGAGAACATCGTGGAGGCGGTGCGTCGATCGATCCCACTGCGGGTCGGGGTGATCGACCTGGATGGTGGGCAGCGCGTCGATCAAGCGGTTGCGGAGCTGGGGGCGCTGGGTGTGACCGAGGTCGGCTATGACCGGCTGCGCCAAGTCGGCCGCGGTGTCCGGGACCAAGCGCCGAGCATGGACCAGTTGTGCGGGCACTGCGCTCGGGACGTACTGGCCGTCGCGGCGGACGGCGCGGTGTGGCCGTGTGTGTTCAGCAGATGGTTGCCGGTCGGGAACGTGAAGGTGGCTTCGTTGCCGGAAATCGTGGCCGGCGCGGCGGTCCGCGAGGTCCGTGAGCAGTTGGCCGCGCACTTCACCGCTGGTGGCGAGGCGCTGGTGGCGGCTGACTGTAATCCGGAGTGCAATCCGTGTCATCCGCGGTGTCAGCCGGGCTGTCACCCCAACTGCAATCCGGCTTGCCAGCCGACGTGTTCGCCGAACTGTTCGCCGACGTGTCAACCGATCGAGTGCAAGCCGCGGGCTTGCTGGCCGCCGTTTAGCCACGCTGATGAGGAGACGGCGGTGGCTCCGGGTCGCTGAACAGGTGATGCAGGAACCGGCCGGGGTCGGAGAGGAAATCGCGGTAGAGCCGCACGGTGTCGGCCTGGTCGTAGTCGACGACCTGGAGTGTGCCAGTGTCGCTGATCTGGTAGATCGTCGCGCCTGGGTAGGCCAGCAGGATCGGCGAGTGGGTGGCGAGGATGAACTGGCTGCCGGTGGCGACCAGGTCGTGCATGCGAGCCAGGAGCGCCAGCGCGCCGGGCACCGACAGTGCCGCCTCGGGCTCGTCGAGTACATACAGCCCGCGCGGGCCGAACCGGTGTACCGCCAAGGCCAGGAACGACTCGCCATGGGAGCGTTCGTGCGGGGAGATCCCGCCGTAGGACGACGCGATCAAGCCTGGGTCTTCCCGCTCTAAGTTCTCGACCTCGGTGGCCAGGTTGTAGAACGACTCGGCTCGCAGGAAAAACCCGGTCTTTGGCTTGCGGGGCGCCCAAGTCAGCCGCAGGTGGGTGCCCAGGTCTGACTCGGTGGATCGGGTGGTGAACCGGAACGACTTGCCGCCTCCCTCGGGGTTGAACCCGGCCGCCACCGCCAGTGCTTCGATCAGCGTGGATTTACCGGTGCCGTTGTCGCCGGTTAGCAGCGTGACCGCCGGGTCGAGCACCAGCCGGCCGTACTGGGCCAGCCAGGACACCACCGGCAGCGTAAAGGGATAGGTACTCGGGTCGGCGGCCTCGGAGTCGAGCTCGACCCAGCGGATGAACCCGCCACCAGCGGGGCCAGGCGCGGCCGGGCCGCGGGAGCCCATCAGGTCTGACCGAAGTAGGTGCGGACCAGTTCGCGGGCGTGGTGGTGCAGCGGGGCCGCGAGGTCGGGATGCTCGCCGTGCTCGACCAACCGCAGCAGCTTGGCGGCGGCGGCCAGCCCGGCGACCGCGCCGGCTGGGCCGTCGAGGACATCGGCGAACTCAGCCTGGACCTGCTGAGCGATGGCCGGTTGCAGCACGCTCGCGGCGCGCAGCAGGGCGGCGTCGTAGCCGGCGGGGGCGGCGCCCCAGGATTCCCAGTCGAGGATCCAGCAGCCCGGGTTGGTGAGGTTGGCCCAGTGCAGGTCCCCGTGCGCGGTGACCCACGCCAGCGGGTTCAGGTCAACGGCCACACCGAAGACGGACAGGATCCGCAGCCGCAGCAACTCCGGCGCCAAGCACACCCGCTCGGTGGACACTCGGGCCAGGACATCCAGGGAGCTGTGCAGCTGGTCCCACCAAGAGCCGTCCAGCTCGACCGGTTCGCGCAGCACGATCTCACTGGCGATCGCGGATCCGGGTGCCAGGGTCATCAGCTCGGCCCGCACCCGCCGGCCGGCTTCGTCCCACTCGGTGGTGCGCACCACACGAGGGCGCGGCACCCCGGTGATCTGGTTAGCGTCGGAGTTGCCGGTCCACGCCGGCCCGTGGCCCCACCCAGCCGGTTCGGTGACCACCCGCATCCACCAGTCCCGCGCACCGGCCGACACCGGGCAGCCCACCGTTCGCCCCCGCAGCCCCGGCACCACCTCGCCGGCCAGGTGCACATCGAACGCCTCCACCCCGGTCTTGAGCAGCCCGCTAAGCCAGCCCAACCACTCCCGGTCGGCATCGCTCTCGATGCTCACCTGGCTCTACTCCTGCCCGGCGCGCGGCGGCCAGCTCGGGCCGCTTGCCAATACTGATCTTGCCCATGTGCACGTACGCGGTGGAGGTTATCCGATGCGACAGCCATGGTCCCATTGTCTGGCGTCGGGTCAGGGGCGGTGGCGGAGGTAGTCGCCGACCACCGCGGCGCCGAGCCCGTCCGCGCCGGGGTCGAGCACCCGGCCGCCGCAGCGCCGGGCCAGCGCGTCCAGCTCCGCGAGGTCAGCCAGCGCCTGCGCGCCCTCGCCCAGGCCAAGCGGGTCCTGGCCGCAGGACCCGCCCCGTCGAGGTGTCGTGTAGCCGCAGCGCCGGTCCCCGGCCGGGCAGTTGCGGCACCGGCGTCGATGTCCAGGGCTGCATACTTTCGACCCTACGTCACGGTTCTGGCCGTACCAGGGTGTCGTCTCGCGCCGCCTCATCGGGACTGGCCACGCGGAAGCGGATCTGTTCAGGTGGCGGCAGCGCCCCGTCCTTTGCGCGGCGCCACCCGTTGCTCGTAGTCATGAATCCGCTCCCGCAACGGGATGACGTGCACGTTGTCGGGGTGTCGAACGGTCAGCTCGCTGCCGAGGCGACGCAGCCGGTGAGAGATTATGGTCGAGGACATCGGGGCGGCTAACTCAAGTGCCGCTTGCGCCAGGGTGACAGACTCAGCGACGTCACGCTGCGCCAGCCTGACCTCGGCGAACCGAATCTCGTCAACAACGCCGCTACGGTTAAAACCCTGTGGCCGGCTTTCGCGGACGTTGAGGATATGCTGCTCGGCTCGCTCCGCATAAGCAATGGCACGGCCGCTATCCTCCGCCCGGAAGGCCAGCATAATGTAGGTGTCGGAAACAAGGGCATCAACCTGAGCCTGATTGATGTAACGCTGCCAGTCGGGCTTGATCCCAACCGGTCGAAGCAATTGATCTTGGTGTAGATCGTCGGCGACACCGTCGACGAGGAGCACCAGGTGAGCAGTGAGCGCAAGATGGTGACCGAGGCCGATCGGGAGGAGATCTCC
>JBOHFJ010000387.1:0-4481 GCA_050699655.1 Pseudonocardiaceae bacterium
GGTACCGAAACGGTCTGCCTGGCATCCCGCCGCGCCGTGTGTTGGTGGCCTATGCGCTCACAGCGCCCACCCTGAGCTGCGGTGCTCCCGTGGCGGGTTCCTCCTGCGGGGCGGTCCTGCCCCTCAGCCGGGTAACGGCCCATGCTGGAGCGCGCCCCAGTCGGCCGGGTCGACATCGTGCAGGTGCTGGTTGAGTTCCCAGCGCTGGCCCTCTGGGTCGGCGACGAGGGCTTGGCGCAGCCCCCAGGGCTGATCGGTGGGCTCATCGACGACCTTGCCGCCGTGGTCGCGGGCACGCTGACAGGCTGCGATGACGTCCTCGACGAACACCATGCCCGGCCGCTCCGCCCTCGGGCACCGTGAACCGGATCGCCTCGCGGAACGCACCCCCCATGTCTCGGTGGTCAGCGGGTGCACGATCTCGTAGCCCAGGTGTTGGGCCTGGGCGTAGGCGGCGTCGACGTCGTCGACACCGACCGAGAGGACTGAGCCCTCGGCTGCCGTCGCGTCGCCGCTGACCAGGCTGATTTGGGCGGCCGGGTTGTCCGGGGCTCGGTAGCTGACGATCCAGCCCAGGTCAAACGCCTTTTCCAGGCCGAGGAAGGCTTCGTAGAACGCATGCCCGGTCTGAGCGTTTGGTCACATTGAGGTTCGGCACGATCCGGTTGATCACCATGGGCTCAGCCTCTCGCATCCGACGAGCTGTGTCAGGTTTGATCAGCCAGGACAGCGGTGGTGATGACGACGGCGGTGTAGCGCATCGTGAAGCTGCCTCCAATCTGGTCGATTGCGGTGCCAGTGCCCGCCACCAGCTCCTCGAGCTGGGGCGGTGGGAGTTGGCTGGCATCGCCACCGGTACGCAGCGCCTCCAGCCACTCGTCCCGGTTGTAGGACCGTGTCCAGTCGAAGTGCCACTGCTCCGGGTCGCTGAACGCGCCCACTGCTCGTATCCCGTCGGCCGCCTTGGTGAGGATCACCGAGTATGCGTTGGGTTTCGCCCAGGGGTTTCGTGGTGAGTCGGGCAGGACACGGTGGTAGACCGTGGAGAAGGCTTCCGCCACCTCGGGCGAGGGCTGGAACACGTTCCAAAACACTGCCATCCGGCCCCCGGGCCGTAGCGCCCGCGCCGCCCGCGCCGCTCCGGCGACTGGGTCGACCCAGTGCCAGCTCTGGCCGGCGATGATCGCGTCGAAGGACCGGCCGGCGGGGTCCCAGGCTTCGAAGGTCGCCACCTCGACCTCCAGCCCGCTGCGGCGCGCGAACTCGGCCATCCGCGCGTCGACGTCGACCCCCAGCACCCGGCAGCCGGCTGCTCGGAACTGCCGAGCGGCGATGCCGGTACCAATGCCGACGTCGAGGACGTCGGATCCCGGGCTCGCGGCGAGGACTGCCTCCACCAACGCGTCGGGATAACGGGGCCGGGCTCGGTCGTAGCGTTCGGGGTCCGTGCCGAACGACTCCGCCATCAGCCGGTGTTGGTGAGGCTCTTGTTCGGGGGCACGCGGTCGCTCCGGCTTTATGCTGGGCACACGCCCACCATAAGCTCAGGGGCGGTCCGGCAGCCGCCCTTTCGGCGCTAGCGCGTCGTGTTCAGTCGGTCCGCCAGCTCGCGCAGGCGGGTTGACGGGCGTCCCCGGGTCATCAGCTCACCGACAAGTACCCGGGGCAGCCGTTGGTGCGCGGTCCACTCCGGGGCCGCCCGCTCCATCGTGAGCAGCGCGGATTCGGCGGCACGTGGGTGGCCCAGCCTCAGCTGGGCGTGCGCGACATCCACCAGATGGCGGGAGCGGCTCGAGAGTGGGAGCGCCGCGTCACGCGGCATTGTGCGGGCCACCTTCGCGGCCGCAACGTAGTCCTCGGTGACCACGGAACAGTCGGCGGACTGCATCACCACATTGCTTGGCCCGAACACAACGTCGTAACAAGTGCGGTCCGCCCCGGTGCGCCGTGCTGTCTTGGTGGCCTCGGCCAACAGGTCAGTGGCCGCCCCGGCCCGACGCTGCCGGGAAGCGGCGGCTGCTCCGCGCAGCAACACCCCCCCGTACACCGACAGGTGCGCCGTGCTGGCATCCCCGGTGGGCTGCATTCCCTCCGCTGTGGCCACCAATACCCGTTCGGCGTCCACGAATCGGCCTTGGCGTAGCAACACGTGACCGAGCGTGTTGCGGGCAGCGGCGGCGCGCAGCGGGTCCGGGGTGAGGGCCGCTAACCGCATTGCCTCCCGGGCGGCGATCAACCCGAGATCGGGCGCATCGAGGTGCAGCAGTGTGCTCGCTGTGATCCTGTGGACCTGTGAGGCTAGGTCAGCCGCCCGGCTCGCCTCGGACGCGGCTGCCCCGTGCACGGCCGCCGCCGCGTCGGTGAGAAGACGGGGCAACATCGCCGCCAGTAGGCCGTATCGGCCCGCCCAGTACGCCCCGAAGGCGTAGCTGACGGCGCGCTCCAGGTCGGTCAGGTCGGGGGCGTCGGCGTCGTCCAGCTCGCCCAGCAGGTCATCGACGCTGGTCAGGGCATCGCGGATGGCGTTGACCAGCGGCTGGTCAACATCGGTGTCAGTGGCCGGGGTGGCCCGTGAGCGGCCGAACAGCTCAGCCACGTCCACATCCAGAGCGTGGGCGATGCGCTGCAGCGTGCCGATCGAGGCGGTGTGCCGGCGGCCCTGCTCCAGCTTGCGGATGACGTCCACGCTGACGTCGGCGGCCGCCGCGAGATCATGCTGCGTGAACCTCGGTTTGCGCAGTTCACGAATACGTTCACCGATGATCGGCATAGGCATTCGTGGACGCTCCCGGTACGCGGCTTGTGTAACACCGCGAGGGTACCGAAACGGTCTTGCTGGCCTGCGGGCCCCACCGACAGCATGATGTCACCCATGCCCTTGCGCGGCCGTGTGGTCCTGCTGACGGGTGCCAGCCGGCGGATCGCCATCGGTGCCGGTGTGGCCCGGCGGCTCGTCGCTGATGGTGCCGCGGTGCTGCTGCACTCGTGGTCCCCACACGATGCCGAGCAACCGTGGGGCGCCGACCCCGGTGGCGCCCAGGCCCTGGTCGAGGAGTTGAGCGACCAGGGCGGCCGGGTCGAGCACGTCAGCGCAGACCTCACCGACCCCGATGCCCCCGCCCAGCTCGTGGCCGCCGCGCGCCGCGCGTTCGGGCACCTCGACATTGTGGTCGCCAACCACGCCCGCAGCAGCGCCCAAGCGCTTGAAGACGTGACCGCTGCGGAGATTGACCTTAGCTACGCGGTCAACACCCGCTCGACACTGCTGCTGGTCCAAGCCTTCGCCGCTCAGCACGACGGCCGCCCGGGTGGGCGCGTCGTGCTGTTCACCTCCGGGCAGTACCACTCGGCTATGCCCGCCGAGCTGCCCTACGTCGCCTCGAAGGGGGCGCTGCGCCAGCTCACACCCAGCCTCGCCGCCCACCTCATGCCCCGCGGTATCACGGTCAACTGCGTCGACCCCGGCCCCAATGACACCGGCTACGCCGAAGCCGGCACGCGGGCCGCTGTCGCCGCGCGAAACCCCGGCGGTCGCTGGGGCACCCCCACCGACACCGCCCGGCTCGTGGCGTGGCTGATCAGCGACGAATCTGCCTGGATCACCGGCCAGGTCATCGCCTCCGACGGAGGCTGGTCTGTCACTGGTTGAGCCACCTTATCCCAGCGCCCGCGCCAGCAGCGCCCGGCTCAGGCCTGGCAGCGCGACGGCGAGCCGACGGTGCGGTGGCACCGCCACCCGACGGGCCAGAACGTGATAGTTGGTCGCCTCGATCTCGTCCATGATGCCGCCATACAACCGGAACGCGGTGGCCACGCAGTCACGGGACCCTGGGGCGAGCATCGGGATCCCGGGCGCCGCCCGGCGGTAGATCGCCCGGGTGCGCGCCACCAGGTAGGCCAGCGCGCGGCGGACCCGGGGGTCGGACGCTCCGGTGCGCCGGCACCACCCCAGCAGCTCGCGGTCCACCCCGAACGACGCCAACTCCTCGGCGGGCAGGTACACCCGCCCGCGGTCGAGATCCTCCCCGATGTCACGGAGGAAGTTGGTGATCTGGAAGGCGATACCCAGCGCGGCGGCGTGCGGCTCAGCCCGCTGCCGCGCGACCACGGTGCCCAGCACCGGCAGCACCTGCAGCCCAATCACCGCCGCCGAGCCGTGCACGTAGCGAGCCAGCTCGTCAAAGGTCCGATACCCGGCTACTCCGCCGTGGTCCACCGGGCGATCCATCCGCATCGAAGCCATGAAATCCGTGAAGTGCCGCGGGTCGATCTGGTAACGAACCGCGGTGTGCACCGGCGCCGCCAGCACCGGGTGCTCCGAGCGCCCGCTTACCAGCCCCTCGCGCAGCTGGCGGGCCAGGGTGTCCAGCTCCGCGAGGCGGCGCGGCCACGGCCGGGGGTCGGCGAGGTCGTCGACGATCTCGTCGGCGTAGCGGGCCAGCCCGTACAGGGCGTGGATCGCCGGCCGTTTCGCGGGTGGC
>JBOHFJ010000388.1:0-4478 GCA_050699655.1 Pseudonocardiaceae bacterium
CCCGGGCCCGCCCCGCCACCAACATCGGATTCAGCTAACCAGGTGTTCGAATGCGGCAAGGTTGCGCAAGGACTCCCCACGGGACACCCGCCAGGCCCATTCTCGTCTGATCGAGGAGGCGAACCCGAGCTCCAACAGGGTATTGAAGTCACCATCAGCGGCTTCGAGCACTTGGCCCAGTACTCGGTCCAACTCATCGGCGGTCAACCCGTGATGGGGCAGGCGGCCGATGAGGTAGATGTCACCAGCTTTGTCCAGCGCATAGTGCACGCCATACAGCCTCGTGTTGCGGCGCAGCAGCAGACGGTAAACATCTTCGTGTGCCTCGTCGGGACGACGGCATACGAAAGCTTCCACCAGCACCCCATGCTGGCCGACCAACACCCAGCAGGTGGTCCGCAATTTCTTGGTGCCCGGCAGGGTGATGCTGAAGCTGCCCGGCCCGCGGTGTTCATGCTCCAGCCCGGCCGCCGCCAGCACCCCAGCGATGACCTGATCCAGCTGCCCTGGGCGATTCACGGCGCTGGGCGGTTCGAGTGCCCTGGGCGGTTCACACCGCCACCTCGCGCGCCAAGGCATCCACCCGGTGGGTGGCCGTCGCGTCGGCGTAGACATCCAGCAGCGCCGCGGTGGTGCACTCCCAGGAGAACCGCCGGGCATGCCGGACCGCACCAGCCGCCAGCTTCGCGCGCCGCCGGGGGTGCAGCGCGACGGCGGACAGCGCGTCGGCCCAGTCGGCTGGGTGGTGGCTGCCCACCAACTGACCGGACACCCCATCAGCCACCGCCACGGGCAGGCCGCCCACCGCGGCGGCGACCACCGGCGTGCCGCATGCCTGCGCTTCCAGCGCAACCAGGCCAAACGACTCGCTGTAGCTGGGTACGGCCACCACATCGGCGGCGCGGTACACCCCGACCAGTGCCGAACCACTCTGCGGGGGAGCGAACACGACCCGCTCCGCGATCCCCAACTCGGCTGCCAGCTGGTGCAACACAGCGGGCTCGGCCAGTCCGCTGCCCGAGGGTCCGCCCACCACCAGCACCCGCAGCCGCTCGCGCAGCGCCGGGTCACGGCGCAGCATCTCGGCCGCGGCGCGCAACAGCACGTCTGGTCCCTTGAGGGGCTGGATGCGGCCGATGAAGGCGAGCACTACGCCGTTGCGCGGCAGGCCCCACCGAGCCCGGGCGGCGTCCCGCGATCCCGGCGTGAAGAGCTCCAGATCGACGCCCGGCGCGATGGTGGCGGTGCGGGCCGGGTCGGCGCCGTAGAGCTCCACGAGCTGCGCGGTCTCGACCGGCGTGTTCGCGACCAGCCGGTCGGCCTCGGTCACCACCTGCTGCTCGCCGAGCACCCGGGTGTGTGGCTCCGGAGCATCACCGTGGGCCAGCGCGGCGTTCTTGACCTTGGCCAGGGTGTGGGCGGTGTGCACCAGCGGCACTCCCCAGCGATCCCGGGCCAGCCAGCCGACCTGGCCGGACAGCCAGTAGTGCGAGTGCACCAGGTCGTAGTAGCCTGGTTCGCGGTGCGCCTCGGCCCGCAGCACTCCGGCGGTGAAAGCGCACAGCTGCGCGGGCAGGTCGTTCTTGGCCAGGCCCTCGTAAGGCCCGGCCGCGATGTGCCGCACGGTGACACCCGGCGTGAGCTCCACCGCCAGGGGCAGTTCGGAGGAGGTGGCGCGGGTGAAGACCTCGACCTCCACGCCACGGCGGGCCAGCCGGGTCGCGGTCTGCACGATGTAGACGTTCATCCCCCCCGCGTCCCCAACTCCCGGCGACTCCAACGGCGAGGTATGCACAGACAGCACCGCCACCCGCCGCAACACCACCCCATCCTCCCCCCTCACCGCCTCATCCGCATTCAGCGGGCTCAGCGGGGTAGTAGACCTCCTGTTTACCCCGCTGAGCCCGCTGAATGCGGGGCGGGACGATTTAGGGTGGGGACATGGGAGGGGAGCGGGGGGTTGCGGTGGTGACGGGGGGGAGTAGTGGGATTGGGGCGGCTACGGGCCGGGCGTTGGCGGCGGTGGGGTTTCATGTGGTGCTCGGGGCGCGCCGGGTGCAGCGCTGCCAGGAGATCGCCGAGGAGATCGACGGCACCGCGATGGCGCTTGATGTGCGCGACCCCGACTCGGTGGCCGCCTTCGCCGCGGCGGTGCCCGTCGCGCGGGTGCTGGTGAACAACGCCGGCGGCGCGAAGGGTCTCGGGCCGGTGCTGGCGGCCCCAGAAGATGCTCCAGAAGAGGCTCAGGAAGACCAGTGGCGCTGGATGTGGGAGACCAACGTGCTCGGCACGCTGCGGATGACCAAGGCGTTGCTGCCGAAACTGATCGACTCCGGGGACGGCGTGCTGGTCACCGTGACCTCGATCGCCGCGCTGGAGGCCTACGACAACGGCTCCGGCTACACCTCCGCCAAGCACGCGCAGGCGACCGTGCACCGCACGCTGCGTGGCGAGCATCTCGGGCAGCCGGTGCGGTTCATCGAAGTCGCGCCTGGAATGGTGGAGACCGAGTTCTCCCTGGTGCGCTTCGGTGGTGACGCCGAGCGGGCGGAGGAGGTTTACGCCGGTCTCACCCCGCTGACCGCGCGGGACGTCGCCGAGGTCATCGCCTTCGCGGTGACCAGGCCCTCGCACGTGAATCTGGATCTGATCGTGGTCAAGCCGCGCGACCAGCACTCCGCGATGCGCGAGCACCGGCAGGTCACAGGACACAGTTGACCAGGATCGGTTCGGGTACCAGGGTGACTCCGAAGCAGCCGGCTACGCCGTCACGGATTTCCCGCGCGAGGGCGAGCAGATCCTCCGTGCTGGCCCCGCCGCGGTGGGTCAGCGCCAGCGTGTGCTTGCCGGACACCGCAACCCGGCCACCGCGACCCTGGTGGCCCCGGGTGAACCCGGCTCGCTCGATCAGCCAGGCGGCGGACAGCTTGGTTCTCCCGGATCCGCCCGGGTACCGGGGCTGATACTGGGGCACTGGCACCTCTGGTCCCACCCGGGCCCGGATCCGCTCGAGCACCACCGCAGCGTGCGCGGCGTCCAGTACCGGGTTGGTGAAGAAGGATCCCGCCGACCAGGTGTCGTGATCGGTCTGGTCGAGCACCATCCCCTTGCTCCGGCGCAGTTCCAGCACTGCGGCTCTGACCGCAGCCGCTGGCACCCGGGCGCCGGGCTCGACGTCGAGTGCGCGAGCCAGCTCGGGATAGCGGATCGGGGCGCAGTGCCCATCGCGGCGCAGCGCGAGCCGGACCTGGAGCACCACGGCGGCCTCGGTGCCCTTGAGCACGCTGGTCCGGTAGCCCAGGCCCAATTCCGACGCGGGCACGGTGCGCACCATGCCGAGCCGACGGTCGTAGAGATCCACCTCAACCAGCAGATCGGACAGCTCCACACCGTAAGCGCCGACATTCTGCACCGGGGTCGCGCCAACCGATCCCGGGATGCCGGACAGGCACTCAAGCCCTCCGTAGCCGGCCGCCACGGTGTGCGCGACCACCGCGTCCCAGTTTTCCCCGGCGGCAGCTTGTAGCACGCCGGTACGGTCGATGTGCACCCCGGTACTGGTTATCCGCACCACGGTGCCGGCGAATCCGCTGTCGCCGATGACCAGGTTGGATCCGCCGGCCAGCAGCAGCAGCGGTTCACCGACGGCATCGGCGGCGCGGACCGCCTCGACGCAGGACCGCGCCGTGTTCGTCGCCACGAACCGGCGGGCCGTGCCGCCCAACCGCAGGGTGGTGAACGAGGCCAAGCCGACCATGTGGAGCGTGGGGCTCACCGGCGCGGGAGTCGTCACGGGCGCCCACGGTAGCCTCCGGGGTCATGGCCAGCCGATTGGCGCTACAGCACCGCTACCCCGAGCCGCCGGAGCGCATGCGGGAGGTGCTCACCGACCAGCGATATCTGCGGGACAAGTTGCGTGCGGTGGGCGGGCCCGCGGCCGAGTTGGTGTCGTGGGATGCCGACGCGCGTGGCGTCACCGTGGTGCTGCACCAAGTGGTGCCCAACGACGCGCTGCCGTCCTTCGTTCGCGCCATGCGGCCTGACGGCTTGACGATCCGCCGCACCGAAACCTGGAACAGTTCCGGTGGCAGCGTGCACGCGGCGGTCGACGGGGTCCCGGGAACGATCACCGGGGCGATCCGCCTGGAGCCTGATCCCGCTGGTTGCGTGCTCGACGCCCAGCTCACGGCGGAAGTCGGGCTGCCGCTGTTCGGCGCCAAGGTGGAGAAGGCGATCATTGATGGCATCGCCGGGCTGATGGAGACCGAGTACCAGTTCACTTTGGAGTGGCTGCGCGACTCAGTCGCCAACTGAACGGCTCTCCGCCGTTCCTACAGCAGTGCCACTGGTTGCGGCTCCCGGTGGATGGGCGATCGCGCACGGTCTTTTCAAGATCATAAAATTCGAGGCTGCACCAGGATTCGATTCACCCGCCTTGATCGTCGACAGTGAGCTGTGGCCGTGCGGAAGTGCACGGC
>JBOHFJ010000389.1:0-4471 GCA_050699655.1 Pseudonocardiaceae bacterium
GGCTGAGCGGGGCTATCCGTGCTCGATAACCCCGCGCAGCCCGCTGAATGCGGTTCGCCACCCGGGGTGGTGGTGGGGGTCTTGGGGGTGGTTGCGGTTGTGGGGGTGCCGTGGGGGGTGTTGTGGGCTTGGCTTGCGCCGGGGGAAGTGGTTGCGCGCTCCACTGACGCCGCCACGCTGGGTGTGGTGCTGCCTTTCGCTGGGCAGGATGAGCACCTCTTCGACGACATCGCGACCTTCGTGCTGCTCGGGCTGGCCGCCGGAGTGCTCACGGGTGCTGCGCTGTGGCTGCTACGGCGCCACCGCGGCCCCCTGGTGCTGCTCGCCGCGGTGGCCGGCTCGCTGATCGCGGGGTGGCTCGCGATGCGCACCGGGTTGTGGCTGGTCGCCAGCCGTTACCCTGACCTGGCGAGCACCGGCGCGCCGTTCCCGCGCCCCCCGGTGCTCCAGTCGGCCTGGGTGATCGTCACCCAGCCCTTCGGTGTCGCGTTCGCCTACAGCATCACGACCGCCTGGAACGGCACTGACAACCTCAGTTCCGGCTGACCTTCTCGCCGAACTGCTCCAGTGGAACCGGCACCGCCCGCAGCGTCCGCAGAAACGCCGTCTCCCGCACCAGCAGGGTGCGCACCAGGCGCAACCGAACTACCGGGTCGCGTTCCTCGAGGACGGCCTGCCGGTCCTCCATGGTCAGCAAGCAGTCCGCGGCGAGCCGGTGCGCCAGCGCCGCGAGGTTGACGTCGTCCTTGGGCTCGGCCCAGTCATCGTGACGCCACGCCGCGCAGCAGTACCGCCGGTGCGCGTCCCGGGCCGCTCGGGCCAGCTCCGGCCCGAGCGCCGCCTGCTCCGCTGGTGGGTCCGCATCAGGCACCCACTCGACCCGCCCGACCAGGTAGGGCGCCGAGATGTCATCGATGTCGAGCAACCGGAATCGCTTCTCGCCCCGGCTGACGATGTCGAAGCGGCCGTCGGGAAGCCGGCGGGCTTCCTGGAGCACCGCGGTGCACCCGATGTCGTGCGTCTCCTCCACAGCACCCAGCCCCTGCTTGAGCGCGATCACCCCGAAACTGCGCCCGGGTACGGCACCGGTCACCAGATCGACGGTCAACTGGCGGTACCGGGGCTCGAAGATGTGCAGCGGCAGCGATGCGCCCGGGAGCAGCACAGTGCCCAGCGGGAACAGCGGGACGGTTTCGACCACCCGTCCACGTTACGGTGCCGCGCGCGGATCCGCTCAGTGCGCCGGTTCGTGCGGGCCCGAGCCGGGTCGGGATTCCGGGGGTCGCAGGACGGCGAACGGGTCGGTGACCCGCATGCCGCGCTCCGCGAAGCTGTACAGCGCCGCGGGTCGGCCACCGGAGGGTCCGGGCGCGGCGGTGCCGCCAGTGGGGGTCAGCACCCCGCGACGGGCCAGCACGCGCTGCAGGTTGGTCGCCGACACCCGGTGGCCCAGCGCGGCGGAGTACAGCTCGCGGAGCCCGGAAACAGTGAACTCCGGTGGCGCCAGCGCGAATCCGAGATTGGTGTAGGAAAGCTTGGCGCGCAATCGGTCCCGGGCCCGGCACACGATCAGGCCGTGGTCGAAGGCGGTGCGCGGGCAGCCCCGCAGAACCTCCGCCACCGGGTGCCATGCGGTGTCCTCGGGCAGCGTGGGGTCGGACACGCAGGGCACCAGTCCGAGGAACGCGGTGGCCACGGTGCGCCGCTGCGGCATCCGGTCCGGGGCGCTGAACACCTCTAGCTGCTCCACGTGCGCCACCTCGCGGACGTCGACCTTCTCGGCGAGCTGGCGCAGCACCGAGGTCTGCACGTCTTCGCGATGGCGCAGGTGGCCACCGGGCAGCGCCCAGCGCCCCAGCTCGGGCTCGATGCCGCGTTGCCACAGCAACACCCGCAGTTGCCCGTCCCGGACCTGCAGGACTACGGCGAGAACTTCGTGCACCGCGAGCCCGACACTGTTATCATTCACGTTTTCGACTATAAGGCGAAAACTAGGACTGAAGCCAGCGCTGGCTGATGTAAGGAGGCGAGATGACCGCTACCGCGGCGTCCCCTACCGCTGCGTTGCGGTGGACCCAGTCCGGACAGGAGCTGGATCACGCGTGGCGCCGGGAGGTACGTGAGCTCGCCCGGCGACGCGACGCGGTGCTGCTCGCGCACAACTACCAGCTCCCCGAGATTCAGGACATCGCCGACCACGTGGGGGACTCGCTGGCGCTGTCCCGCATCGCCGCCGACTGCGCGGCGCGCACCATCGTCTTCTGCGGCGTGCACTTCATGGCCGAGACCGCGAAGATCCTCGCGCCAGACAAGACGGTGCTGATCCCGGACGCGCGGGCGGGCTGCTCGCTGGCCGATTCCATCACCTCCGAGCAGCTGCGGGACTGGAAAGCCGAGCACCCGGGCGCCGCGGTGGTGTCCTACGTGAACACCACCGCCGAGGTGAAGGCCGAGACCGACATCTGCTGCACCTCTTCCAACGCTGTCGAGGTGGTCAACTCGATCCCCGAGGAGCGGGAGGTGCTGTTCCTGCCGGACCAGTTCCTCGGCGCGCACGTGCGGCGCGTCACCGGTCGGGCCAACCTGCGCATCTGGGCCGGGGAGTGCCACGTGCACGCCGGGATCAACGGCTCCCAGCTGGCCGCGAAGGTCGCCGCCGCTCCGGAGGCCGAGCTCTACATTCACCCGGAATGCGGCTGCGCGACCAGTGCCCTGTACCTGGCCGGCGAGGGAGCTGTGCCCTCCGAGCGAGTGCGCATCCTGTCCACCGGCGGCATGCTCGAGGCCGCCCGAACGACCCCGGCCCACGAAGTACTGGTGGCCACCGAGATCGGCATGCTGCACCAGCTGCGCCGGGCGGCTCCCGGGGTTGAGTTCCGCGCGGTAAACGACCGGGCATCCTGCCGATACATGAAGATGATCACTCCGGCGGCGCTGCTGCGCGCGCTGCGCGAGGGCGTCGACGAAGTGAGTGTCCTTGCCGAGGTCGCGCGGCGGGCCCGGGGTGCGGTGCTGCGCATGATCGCGATCGGTCGTCCGGGCGGCGAGGAATGACGAACTGGCGGCTCAGCGTGGACCTCGCGGTGGTTGGCACCGGCGTCGCCGGGCTGACCGCCGCCTTGCGCGCCGCCGAGCTCGGCCTGCGGGTGGTGGCCGTGACCAAGACCGCGGTGGAAGACTGCAACACCCGGTGGGCGCAGGGCGGTGTCGCGGTGGTGCTGCCCGGCAGCGGTGACAGCGTAGACGCGCACGTGGCGGACACCTTGGCGGCCGGCGGTGGGCTGTGCGACGAGCTCGCAGTCCGGGCGATCCTGACCGCCGGCCCGGCCGCGGTCAGCGCGCTGCGAGCCCGCGGCGCCGTCTTCGACACCGGCCCTGAGGGCTTGGAGCGCGCCCGGGAGGGTGGGCATCGGGCCTTCCGGGTGATTCACGCCGGCGGTGACGCCACCGGAGCCGAGATCGAGCGGGCGCTGCTGGGCTCGGCCCGCGGTGAGCGGTTGCCCTTGCTGGCGGGCCAGCCGGTCACCGAGGTGCTGCGCGATGACATCGGCCGGGTGGCCGGGCTCGCGCTGCTCGCCGACGGTGACCGCATGGGTGTGCTGCGGGCGCGGGCTGTGCTGCTCGCCACCGGCGGCCTTGGGCAGCTCTATGCGCTGAGCACCAATGCCGATGGAGCCACCGGCGACGGATTGGCGCTCGCGCTGCGGGCCGGGGCGATGACCGCTGATCTGGAGTTCGTCCAGTTCCATCCGACGGTGCTGCACGTCGGCTCGGGCTCGCGGGGCCGCCAGCCGCTGGTCACTGAGGCGATCCGGGGTGCGGGCGCGGTGCTGCTGGACACCACCGGCTCCCCGGTGATGACCGGGGTGCATCCCCTCGGCGGTCTCGCGCCGAGGGACGTCGTGGCCGCCGCGATCACCAGCCGGATGGCCCAGACGGGTACCGACCACGTGCTGCTGGACGCCACTCACCTGGATGCCACACGCCTGCGCGGCGCGGAGTTCCGCCGTCGCTTCCCGACGGTGTACGCGGCCTGCATGGCGCTCGGTGTGGATCCGGGCCGGGTGCCGATCCCGGTGGCGCCGGCCGCGCATTACCACTGCGGCGGTGTGGTCACTGACATCAGCGGCCGCAGCACGGTGCCCGGGCTCTACGCCGCGGGGGAACTGGCCCGGACCGGTCTGCACGGCGCGAACCGGCTGGCCTCCAACAGCCTGCTAGAGGGGCTGGTGATGGGGCAGCGGGTCGCCGAGGCGGTGGCCGCTGACCTCACGGTGTCCCCGCGTCCCGGCCCACCGCTGCCGCCCCGCCAGGTGTACCCGGTGGCTGATCGCGACGCGGTGCGCCGCGCGATGAGTGCGCACGCCGGCATCGGGCGCGACGCCGCCGGGCTGGCCATCGCCTCAGCGGTCGCGCGGGCCACCGCACAGCGGCGACTGCGGACCCCGCGCGACGCCGAGGACGCCGGGCT
>JBOHFJ010000390.1:0-4456 GCA_050699655.1 Pseudonocardiaceae bacterium
TGCTTGAGCTTGCGTGTTTCGCTATCTTTGCGGGCATGGCCTCTGCCGCGCACGATTACGAGACGGTGATCCCGCTCGACCAGGCCCCACCCGTGGCCGAGCTGGCGCAGCGGGCAGGCCGGCATGAACGTATCCGGCTGGTCGCCGCTGGTGGGGACGCCGTGGTCGTCCTGTCCGCTGACGAGCACCAGGCCAACATCAACGACATCGTGATGCTCGCCGAAGCCCTTCACGCCAACTCCGGCGGCGGAATCGCGATGACGGAACAGTGCGACCTTGATGATGTTACGGACGCGATGGACGCCGTGGGCAGTGTGGTCGTAGAAGCGGTCGATGCGGCTAGCATGCGACGCTCAAGCTCTGTCCCTTCGCATGAGTACGTTGCCGCACTTCACGCCGAAGCGGCTCGACGGGCCACCACCGGGTGACCTACCCGATCGTGATCCAGCCCGGCGCCCGAGTGACCTAACCAACGGCTCCGTCAGGCTGACCGCACACAGGTCCGTGCCGTGAAGAAAGCGATTGACGCTCTGGCTGCCGATCCGCGCCCGGCTGGCGTACACCGATACGGCGGTGCCGATGTCTACCGCCTGGACACCCCGCCGGGCCTGAGCATTCTCGACGAAGTCGATGACGAAACCAGGTCCGTCCGAATCAACCTGATCAGCTCGCACACCACCTAGCCGGTACTATGAGAGCGGACCCACTCCTCCAGCTGGTTCGCCTCGTCCTCCCGACCCAGGGCGCGGAGGTCGGCGGCGAGGTGGCTGGCCGATTTCAGGGTGTTGGGGTGGTCGTCGCCGAGCACCCGGCGGCGGCGAGTGAGGGTGTCTTGCTGGAGCTGACGAGCCTGCTCGTACTGACCCAGCCCGTGCAGGTCGAGAGCGAGGTTGTTGGCCGAGGTCAGGGTGTAGGGGTGGTCGTCGCTGAGCACCCGCCGCATCCGGGTGAGGGTGTCTTGTTGGAGCTGACGGGCCTCTTCGTATTGGCCCAGAGCGTGTAGGTCGCAGGCTAGGTTGGTGCCCGCGGCTAGGGTGCTGGAGTGATCCTCGCCGAGTACCCGCCGCTTCCGGGTGAGGATGTCCTCGTCGAGCTGGCGGGCTTGCTCATGGTGATCCAGCGCACGCAGGTTGCGGGATAGGTTGCCGGCCGAGCCCAGGGTGTGGGGGTGGTCCTCGCCCAGCACCCGGCGGTAGCGAGTGAGGGTGTCGGCATTGAGCAGGCGAGCCTGCTCGTACTGGCCCAGCGCGTACAGGTTTAGGGCGAGATCGTTGGCCGCGTCCAGGGTGTGGGGGTGGTCCTCGCCCAGCACCCGGCGGCGGCGGGTGAGGGTGTCGTCATCGAGTTGACGGGCCTGCTCGTACTGGCCCATCTCGTACAGGTTTAGGGCGAGATTGTTGGCCGAGCTCAGGGTGTCGGGGTGGTCCTCACCCAGCGCCGAGCGACGCAGGCGCAGTGCCCGCTCGAGCAGCGGCCGGGCGGAGGCTGGTTCCCCTCGGGCCAGCACATACGACCCGGCGCAATGGAGCAGCGAGCCGACGTCGTCCCCGGTCGGATCGAGGGTGTGACGGGCATCGGTGGCGGCAAGGACGTGCGGGAGCAGCTCTCGCCAGAGGGACCAGGTCGACGGGTTGTCCCAGGGATCGTCGGCCGGCATTGCGGCACGGAGCAACCGGATCGCGATGGTGGCCATGTCGTGCTCGTTGGGCTGGGAGCGCAGGATGGCCTGCAGCAGCCGGTGCAGCTGCAGGCTGTCGGGCTCGACGCGGGCCAGGCCTGCTCGGCGCAGCAGCCGGGTCAGCTCGGTGAAGGCCAGTGGATCACGGACCAGGGCGGCGAGTGGGTCAGGGAGCTGGTCGGGGTGGGTGGTGAACAGGGTGAGGGGAATCGGCTCGGGGGCCAGGTGGGCGGCCAGGGTGAGCAGGTCCAGCGCGGCCGGTGCCTGCGCGGCGAGCTGGTCGAAGGCGATCTGGTAGCTGGCGGCCAGCGAGACCGGGTAGGTGGCGGGAGTGCCGTGGGTCAGCAGTTCCGTGGTTCGCTTGTCGAGCAAGGATAGGTAGTCATCGGTGGATATGCCGGTTTCGGTCAGGTAGGCGGCGGCTTGGCTGAGCGCCAGGGGCAGGTCACCCAGGGCATCAGCGATCCGGGCGGCGTCGGCGGCGGTGAGTCGCGGGACGCGGCGCAGCAGGGTGAGTGATTCGCTGCGGTCGAAGACGTCTACCCCGAGTGGGGTGGCCAGCTCGTGCCAGGCCGGGTTGCGGGAGGTGATCAGCACCTGCCCGCCACCGCCGGTGGCCAGGTGGGGGGCTAGTGCGGCGGGGTCCTCAGCGTTGTCGTAGATCAGCAGCCAGCGGTCCCGTTCCCGCAGCGCCCCCAGCAGCCGCGCCACCGCCGAGGCGACGGGGTCGGTGGCCTCGGCCAAGCCGAGGGCGTGAGCGAGCTGGGCCAGCTGCTCGGGGATCAGGGTGGGTACTTCGGAGGGGATCCACCAGACCACGTCGTAGTCGGTCTCGTGGCGGTGCGCGTACTCGATGGCTAGCGCGGTCTTACCGATCCCACCCATGCCGTGCAGGGCCTGCACCACCGTCGCGCGGTCGGTTCGCAGCGACGTGCGCAACCCGGTGAGCAGGCTTTCACGTCCGGTGAAGGTGACGTTGCGCGCGGGCACGTTCCACACCCGACCGCCCCGGGGCAGCTGCGCCAGCGCCTGGAACAGCGCCTCGCTCAACCCCTCCGGGGTGGTGACCGTGGCGGTGGTCAGGCCACTGTCCCCGAGCCGGGCGCGAAACGCGTCCTGGCGAGCACCATGCTCCTGGTCGCGGAACAGATCCGCTGGGCCTTCCGCTTCGGCGCCCAGCAGGAACACCAGACGGGGCAGGCCACGCTCACCCGCGACCTCGAACTCCAGCTCTGTGTAAGACAGCTCCGGCCGATCCCGCACCGAGGATCCGTACCGGAACCCGACGATGGCCACGTAAATGTCGGCGGCCAGCACCGCGTCCCGGCACACCTGCTCCGGGCACTGGTCCCGGGCGGTGAAATACGCCATGTCCCCGACAGCGTCCCCGGCCCGGGCGATCGCCTGCTCCGCCGCATCGACGAACGACCGACGAGCCGGAAACCGCCGCAACTCCGAGGTATGACTCAAAAACACCCGCCGTGGCCGTGACGACACGCCTCGTAGCATCTCACTGCCGGTCAGTTTGCGTGCAGCCTGTCACCTCGTGGCCGGTGGGCAAACCGCCGTAGATGTCGGCCAGTTCGCCATCGTACTGGTCGCCCGGCGTGCGGGCGTCGGAACGGTTGAGGAAAGAGGCAACGAGAGTCAAAGAGGGGCACTCACATGGTCATGCGGCCAGTGTGAGCTTGCGGTCCAGCTCGGTGGAAAACTCGCGGATATGCGGGTTGACCTTTCGGCCGCGTAGCTCGTCGGCGAGACGACCCAGGCTCGCCAGGCAGAGCGGTGAATTGACCTGCGGCAGCCGTCCCAGAGCGATCCGCCCCACCTCGCACGCCTGCTCCAGCTCGCCGCGACCGAGGTGGGCGAGCGCCAGTCCCGTGCCGGAGAGTAATGCGTCACGCTGGTAGGGGTAATCGGGTGTGGCGGTAGCCTCAGGGGTGAGCAGGGTGACCGCGTTGTCGAGATGGCGTCGGCTGTGACGGGAGCCGGCCATCCCCAGGTTGACCTGGGAGTAGCCACCGGCAGCGTCGACCATCTGCGGGCTGACGAAATAAGCCCAGCGTGGCCGGTGACCGGTGGGGTGCTCACTGAGCTCCCGGGCCCGGCCGTATGCCGCGTGGAAGCGCTCGGCGTCACCGACGAGCGCGTAGCCGTAGGCGAGCCGGCTGCTGACCAGGGCCTGGACAAGGGCAGGACTGCGGCGGGCCATCTCCACCGCGGCGGTGCCCAGACTGATCGCATCGCTCGCCTGCTCGCGGCTGGCGGCGTGGAAGGCCATCCCGCTCAGCACGTTGGCGCCGAGTGGCTTGTCGCCGGCGTTGTGGGCGGCCCGCAGCGCGGTCAGGTAGTAGCGCTGGGCCAGCCCGTGACGCTCGGCGTCCGCCGCCATCCATCCGGCCAGCTGCCCGAGCTCGGCCAACGCGACCAGCAGGCGCCGGGTGACCTGCCCGTCGTGGTCAGCTGCCCGGAGCAGCTGGCCCACCACCTGAAACTGGGCGTTGACGTAAGTGAGGTTCGCACCGCCCCCGCCCTGCTGGTCATCCAGCTGGCGCAGCTGAGGGATCGTCTCCTCCACCTGTTCGATCAAGGTAGCGCCCACCCGCCCACCTTTGAGGGCCGCGGCCAGCCGGGCCGGTTCGGTGTTCACCGCGGTCCACGCGAGCTGGGTCAGCGCCGGGCCGCCCACCGCCATGAACACGCGACGATCCATCAATCCTCCGAGTAACCAGTCGTGGATGATGGCCAGAGTTCCCGCCAGCGTCCACGCTACCTCCA
>JBOHFJ010000391.1:0-4455 GCA_050699655.1 Pseudonocardiaceae bacterium
GTGGACCCGCACCCCGTCGTCGGTGACGTAGCAGTGCTGCGGGGAGCACCACGCCGGGTGCCCACGCAACGGTCCGCGCCGACCCACCGGGTGCCCGTCGCCGATTGGCTCCGCCGTCGCGCCATCAATCATGGTTGACCTCATTCTCTCGGGATCTTTCAAGATCTCACGGACAGGGGCGACCATGCCGTGAATCGAGAGCTAGCCGTCCACAGTGTGTGGACCTTGGCCGCTGATCCCGAAGCGGTGCCGCAAGCTGTCCAGCTCCCACACCCGGCGCGGGGCGCGGCGGTCCAGCGTGACGACGAGGTCTCGGGCGATCGGGTCGTTGCGGATCCGGGTCGGCGCGAGGCGATCAGCGGTGTCCAGATGCCGGATCGCCTCCGCGTCCCGGTTCGGCCCGTCCTGCACCAACGCCCGAGCGAGATCGAAATACAGTGCCGCGGATCGCTCGTGGCTGTTGAGCGCAGCCACGTCCAGCGGTTTCCGGGTGACCAACTCGTAGGCCCGGCCGCCCTCACAGAGCTCGATGCCCACCCCCAACCGCCACACGGCGACGTTGGTCGGGCCGAAGTGCTGAAGATTTCCATTGCACTCCCCGATCCGCGCGGCGATCCCCGCAGCCTCGGCCAGGTGCGCGTGCGCGTCATCATTCTGCTTGTCCCGCGCCGCGCGCTGCGCCTGCGCGAGATGCGCAAATCCGAGCATCTCCGCGGACATCGTGTCCCCATCGCGCAAGCGAGCTGACCGCCCTAGTTCGTCAATCCCGGCAGTGAGCACCCGCGAGGCGCGGCCGCGCGCGCCGAACTCCACCAGCCTGATCGCCCAGATCCACCGGGCGCAGCCGATCAGTCCGGGGTCACCATAGCGAGCGGCCATGTCGTATCCACGTCTGGACGCCGAGATCGACAGGTCACCATTTCCGGCAAGCCGGAACGCGACGTCGCACGCCACAATCCACGCCTGCACAAGCGCGGTGAACGCTCGGTCGCGATCGGCCCCTGTGACGGTCAGCGCGTGCGCCTGCAACTCGGTCAGCAGCGTGCCCAGATCCCGCGCCGCCTGCGAGAACCGGCCCTGGTCACGATGCTCGTTCGCGCTGTTGGCCCAGGTCACCAGCTCATCGATCGGTCGCGGTGTGATGTCCGGAACCTCATCGGGTCCGAAGTCGTTCAGCGCCAGGCTGATGCCGGGCAGTGCCACCCGCCCCTCCAGGGTCGCCCGGTCCGGCGCCAGGTACGGCTGGCCGGTCAGGTCGGCCACCGAGGCGCCCAGCGCCTCGGCGAGGTTCTCGATCAGGCCCCGCCGGTTGAACCCACGCTGGCCCAATTCCAGCATCGACAGGTAGGTCTTGGTGATGCCGGCCAGCCCGGCCACCACCTCCTGGCTCAGCCCGCGCCGACGGCGAATCATCCGGGCGCGGGCCCCGATCGCCTGCGCTTGCGTACTGTCCACAAAGCACCACATTCAGTCAGCGGAATCAGGGGCACGCACCGGCGGAACCCTCCGGCGCGGGTGCGAGGGTCAGGCTACTGCTGGCCCTGCCGGCGGCGTCAGACCAGGGAGCCTTCGGGCTGGACGGGATCGCCGACCGAGTGCTGGGGGCTGCTTCGGGGCGCTCAGCCGGCACTGCGCCGTCCGGCGTAGTCAATGGTCATACCAGGGTGAAGAATGCGATCCGAAAGGCTTGAAGGCACTGTCGACGCCGCCGCATTGCGGGCGCGGCTGCAGCACGTCTATTGGATCGGCGGTGGCAGTGGCGCGGGCAAGTCGACCATCGCCCGACGAATCGCGGCTCAGTACGGTTTTCGCACGTACGTGACCGACGAGGTGATGCCGGACCACGCCAACCGCAGCACACCGGAGGATGCCCCGTACCTGAGCAGATTCACGACCATGGACATGGACGAGCGCTGGGCGAACCGGACTCCGGAGGTCATGCTCGGCACCTTCCACTGGTTCCGGGGCGAGGGTTTCGGCCTGATCGTCGAAGATCTGCTGTGCCTGCCGGCAGAGACCGGCCTGATCGCCGAGGGTTTCCGGTTGCTGCCGTACCTCGTCCAGCCGCTGCTCGCCGAGTCCAGCCACGCCGTCTGGCTCCTTCCGACGCCCGAGTTCCGCTTGGCCGCCCTCGACAGTCGCGGCACGGCGTGGGACATCCCGAACAGGACCACCGCCCCCGAGCGGGCCCGGCACAACCTGCTCGAGCGCGACCGGATGTTCACCGACCGCCTCGCCGCGGAGACGAAGCGCCTCGATCTGCCCGCGATCGAGATCGACACGGACATGACCGAGGACGAGTTGGCCGATCGGGTGACGCGGCTCTTCGGCCTCTGACCCCTTCGCATGTCTCTGTCACGCATACCGTTTCTGGCGGGAGTCAACGATGACACGATGAGTCCGGTCACAGCGGGATCCGCACCTGGTTTCGGCTCCCCATCGCGCAGCGGCGGGTCGCTCTGCGCGCACGAAAAATCGGACACACCACCTGGGCTGTTGAGTCGTTCTCCACTCGGGACGACACAGTGGGAGTGGTGGGTGTGGTGCAAGCAACTGGGCAACGGTGGCGTTCGCACAAGCGCATGCTGAGATGGGCGCTGGCGGTGATGGTGGTGCTCACGCCCTGCGCCACGATCGCCTTCACCCCCATGGCTCACGGCGAGGCGCCGGTGCGGCGAACTGGCGCGGTATTGCCACCGGCGCCAATCGTGTCGGCCCAGGCGATTACCCAGCCGAGCGACGGAGCCAGCGGCGTCACCCCCACCGCGCCCGTGCGGGTGACGGTCCGTGATGGCGCGCTGGACGCGGTGTCGCTGACGGATCCCAACGGCAAGGCGGTGGCCGGGCAGTTATCCGAGGACAGGTCAAGCTGGGCGACCACCGAGCCACTGCGCTACGCCACCACCTATTCCTGGTCGGGTAGCGCCACCGGAATCGACCACCTACCCCGCCCGATCACGGGTTCGTTCAAGACGGTCAACCCGGAGCGCCTGATCAGCGGGCAGCTCAACGTCGCCGACAACGCCACCTACGGCATCGCCATGCCGATCGCGCTGACCTTCAGTTCCCCGGTCCGCGACAAAGCCGCCGTACAAAATGCCCTGTCGGTGCACCTCTCAGTGCCCACCGAGGGTTCCTGGGCCTGGTTGGATGACACCACGGTGCACTGGCGTCCCAAGAGCTACTTCGCGCCCAATACCCGGATCACCGTGGCCGCGAAGCTCTTCGGCCTGGCCATGGGTGACGGCGCCTTCGGCCGTCAGGACATCACCTCCACCTTCACCATCGGCCGGTCCTACGTGCTCCGCGGCAACACCCGCACGCACCGGTTGCTGGCCTACACCAATGGGGTGCAGGTCGCCGACTATCCGGCCAGCTACGGGCTGGACTCCGACCCCGGCCGGGTGACCCACAGCGGGACTCACGTGGTGATGAGCAGGTACCCGGTGTTCTACATGAGCAACCCGAAATATCACTACAAGGATGTCAAAGCGCGGTGGGCGGTCCGCATCTCCGACAATGGTGAATTCCTGCACGCAGCGCCGTGGTCAGTGGCACAGCAGGGCATCACCAACGTCTCACACGGTTGCGTCAACCTGTCGCCGAGCAACGCGCAGGCGGTCTTCGACGCGGTCGTGCCCGGCGACCCCGTGGAGATGGTCGGTTCCTCTCGGGAACTGGGCTCCCGAGACGGCGACTATTACGACTGGACCATCCCCTGGGCAACGTGGACAGCCATGTCCGCCTCCTCACCTTAAGACAGCTGTCAGCGGGTGCTGATGCCGTTCTGGAAGAGAAATGCCGAATCGGATGCCGCCTCAAACGCCTTGGACGCCCGTACGACAGTCTTACTAGCGTTCACCTCATCCGCGTGCGCAGCCTCACAGGCGTTGCATGCCGCGTTGCGTGCGGCCTCAGCCTTCTCAGCGGCGCGCTTCGCACGTTGATACCGCCTGAATGCGTGAACGTACTGGTCCCACAGTCGAGCGAGGTTCTCAGCTGACACGGTGCGATCCATGAGCTCTGTCCCTTCACGAGGTGGATACCGGTGTCTGTCATCCGCCGGGCCTCCTAGTCGCGTCCTACGGTTGCAGTCAGTTACCCGACCTCACCGGGGAGTAAACCCCTAGCCCCTCTACCGTCAGTGACCGACTCTCGCGCTGCGCGGGCGGAAAAATGATGCGCCGCGTGCGAGGCGGCCTCAAGTTCGGCGCAGGCGCGCACCACGGCCGCGCGCTCGGTGGAACTCGTGCCGCTGACCGCGAGCCGCACCCGCCGCGTGGCCTCGGCCTCGTGCCGGATTGCTGTGCGATGGCTGATCCACCCACGGAGGACGCCGCAAACCGCAGTGATCAGCAGCAGCACCAGAGCCAGCAGTGGGTGACCAGTGGCGATGCCGACGAGCTCTCCCATGGCTGCCCTCCTCGTGGGTCGTTCGGGTGCATGGATTCACGG
>JBOHFJ010000392.1:0-4398 GCA_050699655.1 Pseudonocardiaceae bacterium
CTGATTTGGGGGCCCGCTGATTTGGGGGCCCGCTGATTTGGGGGCCCGCTGATTTGGGGGCCCGCTGATTTGGGGGCCCGCTGATTTGGGGGCCCGCTGATTTGGGGGCCCGCTGATTTGGGGGCTACCCCGCGAGGTGCTCCCGCAGCGGTCCGACGGTGCAGCCCAGTTGATCTGTGAGTTCGGCCAGCCGGGGCAGTGCCCGCACCGTGCTCCGCCAGCTGCCGGCCACCTGGGCGACGCAATCCGAGTCGTGCAGCAACACCGTGCCACCCGGCCTGAGCTGGCCCGCAACCGTGTCGGCCACCTCCGCCGGGCCGCGAGCTTCCCAGTCCCGGCCCCACGCCGTCCACAGCACCGGCCGCAACCCGGCGCGCCGCGCCGCGCTCAGCGACCCCAGTGTGAGCACGCCATAGGGCGGCCGAAACCAGGTCGGCCACTCCCCGGTCGCCTCGGCGACCACCACCGCGCCGCGCACCACGTCCCGGTGCACGTCAGCCGGACCACGGGCCAGGTGGTTGCGGTGGCTGAACCCGTGTACCGCGGCCTCGTGCCCGGCGGCCACCACCGCCGCCGCCACGTCCGGATACCGCTGCACCTGCGCGCCAAGCATGAAGAACGTGGCGGTCCAGCCAAGTTGATCCAGCGCGTCGAGCACCGCGGGGGTGCCCTCGGGGTCGGGCCCATCATCGAACGTCAACGCCACGCTGCCCGGCCGGCCGATACCGGCCAGGCCAGGGCACACAGCGGCGCGCAGCACCCGAGCCCGCAACAGGGCCGGAGCGGCCCAGCCGGCAACGCCGGCCATGGTCCCCGCCACGCCCAGAGCCGCCACCGGCCTGATCATCGCACCGAGGCTACCGACCCATGCGTAGCGGTCGTCGCGCGGGCGGCACAGGACACGGACGGTTCCAGGAAGGCGGACGGTCACGGCTTCTGGACCAAGGTAGCATCATGGCTCATCTGCTCGTCCTCGGTGGTGTCGGTGTATCACGGTTGGCCGACGGCGCCGCTGACGGAGGATTCCCCGGTGCTGGTGTGCCTACCGGATGCTAGACCGGATTTCGGTTACGACGGGGACCCTGGTCCGTCGGTGTACGGCTTCACCAAGGCAGGTTCGGAACAGGCCGTGTGAGCCGTGGCTAGTGGCTCAGGGAGTCACGCAGTGGACGGAACTGCCGCTGTGGCGCACCTACGCGGGAGCTTGGGCGGTGGACTCGAAGCGTGCCCGCGCGGCCGGCTTGAGCACGCGGCCGCTACGGAGCACCGCCACGGACACGTGGTAATGGATGCATTCGGGCCAGCCGCCTGTCCCGCACGAGCGAGGGTCCGAGCAGGGAATTGATCCAGGCAACGAGAACGCGATACTCGGAATTTGGGACGCGCGGGAGGCTGATCGCTGAGGGGCCTCGTGACGCGCCGTCCAGCACGAACACCGGCACGAGCGCGTCCTGCGCTCCCGCTAGGTCACCGCGCAGGTGCGGGCAGCGGCAAGATCTACCCCCGCGCCGAGTTCGCCGGCTGCCCACCGGGACCGTTCGGGCATCTCCCCGAACAGCGCCAAGGCAGCGATCGCCTCGATTTCGGCTTGGTCGCCGTCGCCAAGCGCGGCGCGTACCCCTTGCCGCGCGCCGATCAATGCCAGTGAGCGAGCGTGTACGGAATGCAGCCGAACGCGAGCTGTGCCCACGGGTGCGGTCTCCAGCGCCGTGGCCGCTAGGCTCGCGGCGCAGCGCGGGCGAGCGGTCCAGAACATGACGGTGGCCTGTAGCGCCCGAACCCAGGCGCACAGCGAGAGATAGTCGATCACGCTTCCGTAGGTGTGCGCGGCACGCGCCTGCTCCTCAGCAACCTCCGTGTAGCCCAGGTCCCAGGACACCGAGGAGAGCAGACCGCATACCAGTCCGACGAGCGAGTACAGCTCGGCTTGCTGGCGGGGCTTGTGCGTGCGGCCCAACTGCTCGTACACGGTGTCGCGAAGGTGGACAAGATCGGTGAACATCGCTCGTGGCGGCGTTATGTAGTACGCCCGCGCCGCCCGTTGGGCGGCGTCGTGCAGATGCTCCAGCGCGGACAGGTCCAGCGCCGAAGCTGCCTCGATGGCATGCCGTACCGATTCCCGGCCAGCGTTCACGATCAACTCTTGCTCGCTCATGACGACCGCGACAGTGCCGCTGGGAGGCGGCGTGACACCGGTGATCCGCGACAACACTGACGCGCCACCCGCGATCGCAGCCGACCGGCCCACTCAGCCATCGCAGACCCCAGCCGTCCCGCCCCTGCCTCCCCGCAGGTTCCCACGGGAGGACTCCGTTCAGCTGTACCGCGAAATCGGCGTGTTCGCCGCTGCGGCATTCCGCAATGTCTTCGCGGCGCGGAGGAACCGCGGCGCACCGTGACCCGATCAACTGAGTGGAGAGGTGGGCGCTGTGCTGGCTGGGTGCCGTGGTCTGGGTGCCGTGATCCGGCTCGCAGTGATCGTGTTGCCGTTGACGGTACCGGTTACGCGCATGGTGCTGCCAACTGGGAACTGCTGCGCGGTGCCGGGTGTGCGCCTGGTGCCGAACTGTGTCTGCGGGGTGATGGTCACGGTGTACGAGGTGCCGTTGCTGGCATTGAGTGCCCAGGTCGACCTGTTCTCGGCGGTGATCTGGCCGATGATCCCATGGGGATGACCAGCCCGGGCTGGCACGGTCGCCTTGGGTGGAGCTGCTGTTGTCGGGGTGGTGCTGGGGTTGTTCGATCCGCCGGAGCACGCGGTCACGCCGATGGCGACCGAGGCGCCGATCACCCCGATCGCCATCGTTGTCCCTATCCGTCGATGATTCCAGCCTGTGACGCTGTTCATCGGTCACTCCTTTCTTGATCAAATGCAGCATGTGGAACGTGCCGAGGTTGCGCTCTCCGTTATGGACCCGCTAGGTGCGAGCAAGCTGCACACAACCTCACAATTGGCTGGGAACCGACCACGGACAGTGAAGCTGTGGTGAACACCAAGATTCACAGGGACAGGAATTCACAAAATCCCGACCCGCTCCAGATCACCGAAACCATCCCCTCCGAGACCCGGCCGCGTCCCGATCAGCACACCTGAGGTTCCCCCGTAGCACGGATACCTCCGGTGGGAGTCGAACCCACACTTGACGGGTTTACAGTCCGTCGCAGTGCGCGTTTTCTCAGGTCATCACGTGGTATACGAACTGGACTTGACCCCCCGGCCTCCGGCCTCGCCGTGGCCCGGCAGATGACCCATCACCCGGTGTGCTGGTTCGCTACCGCCCCGGTGTGATCGGGGAGACCACGCCGCTTCACCACGTACAGAACTGGTAGCTCACCGTGCAGAGATCCTCTTATCACACATGGACGTTAGGTCATTCGGGTCATCTATGACACTAGTGCGCCAATATAAGTTACCCTGAGTAAAATTTTCTAATAGAATATACCCGATGGTGGTGACCTGTACGTGTACAAATCGACCCGGGTTCGCGGGCGCCCAGACGCCCGTCGAGCATCCTCCTCGGACCGGACGGCGCCGCGGCGTAAGCGTAATAACCCTAGTTACGCCGCGGCACGGCAACCCGGATGTCAATTACTTCAGATATCCGAGAGTAACCAAAAGCGACGCTCCGTAATCATCCAGCCCTGGCTTAAGTTTAGCCTCGTGGAGCCATAACGATGGATGAAAACCAAACGAGCCGAGAGATATTATTAGCCCCTGAACTTATCAAGGATCTGACAGTTACAGCTGGCAAGCAGGGCTGGAAGCCGGAAGAGCTACAGCTGAAGAAACGAGAGATCCGCTATACGCTCCTTTCCATTGCGGTCGGCACAATTACCGCGTTTGCGACCACGATCGCGGCAATTGCAGCAGCGGTCGCCGTCGTCTTTGCCGCGAAAGGGGTCAATGTAGCTCAGACGGCAATCGCTACTAAGGGAAACGTAAGTTTCAAGACTGTTATTCCTTCACGAGTGTGACGCGCTGATGTACCGGAGCTTGGGATCGCCGAAGAATCCTCGGACGATTCCGGGGGACTCCTTGAGTCGTTCGAGGGCTTCGACCGCGACCTTCATCAAGTCGTCTCTGGTGAGTGGTACGGCCCGTGCGATTCTGTCGTGCTTGACGTTTTTGTTGACCCACTCGTCTGGGTTCAGTTCGGGTGAGTAGGGCGGCAGGAAAAACAGTTCCAACCGACCGTCTGTGCTGGCGACGTATTCTTTGACGGTGTTCGCCTTGTGTACGGACGAGCCGTCGACGACGAGGAAGATCGGTCTGTCGACGTCGTGGAGCACGCTGTCGAGGAACTCGATGAATCGTTCCGCGTCCATGGAGCCTTCGTGAACCTGGAAGCTCAGCTCGCCTCGCTGGCCGATCGCTGAGACTATCTTGACCGCGTGTCG
>JBOHFJ010000393.1:0-4341 GCA_050699655.1 Pseudonocardiaceae bacterium
GCCGATGCCCAGCCCAAAGCCATGTACATCGCCGCCGCCCGCTTCGACCTCGCCCTCGCTCACCTGGCCCGAGGCGATCTGGACGCGGTCGGCGAGCACCTCGCGCCGATCCTGCGCTCCACTCAAGCCGAGTACCGCACCGTGCCGGTGATCGGCCGCGCTCGGTCCCTGCGCACCCTGCTGACCCAGCGCACCGACCTCACCTCCACCACCCTGACCGCCCTGCAAGATGACCTCACCGAGTTCTGCACCCACCCCGCCCCCGCCCCACCGGGACTAGAGCCGGATTCCACCACCTGACGCATGACTGACAGAAAGGTGCTCACCAACCGACCCTGCCGCCGACGATAGCGTAACCGTAGTGCTCACGCGGGTCCGAGTTCCCAGACGATCGGGTCATCAGTGCCTCCCTGGCGGGCAAAGAGCGGGTCGAGCCGTGGTTGGTCTTTCGGCGTCGGTTCGGTGAGCACTTCGAGCACATACGGCTTGCGCTCGTTTTGCACGACGCCGATCGCCTTGGCCAGGGCGTCGGCGAGGTCTGAACCTTTGGCCACCAGCGCGCCCCCCACGCCGAAGCCAGCGGCGATCTGAACGAAACTCAGCTCGGGTGGTGGTTTGATCCGCAGGTATTCGGCCTGCCCGGACGGTGTCCAGGTGTAGCTCGTCTCGACGAACTCCAAGCCGGTGATGAGCGTCTGGTAGCGATGGTTATTGACGACGATATAAAGGATCGGCAGGATGAACTTCGATGCGGTCCACCACGTATGCGGGTAGAACAGCGCCGAACCGTCACCCACGAGGTTCACCACCGTGCGGTCGTCGGCGACGCCGAGCTTGATTCCCAGACTGGCGGGCATCGAGTAGCCCAGTGCGCCACCTTCGGCTGCGAAATAACTCGTCGGCGAATCAAAGTGTACGTACTGCTGGAACGCCACGGAATCCGACACCGCCTCGTTGACCAGGGTCAGCGGCGCGGTCAGCTTGCCGTGCTGAAGGTCGGCCAGTGCCTTCGCGATGTGTGCGCCGTAGATCGGGCCTTCCGTATCGAGCGTTTCGAGGTGCTGATCGAACTCCTGGTCGACGGCCTCTCCGCGTCGCCCCAGCTCACCGTACCGGGCCAACGCGACCTCCCGGTCGAATTTCGGGTTATCGCCGACCGCATGTGTGATCAGTGGTAGCGTAGCCTTGATGTCACCGAGGACCGCTGCGTTTCCGTAATGGTTCTTGCCAATTTCCCACGGGTCATTGTGCAGGTAGAGCTGCCGTACATTTTTCGGGATCAGCGGTCCTTGCGTCCACTGGAAGACCACGAGCTGTGCCTGGGCGTTGAAACCGCAGAGCAACGCGACATCGTGCTGGCCGAAAACTTTCTGGATGTTTTCCTGGCTGCCGGGCAGTTCTCCCCGCCACTCGTACAGGTCGTTGGGGTAGTTCATGTAGCTGGACAACTGCTCGGTGTAGACGGGAGCTCCGACCAGTTTCGCTAGTTCGGCTAGTTCCCGCCAGGCGTCCGCGGCGCCCACCCCGTCGCCCGCGACGATCATCGGTTTCGTCGCGAGAGCCAGTTCCTCGGCGAGTTTCGCCACCCCGTCGGCGTCCCCGACGAAATGGGGCGGGATCCAGGTGACCTCGTCCTCGTCGGCGTAGTTCGGATCCACCTCGGCGAGCGTGAACTCCCACGGCAATGACAGGAAGACCGGACCGAACGGCGGTGTGAGGGCGACCTTCAGCGCCCGCTGCATCGCCATCGCCAACTCGTTCGGACCGCGGACCTCGTAGGCCCATTTGGTGTACTGCCGGGCGACCGTGACGAGATCGGAGGCCAGCAACGGTTCCTGGATCAATAGGTTGCTGTGTTGCTGCCCGCACAGCACGACGACCGGGATGTGCGATTTCGCGGCATTGAACAGGTTGCCGATCGCGTGGCCGATACCCGGTGTCACGTGCAACAGGGTCACGCCGGGCCGGCCGGTCGCGCGAGCGTATCCCATGGCCGCACCCATGGCGATATTCTCGTGGAGACACGGGATATAGGCGACGTGATTGTCCGGTACGTCCGTCCCGTCGATAATCGGGATCTCGTTGGTCCCCGGCACGCCGAACAGATAGCCAACCCTGGCTCTTTGCAGAAAACCGAAGATTACGTCGCGCCCCCGCACCGGTTCGTTGCCCAGTTTTTTGCGCCCTTCAGACATGGCGCTACATGGAGTCATTACGCCTCTCCGGTTCGCGACTGTGATACTTGTTCGCGTCTGAAATTAAACCAAGAAAACCGTCGGTTGGCGATGCGAGTTTCGGTGGTTCACTCGACGGCGGAGCGAATTCACTCGTGAGTGTTTATTGCTAACCGAATGTTGATGCCAGCGATCGACGCAGTCAGGCCGTATCGACACCCCGGGTGACCGGTGGCGCGTGGCCGAGACCTACGCCAAGATTGCTGGTCGATGGGTATACCTGTACTGCGCGATCGACGGTGTCGAGGTGTTCGGCGTCCGTACGGTGTGGGTCCGGTTGCGGACGGATCGCGAGGGCGACCACAGCGAGGAAGGGAAGCCGCATGATCATCGAAGCGGGACAGGTCGCGGTGGTGACGGGGGCGGCGCAGGGGTTGGGCCGCGCGCTGGCCGCCGGGCTCCTTGACCGGGGCGTGTCCGTCGCGCTGGCGGACACCGCGCGGGAACAGCTGCGCGACACAGCCGAGGCGTTCACCGCGCGGGGCGGGCAGGTACTGCCGGTGGTGACTGACGTGGCCGACGCGGCGGCGGTCGGGGCGCTGGCTGCCCAAACGTTGGCGCACTTCGGCCGGGTGGACGTGGTGGTGAACAACGCCGGCATCGCGGCGCATCACGCCTGGCCGCTGTGGCAGGTGGACCCGGCGGACTGGCGACGCGTGCTGGAGGTGAACCTCCTCGGCGCGGTGCACGGGATCCGGGCGTTCGTGCCGCATCTGGTGACGGCCGGCGCCGGGCACGTGGTCAACATCGCCTCGCTGGCCGGGCTGATGGCGGGGCCGTTCAATAGTGCTTACGGCGCCAGCAAGCACGCGGTGGTCGCGATCTCCGAGACGCTGCGCGCCGAACTGGACATGATGGGATTGCCGATCGGGGTGACCGTGGCCTGCCCGGGATACGTGCGCACGCCGCTGGCCGAGGGTATGACCACCCTGCTCCAGACTGGTGCTGATGCGCAGTTGGCCCAGAACCTGCCGGCGGGCCTTTCGGCGGACCAAGTGGAACAGGTGCGGACGAGGCTTGCGGCTGGACTGGCCACCATGATGGAGCCGGACGTCGCGGCCGAGCGCATCCTCGCCGCGGTCGAAGCCGACCAACTGTACGCGTTGCCGCATGGCGACATCGAAGACGGCGCCCGCCGCAGAGCCGAGGGCATTCTCTCCGCACTGAGCTGAGGCCCGATGTGGGTGGTTGGCACTTCCCGATGGCCGGTCGCGCCACTACCGTGACACTCCAGCCAACACATGGCTCTGGGGGAGGTCACACAATGACAGTTGACGAGACACCGGCCCTGGCCTGCTCACCAGCGAGGCCAGCACCCGCTCTCACGATGCGTGAGCTGATCGCCAGCGCTCTCATCTCGCAGATGATCAGCGTAATCGCCCGGCTCGGCGTCGCGGACGCGCTGGCCGAAGGGCCGCTGCCGGTAGCGGAGATCGCGCGGCGGGTCGGCGCGCACGACTCGGCGTTGTATCGGGTGCTGCGGGCGCTGGGCGACGTGGGAGTCGTCGCGGAGCGCGACGATCGCCACTTTGCCCTGACCCCGGTCGGGGAGATGCTGCGCAGTGATGTTCCCGGCTCGCTGCGGGGGTGGGCGACAATGCTGGGGATGCCGTTCTACCGCTACCCGTGGACCAATCTGTATGAGACAGTCCAGACCGGGGAGTCGGCGTTTGACCGGGTGCACAGCACGAGGATTTTCGACTATCTGGCGGAGCATCCTGAGGATGCGGCGGTCTTCAACGACGCCATGACGTCCATCTCCACGAGTGAGAACGCCAGTATCATCAAAGCGTACGATTTCAGCCAGTTCGGCACGATAGTCGATGTCGGCGGTGGGCGGGGTGGCCTGCTCGGCGCGATCCTGTCCGCCAATCCGCACCTTCAGGGGGTGCTGTTCGACCGGCCGACGGTCGTGGTCGGTGCCGGGAGCATCGACCGTTGCACGGTGGCGAATGGGGACTTCTTCGACTCGGTACCGGAAGGCGGCGATGCGTACCTGCTGAGCAACGTGCTCCACGACTGGGATGACGACCACGCGGTGCGGATCCTGCGCACGTGTCGGGCCGCGATGGCTTTCACCGCCCGCCTGCTGGTTGCTGAGACGGTG
>JBOHFJ010000394.1:0-4337 GCA_050699655.1 Pseudonocardiaceae bacterium
CCGCACATGTGTGCCCATTCAAGCGCACGACCAGACCAGTAAGCCGCCGCATGGTAATCGCCGGAGTCTTGGTGGAGCCATCCACAGAGTTCAGCGAACTGAGTCTGAACGTGCAGGAGCTCCTGTCGGTCAGCCCCTTGACAACTCTGCCGGAGTCGCTGAAGAATGTTGATCTGTTCTTGGACTAACAGAACTACAGTACGAGCTCCGAACGTGTTGTCATTGTCGACGAGCACCTTCCGCATCTGCTGGAAGTGCTCGACCGGGTGGACGTCAAGACCGGGTGTTGTTGTCTCGGACGCGGTCCTCGTCACCAACGGGTATCCGCCTGCGATACCAGGCAGTAGGTACAGCAATCCGCGGCGGTTCACGGCAGCTGCCCAGGTAACGAGATAGTCAGCGAGCTGGTGAGCATGGGTTTCCTGATCAGTTGGGCCGGTGGTTCCGGCCGAGGTCGCCGCCAAGTGAGCCAGCAGGAGACCGGTCAGCTCCGTGAGCGGGTGCGAAGACTCGTTGCCATCGTTTAGGGCGGCCGAGGGGGCAAGGGTGCGAAGCTCCGGCGTGCTGCTGTCCGCTGCCTGGGTGAACCGGGTTTTGACCTCTTCGGAGGCCCGGCGCAGCGCGGTGTCCATGAGTGCCTGGTTGTCGGGGAGCAAGGTGATGGTGGCGCCTCGGGCTTCCCACTTGTTCACAGTCCGGGCGTCAACGCCGAGGTGGGCGGCGAAGGCGCGGATGCTCAGGCGCATGGCCTGGCGAAGCGCCGTGGTCTGCGCGCCAGTCCAGCACTGAACAGTGGCCATAGGGAACACATGGTCCTCTCGGTGGCGGACGGTCGCGCTGAGCGTAGTACCTCACCGGTCGGCCACCAGAGCCTCATCAGCGCGTTCCCCGGCGTCGGCGCCCTGGCCAGACTGTGGCCAGGTACTCAACACACCCATGTCATGGTTGGAGCACATCCCCGTGCGGCACCTCATCGAGCGATCAACAGCGGCGGTCACCGTCCCCCGGGGCCTGGGGCCGTTCCTCTTGATGCGGCGGTATCGGTCTCCATGACTATCAAGGCTCTCGTTGCGCCGAGTGGGTGCTGATGCCCCAGACACTGCCCGCCCAGCATGACCGCGACCTGTCCACAAGGCTGGGGCCCGGGGTGGACGCGGCGCGGCGCCTGTCGCCCCGGACGGTGGCCTTGCTGGCCGAGCATCCCCACGCTCGCCGGTTGGTTCACTCGGTGTGGACTATTCTCACCACGCTGGAACGGTCCGGTCAGTACCCCGGTGCCATCGTCGCGCTGCGGCGCATCCTGACCCAGCACCAGCCCACGGCGGCGGGCCGCTGCCGCACCTGCCGCCGAGTGGCCTGGCGCCGCCGCCCGTTCCCCTGCGCTGTGTGGCACCAGATCCGCTTCGACCTGTTGGGGCTGGTCGCCGGCCTCCGTCTTTCACCGGGGCGGCGACACGCCAGGGTGATCTTGCGTAGAAGTGGGTAGAGGTGCACTTGACCAGGAAGAATGCGATTGTCGAAGATCGTATTCTTCCTGGGGCGGGTGCACCTCTACCGTGCAAGGTACTTCATGGGCTGACCGGCTGGAATTCGTCGGTGATGATGATCGCCTGGTCGGGTTCGCCGGGGCGTTGCCGGTGCGGCTGCTGGCCGAGCGGACCGGGCTGCGGGCGGGGCTGTCGACGGCGATGGCGCGGCGGGGGTTTGACCCGGTCTCTGACCGCGGCCAGGTGTTGATCGACCTGGCGGTGGCGCAGATCTTGGGTGGGGAGGCGATCAGCGACTTCCAGGGCCTGCGCCACCTCGGGCCGGTGATCGGGCCGGTGGCATCGACCCCGACGGTGTGGCGAGCCCTGTCGGAGGTCAGCGATCTACAGTTGACCCGGATCAACACCGCCGTGACCGAGTTCCGGGCGCACTGGTGGGGGCTGCTGGAGGCTCGCCCGCAAGGGTTCCCGTGGCTGAGTGTCGCCGGGCGGGAGTTGACCGGGGTCACCGTGGTGGATCTGGATGCCTCAATCGTGTTCGCCAGCTCGGAGAAGGAGAACGCCCGGCCCACGTACTAGGGCGGGATCGGGTTCTGCCCCAACCTGGCCACCTGTGACAACACCGACGACGTGTTGGCGATCGACCCCCGCCCGGGCAACGCGACGTCCAACTGCGCCGCGGACAACATCGCCCTGCTCGACCTTGCGGTCTCCCGGCTGCCGAGCCGCTACCGGCACCGGATACTGGTGCGCCTGGACGGGGCCGGTTTCTCCCACCAGCTGCTCGAACACATCGCCGCCGGCGGCGGAGTCCGGGGCCGGGACTGGGATTTCTCGGTGGGCTGGTCGTGCACCGACACCGAGCTCGACGCCATCGCGCGCCTGCCCAAGAGCGCCTGGACGGGCGGGATCGACCAGAACGGCGACCCCGTCGCGGACACCTTCGTCGCGGAGCTGACCGGCCTGCTCGATCTCAGCTCGTGGCACACGACGATCCCAGCCCTGCGAGTCATCGTGCGCGACGAGCCGCTGCATCCTCGCTACCGCAAACGGGCCACCGACCGGGAGAAACAACTCGGGCGCCGCTACCAGCTCATCGCCATCAACGCCACGCTCGGGCAGCTCAACTGGCTCGACGCCCGGCACCGCTCCCACGTGCACGTGGAGAACGACGTCAAACAAGCCAAAGATCTGGGCCTGGACCGGTGGCCCTCACGACACTGGGCAATCAACGTGGCCTGGACCCAGGTCGTGGCCCTGGCCGCGAACCTGCTCGCCTGCTTCCGCCAGCTGGCACTGCCCGCCGGCCAGCTGCGCGACGCCGCCCCGAAACTACTGCGCTACCGACTGCTTCACCTACCCGCACGGCTGACCCGAGGACAACGCAAACGATGGCTGCACCTGCGCGCCGACTGGCGCTGGACCGACGACGTAATCAACACCTGGACAGCGGTGAAAGCGCTCCCCGCGCCGACCTGACCACCAACAAACGTCCCGACAATCATGGAAAGAACCTGCCCGGTGAAGTGGAACCCGGCGCCCCGACGCGACGATTGGACCCCGACCCTACCCTCGAACAGGAAATCATGATCAAAATTAAAGACTGTAGTCCGGAGGGAGAGGTCGTCACCCCGGTGAAAAATCCAGGCCGGTGCCTGCCGCCAGCCAGCCGAACACGGCAGCTCCTCTGGCGAGAACACCAACCCACCGGCCACCGCTACGAGCGTTGACCAATGAGTACCACCTCCGGCGATCCCCCGAACCAGCCCCGACCGACCAGATCAGCACGATCGAATCACGCGGTACTCGGCCAGTGCACCGTCAACCGAAATGTGAAGGAGTAGCTGATGGAGGAGGACAGCCCGGACTTGGTAATCGCCAAAAGATTGCTCGACCATGCCAAGCTGCGGGGTTTCGTGTTCCACCGGACCGCCCCCGGCCCGGACGCGCCACTGATCGGGAAACGAGCGGGCAGCAACTGCGTCGACATCATCCACATCGCAGGATTCCTTGAGCTCAAACGGTGAGCGCGACACCGCCCTTGACCTGGGGCGAGGGCATCCGCTCCCGGCGCCGCTGGGTCACCCCGGGGGTAGCGGAGGTAGACCACCCCGTCCCGACCGCCAGACACCCCCGTTACCAGGGGGCGGACGTGACGGTGGTGGGGGATTCTCCGGGGGAATCCAGTCAGCGTGCAAGCGGTGAGGCACCACCCCTCCGCTAGGGCACATGCCTCACTCCCACACCCGACCCCTGCCCTACCCCTAAGCTGCGGCAAGGCAGACAACCCGGCGAGGCAGACCAGCATTCACCACACCGAAAACAGCCAGATTCAGCGGCCCGGACAGGGGTACCCTGCCTGCCTCGGGTCGTGCCCGAACCGGCCACAAGGCCCAGGGAAGCGAGAGGGTAGGGGGATCCACCCTCGGTGGGGGGGTGGGCGAGCCTGCGTCTGCGACTGACTTGTGCGGCGCGCCTGATCGTGGCGTGCTCTTGTAGCCGGTCGTACACGGTCTTGAGGTGGTCTTGGGGCCAGCTACGATCTTCGCGTAACCGACAGGCCGACCGACCTAGCGAGAGCACCGTGCCAACGATTCCGGATGAGAACACCCGCAGACCAAACGAGCGTCAACCAAGAAGAGCAATTGCGGGGGCCTATGACTAGCCTCCTAGCGATAACTACATTAAGTGACCAATCGTACGCCGACGTGCGTACATGGGAGGCGGCGCAATGCCCAGAGAATACCCAGCACGAACGGTGCTGGCGCACAGGGTGAGCCGCAAAGTCGTTCTTGCTGGTCATGAACTGTTTTGAGGGGCCGGGTGGAGTCCGAGGATGGTCAGCAGCAG
>JBOHFJ010000395.1:0-4230 GCA_050699655.1 Pseudonocardiaceae bacterium
ACATGGAGCCATATCGGGGCAACCGGGGTGTCAATAGCCCCGATATGGCTCCATGTCGGGGCGGCTGGTTCGGAGGGTTTGGGTTAGGCCTACGGTGAGGAGGACTGAGACTGCGGCGAAGCCGATCCAGTAGGTGGGTGGGAGCAGCACGCCTAGGGCGCCGCCCAGCACCCAGGCCGTCTGGAGCACGGTTTCCGACCGGCCGAACGCCGAGGCGCGGGACGCCTCCGGCACGTCGCGCTGGATCACCGCGTCCAGGCAGACCTTGGCCAGTGCGCTGCCGGTCGCCGCCACCAAGGCGGTGACCGCCGCGATAGCGATGCCCTGTACCAGCGCGGCGAGCACCGCCATGACCAGGCCAGCGGCCACGCACCCGATGATGACGGTTTCGGGGGCGGTTTCTGTACCCCGGCCGGGCTTGCCGAAACGCATCCGCGCGCCAACCGCGTTGCCCAGGAAACCGCCGGCCCCGGCCGCCGCGCCGACCATCCCGAGCAGCACCAGCTGCCGTCCTGGCGAGCCCTCAGTCTGGGCTTTCACCGCGAACGCCACGAACAGCGTGAGGAACCCGGTGAGCACCCGTGCGGTCCCGTTGCCCCACAGCGCGACGACCACCGGGCGGCCCATCGGCTGGCGGCGCCGCCCGGTGCCGGGTACCTCGGTCGCCTCGGTCCGCAGCGAGGCCGGAACCTCGCCCTCGGTCACCTCCACCCAGGACGGGATGCGCAGGCACAGGGCCGCTCCGCTCAGGCAGATCACCGCGGTGAACAGCAGCGCGCCCGGTGACCCGGTCAGCGCCGCCAGCCCGGCGGCCAGCGCCCCGGACACCCCGGCGGCGAGCAGCCCGAATGTGGTGAGCCGCGAGTTGGTCTTCACCAGAGTGGTTCCCGGCGGCAGCACCCGGGGAATCACCGCCGCCTGCAGCACGCCGTAGGACTTGGCCAGCACCAGGAAGCCCAGCGCCGCGGGGTACAGCAGCCAGTCGTGGACGTGCGCCGCCATCACGATCAGCAGGAAGCCCCGAGCGGCGAACGAGGCCGCCATCGCCACCCGCCGGCCGTGCTGCAGCCGGTCCAGCAGCGGGCCGATCACCGGGGCGACCACCGCGAACGGCGCCACCGTGATCAGCAGGTAGAGCGCCACGTTGGCCCGGCTCTGTGCGGTGGCGGCGGCGAAGAACAGCGTGTTGGCCAGCCCGACGGCGATGGCCGCGCTGGCGGCGTAGTCCAGCATCGCCGCGTAGGTCAGCGCGGACAGCCCGGAGGAGCCAGCGCCATCGGCCGTGGTGGCCCGGTGGAAGCGCCGCGCGCCGCCGGAGACCAGTTGCCTGCTCCGCCAGGCGGCCACCCGGGTAACGGTGATCTTGCGTGGGAACGGCGGGTTGCTCGATGCGGGGTGCGGGCGATGCGGACCCGTCGGTGAATCATCCGGCGGCGGGTCGTGCCGCGGCGGGTCATCCGGTGCGGGATGGTCCCGGGGCACCCAGCGGCGGCCGCGTCCCGGCCGACGGTGCCCCCGGGAGTCGGGTTGCTCACCGCCGGAGGGGGACAAGGGCCGTTTCACGCGTCTCATCCTGCACCACCGGTGGCGTCTCGACACCGCAGTGCGTACGCCACGATCAACTCCCTGGCGCCGCGGGGACGAAACGCACGCGAAACAGTGCCGGCCAGTGCTTTCCAGTGATCAAGAACTCGTCGGTGCCCGGGATCGCCGCGATGCCGTTGAGCACGTCCTCGGCGGACCTCGGCTGGGTGCTGAGCAGACCGGAGGCGTCGACCACGCCGGTCACCACGCCGGTGGCGGGGTCGATGCGCAGGATGCGGTCGCTCTGGAAGACGTTGGCCCAGATGACGCCGCCGACGCACTCCAGCTCGTTGAGCGCCCGCACCGGCTCGCCGTCGAGGCGGATCGCCAGCTGGCCAGACGGCGCGAACGTCACCGGGTCCCGGAAGGTCAGCCGATCCGAGCCGTCGCTCATCACCAGCCGGTGCCCGTCATGACACAGCCCCCAACCCTCACCCTGGTAGGTCACCGCGCGGCGGCGCGCCAGCGTCACCGGATCACGCTCGATGGCCACCCCGCTGGTCCAGGTCAGCTGCCACAACCGAGCATCGGTGACGGTGAGCCCCTCGCCGAACAGCGGGGCGGGCAACGTCACCTCCCGCACGGTGACACCGCTGGAGCGCGCTGGGGCACCGGTAGACAGCCCGGTGGACAGCACAGTGGCCCGCACCCGGGACTGCCCCACCAGCCCGCTGCTCTCGTAGAGCACCCCGTCGTGGATCTCCAGGCCCTCGGTGTACATCGAGATGTCGTGCGGGAGGGCGGCCAGCACCTGCACGCGCAACTGCTGTGCGATCGACTGCCGCGCGGCGCAACCGGCCACCAGAACGGTCACTGCGGTAAGGATGCCGAGCCACCGTGGCCGGGTTGTCGGTGCGGACCGCCGGTGCGGCACAATCAAAGTCGTGATTGCCGACATTACCGCGCCCGGCTCGTCCCTTGATGGGGCACTCAACGGGGACCTTGGCGCGGCCGTCGAGCTGGCTCGGCGGGCGGCGCGGGTCGAGGCTGGCGAGCACCCGGTGGGCGAGCATGTGCGGGCACAGGCCGAGGATGGCGGCGCGGTCACCCACCTGTTCGAAGCCGACCTGCCCGGCTACCGCGGCTGGAACTGGTCGGTCACGGTGGCTTCGGCGGGCCCCGGGAACCCGGTGACGGTCAGCGAAGTGGTGTTGTTGCCCGGCCCGGACGCGCTGGTCGCCCCACCCTGGTTGCCCTGGACCCAGCGGCTTCGGGCCGGTGACCTCGGGGTCGGGGACCTGCTGCCGACCGACCCGGACGACCCGAGACTGGTGCCCGGTTACCTCATTGACGATGATCCGGCGCTGCCGCCGCTCAGCCCGGAGCTCGGGCTGGGGCGGCCTCGGGTGCTCAGCCGGGATGCTCGCTTGGCCCTGGTGCAGCGCTGGCGCGATGGAGAGCGCGGCCCGGACTCGGAGATAGCGCTGAGCGCCCCGGACCGGTGCGTCACCTGCGGTTTCTACCTGCCGCTCGGTGGCCTGCTGGCGGCTGCCCTCGGCGTCTGCGGCAACAATCTGGCCCCAGCCGACGGGCAGGTGGTGCACGCCGAGTTCGGCTGCGGGGCGCATTCCGAGGTCCGGGTGGACACCAGCCCGAACGTGCCGGTGGCCGAGCTGGTCTACGACGACGCCGAGCTGGAGCTGGTGCCCCGGGTGCCGGTGGAGTGACGCGTGCCTTGAGCGGTGCTGATTCGTTCACCGCTGATCCATTTGACACCGCGGCGCTGCGCGCGGGCGTGCTGGCTGCCTGGCGGGGATCCCCGACGCGGTTTCGCGAGGATGCCAACGCCGAGTCCGACCTCGCGTTGCTCGGTTACGCGGACCGGTTGCTCGTCGAGCTGGCGCAGAACGCCGCCGACGCCGCGCAACGCGCGGGTGCGCCGGGACACCTCAAGGTCACTGTCGAGGCCGGTGAGCTGCGCGCCGCGAACACCGGGGTGCCGCTGGACCGCGCCGGAGTGGCCGCGCTGGCCGCGCTGCGCGCCTCAGCCAAGCGGGCGGGGGACAGCGTCGGCCGGTTCGGGGTCGGCTTCGCGGCGGTCCTCGGCGTCACCGACGCGCCGCGGGTGCTCTCCCGCACCGGTGGAGTGGAGTTCTCCGCGCGGCGCACCACCCGCGAGCTGGCCGGTGACCCGGAGCTGTGCGCCGAGCTGGCCCGGCGCGGTGGCCGCCCGCCGGTGCTGCGGCTGGTGTGGCCTGCGGCCGGCGGGGTGCCAGCCGGGTTCGACACCGAGGTCCGGTTGCCGTTGCGCGCCGGGATCGATCCGATAGCGCTGCTTGCGGTATTCGCTGAGGAGGCCGCTGACCTGCTGCTGGCGTTGCCGTGGCTGCACCGCATCGACATCGGTGACCGGGTGTTGCGCCGCGAGGGCGAGGACCCGGTGTTGGTGCATGACGGTGTGGGGTTGCGCCGGTGGCGGGTGGTGCGCCGGGCCGGGCTGCTGCCGGCCGCCGCCCTGGCCGGGCTCGGCCCTGAGGCGCGCGGCGAGTGGAGCCTGTGCTGGGCACTGCCCGTCGGCCCCGACGGTGCCCCGCTGCCGTTGGTCGGGGAGGTGCTGCACGCGCCTACCCCCACCGAGGAGCGGCTCACCCTGCCCGCGCGGCTGATCGCCACGGTGCCCGTCGACTCCGCGCGGCGCCACGTGCA
>JBOHFJ010000396.1:0-4228 GCA_050699655.1 Pseudonocardiaceae bacterium
CGATGTCGGTGTGGCCGGTCATGGGTGGGCCCAGTGAGGCGGGGTGGGCCGGGTCGGTGACGTTCCACAACCGCACGGTCCGGTCGCCGCTGCCGGTGGCCAGGGTGCGCCCGTCCGGACTGAACGCCACCGCGTCGACGGCGTAGGTGTGGCCGGTCAGGGGTGCGCCGAGGGCGTTGGGGTGGGCCGGGTTGGTCACGTTCCACAACCGCACCGTCTTGTCTCCGCTGCCGGTGGCCAGGGTGCGCCCATCCGGGCTGAACGCCACCGCGTTGACATAGTTGGTGTGGCCGGTGAGGGGTGCGCCGAGGGCGTTGGGGTGGGCCGGGTTGGTCACGTTCCACAACCGCACCGTCTGGTCCCAGCTGCCGGTGGCCAGGGTGCGCCCGTCCGGACTGAACGCCACCGCTCTGACGGTGTTGGTGTGGCCGGCAAGGGGGGTGGACAAGACGGTGTTTCCCAGGGTGATCAGGGCCGTGCGGAGGTCCGGAGTGGGTCGCATGCGGTAGGCGGTGAGGTCGAGTTGGGCCGCGAGCGAGGGATCAGTGCTGCTCAGCTGGTCCGCCTCGGCGGTGATCTGGTTGGAGATGGCGGTGTCGCGTTGTGTTTGTGCGGTGTGGCGTTGTTGGAAGGCGACTATCGACGCGATGAGCGCGAGCACCAGCAGGGTCGACAGCGCGGTGAGGGTGCTGGTGCGGCGGCGTCGGTCGCGTTTCTTGGTGGCGGTGACGCGTCGGGTGGTGGCGTCGAGGAACTCCCGGGCTTGGTCATCGGGCTCGACGAGGGGTGGCGTGGCGGGGTTGTGGTGGCTCTCGTTGTTGGTTATCCCTAGCGCGGTGAGGGTGGTGGTGAGTCGCTTGTCGTCCCAGAGGTAGTGCTCGGCCCGGCCCGCACTGTTCCATTCGGCGGCGGCTTGCTCGACGGCTCGGGCGGTGCGCAGGGCGGCGGTGATGTCGGCGGTGGCGGTGTCCAGGGGTTGCCAGCTGGTGAGCAGGGCCTCATGGGCCACGGTGAGCCACACCCGACCGGCGTCGTCGGTGTCGCTGAGCAGCAAGCGGCGCTCGACGAAAACCTGGAGCGCGGCGCGCAGGGACTCGGGCAAGGTGGTGAGCTGGATCCGCCGCCGGGCGCGTCGGCCGGTCTCATCAATGGTGACCAGGCGAGTGAGCCCGGCCAGCACCTCACGGTCGGTCAGGCCGCTGGCCCGGACCGCGTCGGCGAGCGCGGCGTCAGCATGCCGGGTAAGTGCACCTTGGACACCACCGAGGTCGCGGTACCGGGACCGGGACAACACACCCCCAGCGAGCAGACCCTCGGCCAGTCGGCGCAGGATGAAGGCGAGCAGGGGTAAGGCCTCTCCGCTGTCGGTATCGGCGACCAACTCCGCCGCCAGCCCGTCATCCAGGCGCAGCCGGGCGAGCTTGGCGGGCCCGTCGATAACCTCGCGCAGCATCTCGCGGTCCAGCGGGGCCAACACATACGCCTCGATCGGCACACCCGCCAGCGCGGGGAGATCCCGCAGGTCATCCAGGAACTCCGAGCGCAACGCCGCGACCACCCGCACCGGGGCCGCGACCGCCTCTCGCAACAACAGCGCGAATCGCTCTCGCGCGGCTGGGGTCGTCCGGGTGAACAACTCCTCAGCCTGATCAACCGCCACCACCAGCCGCCGCTGATGCGCACCCGGGCCAACGCTCAGCAGGTCATCCGCCACACGGCGTAAGCCCTCGGGGCCGGCATCGAGCCTGCCGCGGACATCGCTCGCCGACCAGCCCAGCCCCAGACGAGTGCCCGTGATCGCCAGCACCCGGGCCAGCTCGGGTACCGGATCACGTCCCGGGACCAGCGACGGCACCACCAACCACGCTGGGTCCCCGTCGAGCAATGGGACCACCCCCGCGTGGAGCAGGGAGGACTTCCCACAACCCGAAGATCCCACGATGGCTTGTATCCCCCCGGCGCTCCCGGTGGCGCGCAGTCGCTTGCTCACCTCGCGGGCCTGCGCCGAGCGACCGAAAAACACTCGGCTGAGCGTCGCGGTGAACGGCTCCAGCCCGGGGAAGGGATTGTCACCCTCCCGCCACTCGCCCCCACCACCGTCCAGCAACCCCACCGCGTGTAGCACTCGGTCACGGGCTTGCCGGGGATCGGCCAAGTAGTCCACGTACTGCAGGCGCTGCATCAGCGGGTGCACCACGTCGGTCTCAGCTCGCAACGGTATGAGCCGGCAGCCCCGCGCGCTCGCGATCCCCAGTTCCGCCGAGCACCAGTTCGACGCCAGACACGACGACGTCACCACGCCGATCACCGCGTCGACCCCGCTCAGCTCACGGTACAGGCGCTGCTCCCAGTCCTCACCAGCGCTGACGCCGTCGCGCAGGTCGTGGTCAAGGAACAGCTCATGCCCCGCTACCCGCAGCCACCCCGACACCTCGTCGGCGATCACCCGGTCCGGGGTGGCATAGCTGATGAAGATGTGGGCCACGACATCCCCAAGCGTCACTGTCTTGTAGAGAATGAACACTACATCCAGTTACTCAGAAGACCCTGATCGGGAAAAGTAGACAACCCGTTCAGCCTAACTTCGATGGTCTGAAGTTTTGAAACTGGTGTCGCGTGAGCGTCAGGACGCCGTTCCGCTTGGACCATTACACGCCGCTCCGTGCTGTTCAGCCTTGCCTCTGGACGGCCTACGCGACCGCCGAGCCTGGTAGCTTACGGCCATCAGCGCGCCTGAAGAAGTTTCCCACCTCTGGTAACTGATTGTTATGGTGTGCGGGACGTCATTCACTGGCTTGGTCTATCGTGAACGTCTGCGTCGCCCGCCCGACTGATCCATGTGATCACCCCTTATCGGCCAGCGGCAACTGGGTGATCTCGGTTGCCGAGGATGGCCCGCTCCGGCAGGCCCGCGGCTGTCTCATCGCCGACATCTGAACCGCCGCCGAGGTCATCAGCGACGGGATCTCACTCGACGAGGTGACCAACGACGATGACGATCATCAACGGCGTGCCCGTCACTCAGCGCGCTGTGACCCGTCACAGCGGCCGGAATCGCCTGTCACGCCGTTGACGGCTCTTGTGACGGGTTGGCCAGCGTATTTACCTGCATGAACAGTCCGTGTGACGGGTGTGGCGAGTTGCCCTCGAACCCGTCACACCCGTCACAAAAGCGCGTGGAACCGGCCGGCCGCCGGGAGCTCGGGCACGGGGGGCAAGGCTCAACCGACGGCCGACCGGAGATTTACCTGTTTTGCGGGTGGGAGCTGCTTCAGCTCACCGGGCATCGTCTTTGCGGCGGGTGTCGCAGGTGGGGCAGATTTGGTCGGGGTCGCGTGGCTCGCCGCGCAGGGCTGTCATGCCGCGCAGCAGCTCGGGTGGGCGGAAGCGGATGCCGCAGGCGGCGGTGATGGTGCCGTCGGGGTGCACCAGCGTGCCGCGGTGGGTGTCCCGATCACCGAGCGAGCGCAGGTACCAGCTCATCCAAGCCCCTCGGCCAGCGTGTCGCGGATCGCGATGGCTTGGTCCTGGTCGAGCACGATCGCGGGGCAGCCGGTGATGTGCGGGTCGAGCATGATGCTGGCGCCGGCTTTGATCAGGTGGGGGTTGCGGAACCCTCTGCACTCGCGGTGGATCCGGCGGGGGCTGGGGATCGCCCGGTGGTTCCTGGTTTCCGGGGGTTGCTCGGGGTGTGTCATCACGGTGACCTTTCCGTGTGTGGCGGGGCTGGGTGGTGCGTTCGGAGGGCGTCCGCCACGGGACACGCCGACCGGTGGGTTCCGTGGGAGCACCCGGTGTCGGGGAGAGGCGGGGTGCACGGTCCGCTGCTGTGTGGAGGATCGCTAGCTGCGGTTCGTGCTGACCCGGCGCCGGGTGCTTGATCCGACTAAACCGGCCCGGGTCTGGTCAGCACAGAGCGGAAACGTCGAGGTTCCGTGATGTGAATGCGGCACTGTGGCCACTGACTTGGGAGAATCAGTGGTGACCCTGATACGGTGATCGCGGGCGAGAGCGACGGGGGGTGGTGGAGTGAGTGATGTGCGCCGCCGGAAGGCGCTGGCTGGTGCGCGCAAGGCTGCGGGCTACACGCAGGAGGGCTTGGCTGCGGAGCTGCATGTCGACCGGTCGACGGTGATTCGGTGGGAGGCTGGTGATCACGCTCCGCTGCCGTATCTCCAACCGAAGTTGGCTCGGCTTCTGGGGCAGTCGCAGGAGCGGCTTCGGGAAC
>JBOHFJ010000397.1:0-4224 GCA_050699655.1 Pseudonocardiaceae bacterium
GTGTCGAGGTTGTCTAGGGTGGTAGCGAACTGGCAGCGCATCTGTGTCGGATGATAGGGGTGGCAGGCGGTACCGGCGAAGTAGCCGACCTTGCTGGAGACCACTACCGAGGATCGGTCGGCGATGCGCAGGAGGCGGCCGAGTAGCCGTTCGGAATGGCCGAGCCCGTACACGTCGGCGGTGTCGTACAGGGTGATGCCCAGTTCGTAAGCCCGAACGAGTCCCGCGTAGGCAGCGTCAGGATCGACGTGGTCCCAGCCGATCGGGACGCCATGGTTGGTCGCCGGGCCGCCGATGGTCCAGCAGCCAGCGCCGATCGCGGACACCTCGGCGTCGAGGCCGGGCAGGACTCAGTGTTCCAGAGTATGCATGGCGTCCTCCTTCCGTCGCGGCGTCAGGTGCCGCAGGGGTCGGCCGCGTTGATTAACTTCCATGTCTTCGTGTCAGTCCAGCGGGCGTGTTCGCGGCGCAGCAGGTCGCGGTGTTCGGCGGGTAGGCCGTCGGTGACCGCCCCGATTGAGGATTCGAGCTCGGCGTGCAGTTCGCCGATGAGGTGTTCGGCCAGCTTCGCGCAGCGGGCGTTCAGCTCGTCGGCAGTGTCGGTGAGGGTATCGGTCCGCCTCAACGCCTGGATCATCCCATCAAGCAGTCGGTACGCCGCAGCTTTGATCACTTGTCGGAGGTCTCGAATCACGTGGTAGGGCTGGTCGTCGAGGATCTTCTCCAGGCTCTTGAGGGTGTAGTCCAAGGCGAAGTTGCGGTCGATCCACAACTGCGACCAGCGGGACAGCACCCCGATCCGCCAGTCGGCGAACCGGGCCTCGACGCGGCCCATCGACGGGTCGGCTCTGCCGGTGAGTCCGGCGGCTTCAGCCCTTCGAGTGTAGGCGGCTCCGATCAGGCATTCCATTGACACGAGCAGGTAGCTGATGCCGGTGTAGAACGGCTCACCGGTCGTGTGCTCCGCTACCCAAGCCTCGTCGCGTACCCCGTTGACGATCGCCTCCACACTCAACTCGGTATGGGGTTGGAGCAGCAGGTCGGTGCGACCTTGGAAGGCGTACGTGGCCTGTAGCTCGTCGGCGGTCATGAGCTAGTCGAAGGTGATGTAGGTGAAACGGGGTGGCACGCCCAGGGCGGTGAGGGTGCGGATCGCCAGCGCGTTCTGGATACCGGTGGTCTCCTTGTTGAAACGGTCCAGGATCGAGGTCACCCCGGACTCGACCCCGAACAGGCACCGTCGCAGTTTGCGTTCCACAAGACCGCGCCACAAGTGGCCACGCTCGATGTGCCAATCCCGGTCGCGGTCGAGCCGGACGACCTGATCGACTCGACAGGAGGTCTCCCACGCAAACCCGGCCCCGGCCAGTGTGTCCGCGATGCTTAATGCCCGTGACACAGCGTCGTCGCCGCGTCCGATGAACTCCTCGTCCACCAGGTACAGGGTGCGGGACACAACCTGAGTCAGCCCGACCTCGCAGGAAATGTTGGGTACACCCCGCAGTACATCTCGCTTGCTGAGCGGCCACGCAAGGGCCTGCCCTCCGCTACGCTGGTCGAGGCGATCGACCGCGCCCTTGGCGCCGACGGCACCCTGATCGCATTGCGTGAACGGGCCAAAGTGCAGCAGCAAGCGTTGCACGCGAGTAGCAGACCGCGAGAGATGCCTGTTGCGTCTGTCGCCTTGCTCAGCGAAAACGACGTGTCTGGGCTGGAAGGAGTGGAGACCTCGAAGCGCCGAGAGCTCACCACGGTTGCCGCAGCGGTCGCCTTCGGCGCGTCACTCGATCAACCCGTCATGCGGATCATTGCCCAAGCCGACGAACCCCAGACCCCCACCACTGTCCGGCCCGGTGACGTACGTGAGCTGAGTGCCGTCACCGAGATGCTTGAGGGCTGGGATCATCAGGCAGGTGGGACCGCAGTGCGTCACCATATCCTCGGCGCGCTGCGGTGGGGCGTGGGACTCTTGAACGGTTCCTGCACTCCTGCGGTGCGCTGCACGCTCGAGGCGGCCGTCGCTCAATTGGCTGATCTGGCGGCTTGGGCGAACTTCGACGCGGGTCTGAATACTCAGGCCCGCGAACTTTTCCTCCTCGGGCTCCACGCTGCCCATGAATCAGGAGATCTGGGAATCCGGGCACATGTTGCTACCGGCCTCGCCCGCCAGGAAATCCACACGGGCAACCCGGACGCGGCGCTTGAGCTGGTGCAACTCGCCCATACCGCCGCTGACGTGCTCACACCCAATGCGGTGTCAATGCTGCATACGGTCAAAGCCCTCGCCTACGCTAGGAAGCCGGATTCTATTCAGTGCCGCCGCTTCATTCAGCTAGGGATGGACCACTACAAGCCGGAGTCGATCGAGAACGATCCACCGTGGCTCCGGTTCTTCACCCCGGCCAAACTCAACGGGGATGCCGCCAACGCCCTGTTCGATCTTCTCATCGCCACCTCTCCACCGCGCGGTGCTCGAGCAGAGCTGGTGACCTGTCTCTCGGAGGTGGTTGCGCGCTACCCTCAGAGCCGTGCTCGCGGCAAGGCCATCGCGGCAACACGGCTGGCTGCGTTGCTTTACCTCGAAGGTGAACCGGCAGAGGCAAACAAGGCAGCGCGTACCGCGCTCACCGTCGCTGAGAACGTGCGATCCGCTCGCCTCGTTAGCGACCTTCAACTGCTTGTCCGCGCCACCGGCGTGGTCCCGAGAGATCCCATCGCGCAGGCAATCCGGGCGGAGGCCAAGGTACTCGCGGCTACGATGACATGATCACAGTGAGCGCTCGACCAGCCTGAGCTGTCGTGAGAGCCTGAGTGTGCTCGGGCACAACCCACCGGAAGGGACTCACGTGAGCGACGCGACGAACGTGACACTGGCGGTACAGGACTCCACCGCGACCATCTCCGTGACGAAAGTGATCGAGATCGCACGCGGCCTCGGCGTTGCGCACCTACCTGAGGTGGACCGTCTGGTGACCGGTCGGGTTTGGCCTGGCGGTCACGGGTGGGTCGGTGAGGTCGGCGAGGGGCAGAACATCCGCGCCCTTGACGACATGTACGAGTCGATTGTGGTGGCGATCAAGGCCGTGGAAGCCGAGATCCGCCAGTTGCGAGATGCCGCAGCCAACGCGCTGATGAACGGCGGTGTGGACGCCGCGCAGCTTGCTGCCACCCGCGAACAATGGCAGTTCCCGGTCATCAAGGTCTTCGCCGACAGCAGCCAGCAAGAGGCATGGCTACTCCAGCTGCCAGCCTGAAAGAGCTGATCAACAATCTTGTTCAGGGCAGCGGGCTCTGGGTGGCGGCCAGTCCCTGGGCACTGCTCGCGGCGGCGATTTCAGTCGCCATGGGCGGTCGGCTTGGTCTTCGTCCCCCAAAAGCTTGGTGGGTCTTTGCCTCGCGTCGACTCGCCAGGTACGGCGTTCTGCTGCCCGGTATTCTCCTGCCAATGCCAGAGCTGTGGGGTCCGGCCTTTCCGTACCACCGCATCGTTGATGATCTGCGGTCGGCCATCATAGCTGGTCTGGCCCCGGGTGAGCGTTTAAGTTCTGAGTGGGAGCTCGCGCAGCGGTATCAGACCAGCCGGCCGACGGTGCGCCGGGCGGTGGCTGTGCTCAAGGCCGAGGGTTTGGTGGTCACGGAGCAGGGCCGGGGAACTTTCGTCCGTCCCGCTCCTCGCGTGCGGTTGGTGGTCACCGGCGCGAACTATCGCCGGCATCGCGGCGCGGGCGTTCCGGGCTTCAACGCGCAGGTGACTGAGTATGACACCGAGGGAGTGCCGCTTGAGGTTCAGGATTCGGTTGCTGCGGCGGATCGTCACGAGTTCCGGTATGAAGTGGACATGCGGTGATCGGTTTTCGAGGGTTGCGGGTAGGTGCGTGTCTGTCGTTGACGGGCCGTTACGCGCGGTGTGGTGGGCAGGCCGCCACCGGGCTGGAAACTTGGCGCCTGCTGGACGGGGACGCCGAGCTTGTCGTGGAGGACGACGGTAGTGATCCAGCGCGGGTCGAGCTCTGCCTTGGAGTGCTGGCGAGTAGGTGTGACCTGTTGTTGGGTCCGTATTCGACGTGGCTGATGCGGGTGGCGTCCCGGGTCGCGCCGGATCTTGACCGTCTGGTGTGGAATCACGGTGGTTCCGGTGACGACGTGGTGGCGGTGGGTCCGGGGTATGTCGTGTCTGTGCTGTCACCGGCGAGTCGCTACGCCGAGCCTTTCGTGCGCTATCTC
>JBOHFJ010000398.1:0-4207 GCA_050699655.1 Pseudonocardiaceae bacterium
GCGGGTACCCGCCGCGGTAGTCGAACAGCCGTCGCGACAGCAGCCCCACCAGCCCGGTCACCGCGCCGGCCCCGTCGCGCACCGGCAGGTACAGCGGCAGCACCCCGGCGCCGAAGGCCGCCCGGCAGGCGGTGATCACCCCGTCCAGGTTGGTCCGTGGGTGGTCCAGCCGGCTCGCCACCACCACCCGAGGCATCCCGACCTCGGCGCACTCCCGCCACAGCGCGACGGTGGCGGGGTCGACGCCCTCCCCGGAGGAGACGACGAACAGCGCCGCGTCGGCCGCCCGCAGCCCGGCTCGCAGCTCACCCACGAAATCGGCGTAGCCGGGGGTGTCCACAAGGTTGATTTTGATGTCGGCGTGCCGCAGCGGCGCGATGGCCAGCGTCACCGAGCGCTGCTGGCGCACCGCCGCGGGGTCGTGGTCACACACCGTGGTGCCGTCCGCGATCGTGCCCGCGCGGCTGATCGCGCCAGTGGCCACCAACAGCGCCTCGGCCAATGTTGTCTTCCCCGCCCCGGACGGCCCGACCAGGGCCACATTGCGGATCCGGGACGGGTCCAGTGCCGCCGCGGCCGAATCAGCACGCTCTGCGTTGCCTCTGGTGCGCATGGGATCCCACTCTCAGCTGTGCGGGCTCATGTGTTTGATCTCACACCGATGCGGCGGCTCAAGCAATCCCCTAAGTGGTCTTCACCTGCAACGTTTTTCGGACCCCGACGTACGATCGAGTACTGGCGGCTAGTCGAAGCCGCCGCTGTGAGGAGCGAATCCGCCGTGCCCGCCGAGAACAGCAATGTCGAGCGCCAAGTCGGCACCGCACTTGTCAAGCGGGGGATGGCGGAGATGCTGAAGGGCGGTGTGATCATGGATGTGGTCACGCCGGAGCAGGCCCGGATCGCCGAGGACGCGGGCGCGGTAGCCGTCATGGCGCTGGAGCGCGTCCCCGCCGACATCCGCGCGCAGGGCGGTGTGGCGCGGATGAGTGATCCGGACATGATCGCCAGAATCATGAGTGCGGTGTCCATTCCGGTGATGGCCAAGGCCCGCATCGGCCACTTCGTCGAGGCGCGGGTGCTGCAGGCGATCGGCGTGGACTATGTCGATGAGTCCGAGGTGCTGACCCCGGCCGATGAGGCGCACCACATCGACAAGCTCGCTTTCGCCGTGCCGTTCGTGTGCGGCGCCACCAATCTCGGGGAGGCGCTGCGCCGGATCTCCGAGGGTGCCGCCATGATCCGCTCCAAAGGCGAGGCCGGAACCGGCAACGTCGTCGAGGCGACCCGGCACATTCGCTCGATCCGCGCCGGCATCCGTTCGCTGGCCGCGATGGCTTCCGAGGAACTGCCCGCGGCGGCGAAGGAGCTGGCCGCCCCGCTGGAGCTGGTCCGGGAGGTCGCCGCCGCGGGCTCGCTGCCGGTGGTGCTGTTCACCGCGGGGGGCATCGCCACCCCGGCGGACGCGGCGATGATGATGCAGCTCGGCGCCGAGGGGCTGTTCGTCGGCTCGGGCATCTTCAAGTCGGGCGACCCCGCCAAGCGAGCGGAGGCGATCGTCAAGGCAACCACGTTCCACGACGACCCGGAGTTGGTGGCGAAGGTGTCCCGGGGGTTGGGCGAAGCGATGGTGGGGATCAATCTCGGCGAGCTGCCCGACGCGGCGCGGCTGGCCCAGCGCGGCTGGTGACCCTCGCGGAAGGCCCCAAGGAGAACACGACTGACGCGCGGGCGCTGCTGCTGTCCGCGACTGTGCCCGGGCCTTCGGGCGGGCGGCTGCGCACCCCGGGGCCCGAGGTTGGGGCCGCGCGGAGTTCTCGGATCAGCCGCGGCACCGTGCTGGTGCACGCCGATCTGCACAACCACACGGTGCTCTCCGATGGCGAGGGAGATCCGGAGGCGGCCTTTCCCGCGATGCGCGATGCCGGCCTAGACGTCGCCGCACTCACCGACCACGCGGTCCGCGGCGCTGCGATGGAGGGCACCGGCGTGGGCGGCACGCCGTGGATCGGTTTGGACCGGGCCGGTTGGCGGCGCACCGGAGAGCTCGCCGCGACCCATGACCGGCCCGGGGAGTTCACCGCGATCCGCGGTTTCGAGTGGTCACATCCGCGCCTGGGGCACGTCAACGCCTGGTTCACCGATGACTTCACCGACGTCGCGACCCATGCGGCAATGAGTGAGCTGTACGCCTGGTTGACCACGGTCGGCCGGCGAAACGGTGGTCCCGCCGCCGGGCTTGCCGGCTTCAACCACCCGGGCCGGGAGGACGGCCGCTTCGCCGGCTTCCGTTACGAGGCCGCGGCCGCCGAGCAGTTGGTCAGCCTGGAGATGTTCAACCGCACCGACGACTACCTGTTCCAGGGTGTCGCGGCGGGTGCCCCCTCGCCGTTGGTGGCCTGCCTGAACGCCGGCTGGCGGCCGGGGCTGCTGGGAGTCAGCGACGAGCACAGCGCCCACTGGGGCTTGCGGCCCGGCACCGGACGCGCCGGGCTGTGGGTGACCGAGCACAGCCGGGCCGGAGTCGCCGAGGCGTTGCGAGCCCGGCGGTTCTTCGCCACCCGGGTCGCGGGGTTGCGGGTGGACGCCACCGCCGGCGGGGTGCGCATGGGCTCGGCGCTGCGCCATCACCAGGGACCCGTTGAGTTCGTCCTCGACGTCGACGCCGCGCCGTCCTGGACCGGCCGCGCGCTGCAGGTGCAGGTGCTAAGCCCGGCAACCCCGGTGCCTGCGGTGGCCGACGTGGTCACGGTGCGCTGCGGTGATGTTGTCCGCTTCACCGTGCCGATGAGTATCGACGATGGCCACTGGACGGTCCTGCGCCTGGCCGACCCGGACGCCCCGGGCGACCCCCAAGCCCCCGCCAACCACCCCGCCAGCAACCACGCGATCGCCTACACCAGCCCCTGGTTCCTGCGGCCCTGACCGTCGCCCGCTCACTGCGCAGCCGGAACCGCCATCCGGCTCCGAATAGCAGTCTCACCTGCCCGGCTGACCGCGATTCGACTCCGAATGGCGGCCTACCCTGGAACCTGTGAGTGAGCTCGTGGGGGTGCTCGCGCTGCAGGGTGATGTGCGGGAACACCGGCGCGCGCTGGCTGGCTGTGGGATGCGCAGCGTGCTGGTGCGACGACCCGAGGAACTCGCCGCGGTGGATGCGCTCATCCTGCCTGGCGGGGAGTCCACCACGATGAGCCGGTTGTTGGTCGCTTTCGACCTGCTGGAACCGCTGCGAGCCCGGCTGGCCGAGGGAATGCCGGCCTACGGCTCCTGTGCGGGGCTGATCCTGCTGGGCCGGGAGATAATCGACGGCCGTCCTGACCAGCGGCAACTCGATGCCTTGGACGTCGTGGTACGCCGCAACGCCTTCGGCCGGCAGGTGGATTCCTTCGAGACTGATCTCGACTTTGCCGGGGTGCCCGGCGCCCCGGTGCGGGCGGTGTTCATCCGCTCTCCCTGGGTGGAGCGGGCCGGTTCCGGCGTCGAAGTGCTGGCCAGGGTGCCCGACGTGCCGGCTGCCGCCGCCGCCGCCGGTATGATCGTGGCGGTTCGGCAGCGCCGCGTGCTGGCTACCGCGTTCCATCCGGAGCTGACTGGCGACTGGCGGGTGCACCAGCTCTTCTGTGAGATGGTCCGCCAGTGCAGTGGTGCCGCAGTGTAGTGGAGCCCGAGTGAACGCACTCGGGTGCGAGTGGCAAGCGAGAAAGAGCAGGTATGAGCGGCCATTCAAAATGGGCGACCACCAAGCACAAGAAGGCCGTGGTCGACGCCAAGCGCGGCAAGCTCTTCGCGAAGTTGATCAAGAATGTCGAGGTGGCGGCGCGCACCGGTGGTGGTGACCCCGACGGCAACCCGACGCTGTACGACGCGATCCAGAAGGCCCGCAGAACCTCGGTGCCCACCGACAACATCGACCGGGCGATCAAGCGTGGCTCCGGTGCCGATGCCGGCGGCGCCGACTACCAGACGATCATGTATGAGGGGTACGGGCCCGGCGGGGTGGCCTTGCTCATTGAGTGCCTCACCGACAATCGCAACCGGGCGGCTTCCGAGGTCCGCACCGCGATGACCCGCAATGGCGGCGCGATGGCCGACCCCGGGTCGGTATCGTTCCTGTTCAGCCGCAAGGGCGTGGTGATCGTGCCCCAGCGGCGCGGCATCTCCGAGGACGACGTGCTAGCCGCGGTGCTCGACGCCGGTGCCGAGGAGG
>JBOHFJ010000399.1:0-4205 GCA_050699655.1 Pseudonocardiaceae bacterium
GCCCTGCTGTCGAACTCGGCGCGCGGAGAGCACCCACAATCAGGCCGCTCCCTTATTCATCACGTGTCGATGGGCTCTCCACTACCTGTAGTCGCGGCCGACGCCGAAGTCGTAGTCGTCTAGGGGGACGGCTGCGCCGGTTCCGGTGGTACCGAAGACGTCTGGCGAGTAGTAGCCCTCGTCGTAGGATGGGATCGCGTAGGCTGCGGCCCTTGCCTCCTCGGTCGGCTGCACCTCGATGTTGCGGTACCGGTTGATCCCGGTGCCGGCCGGGATCAACTTGCCAATGATCACATTCTCCTTGAGTCCGAGCAGCTTGTCGCTCTTGCCCTGGATCGCCGCGTCGGTGAGAATCTTGGTCGTCTCCTGGAACGACGCCGCGGACAACCACGACTCCGTCGCCAGCGACGCCTTAGTGATCCCCATCAGGACCGGGCGACCGGAGGCGGGCTCGTTGCCCTCCGACACCACCCGGCGGTTTTCCGACTCGAACTCGCCCCGCTCGGCCAGCCCGCCGGGGAGGAACTCGGTAGCGCCCGACTCGATCACCGTCACTCGGCGCAGCATCTGCCGGACGATGACCTCAATGTGCTTGTCGTGGATGTCCACACCCTGCGACCGGTACACCTGCTGAACCTCACGGACCAGGTGCAGCTGCACCTCCCTCGGGCCCATCACGCGGAGCACCTCGTGCGGATCCACCACACCCTCGAGCAGCTTCTGCCCGACGGTGACGTGGTCCTCATCGGCCAGCGGCCGCTCAGTGCCATCAATGGTGATCACCGCAAGCCGCTGCCGCTTGGACAGCTTCTCGTAGACGATCTCCTCGCTACCATCGTCCGGAATGATGGTGATCTTCCAGAATTTGTCGCCGTCCTCGACGCGCACCCGGCCGTCGGCATCAGCGATCGGCGCCATTCCCTTGGGCACCCGGGCCTCGAACAACTCCTGTACCCGGGGCAGACCGGTGGTGATGTCCTCACCAGCGATTCCACCCTGGTGGAAGGTACGCATGGTCAGCTGCGTGCCAGGCTCACCAATGGACTGCGCGGCCACAATGCCGACCGCTTCACCCACATCGACGAGCTTTCCAGTGGCCATGGACCGGCCGTAACACACCGAGCACACCCCGCTGCCGGACTCGCAGGTCAGCACCGAGCGGACCTTGACGCGCGCGACTCCAGCGGCAACTAGCACGTCGAGCGCGGGGTCCCCCAGGTCCGCTCCCCGAGACATGATCACCGTGCCGGAGTCATCCAGCACGTCCTCCGCGGTGCACCGGGCGTACACGCTGGTCTGCACGTAGCGGTGCCGGACCGCCCGGGCCTCCGGCCCAGCCTCGAGGACCGGCATCTGGATCCCGCGTTCGGTGCCACAGTCGTGCTCCCGCACGATGACGTCCTGCGAGACGTCCACCAATCGCCGGGTCAGGTACCCGGAGTCGGCGGTCCGCAATGCCGTGTCGGCCAGTCCCTTGCGGGCACCGTGCGTGGCGATGAAGTACTCCAGCACGCTCAGGCCCTCACGGAAGTTGTGCTTGATCGGTCGCGGGATGTACTCGCCCTTGGGATTGGAGACCAGGCCACGCATACCAGCCAAGGACCGGACCTGCGTCATGTTTCCGGCCGCCCCGGAAGACACGATCGTGAAGACCGGGTTGTCCTCGGGGAAGTTGGCCTCCATCGCCTTGGCCACCTCGTCGGTGGCCTGCGACCAGATCTTCACCAGCTCGCCGTTGCGCTCGTCATGCGAGAGCACACCACGCTGGTAACGCTTCTCCACCTGGTCGGCCTTGGCCTCGTACTTGTCCAGGATCTCCTGCTTCGCGGCTGGCACCACCACGTCGGAGCTGGACAGGGTCACTCCCGAGCGGGTGGCCCAGTGGAAGCCAGCGTCCTTGAGCTTGTCCAGCGTCTGGGCGACGGCGACCATCGGGTACCGCTCCGCGAGGTCATTGACGATCGCGGCCTGGCGCTTCTTGGGCAGTATGTCGTTGACGTACGGGTAGTCCTCGGGCAGCAGGTCGTTGAACAGCACTCGGCCCACGGTGGTGTCCGCGATCCACGCCGCTCCCGGTTCCCAGCCCTGGTTCTCCCGCAGCCCGCTCTGCTCGCTGACCGGAGGAACCACATTGCGCAGCCGAACCCGGATCTTGGCCTGCAACGCGATCGTGCCGCGGTCCAGCGCCATCAACGCCTCGGCGGGCGAGGAGAACGAGCGGCCCTCGCCGGTGTCGCCCTCACGGAGCTTGGTGAGGTGGTACAGGCCAGTGACCATGTCCAGCCGAGGCATGGCCAGCGGACGACCCGACGCCGGGGACAGAATGTTGTTGCTGGACAGCATCAAGATCCGAGCCTCGGCCTGCGCCTCGGCCGACAACGGTAAGTGCACCGCCATCTGGTCCCCGTCGAAGTCCGCGTTAAACGCCTCGCAGACCAGCGGGTGCAGCTGAATCGCCTTGCCTTCGACCAGCTGCGGCTCGAAAGCTTGGATGCCCAGCCGGTGCAGGGTCGGCGCCCGGTTCAGCAACACTGGGTGTTCGGTGATGACTTCCTCTAGGACATCCCACACCTGCGAACGTTGCCGCTCCACCATGCGCTTGGCCGACTTGATGTTCTGCGCGTGGTTGAGATCCACCAGGCGCTTCATCACGAACGGCTTGAACAACTCCAGCGCCATCTGCTTGGGCAGGCCGCACTGGTGCAGTTTCAACTGCGGACCCACCACGATCACCGAGCGGCCGGAGTAGTCAACCCGCTTGCCGAGCAGGTTCTGCCGGAACCGGCCCTGCTTTCCTTTGAGCAAGTCAGACAGCGACTTTAGCGGACGGTTTCCGGGGCCAGTCACCGGACGACCACGGCGACCATTGTCGAACAACGCGTCAACGGCCTCCTGCAGCATCCGCTTCTCATTGTTAACAATGATCTCGGGCGCGCCCAGGTCGATGAGCCGCTTGAGCCGGTTGTTCCGGTTGATCACCCGACGGTAGAGGTCGTTGAGGTCGGAGGTCGCGAACCTGCCACCATCGAGTTGCACCATGGGGCGCAGATCCGGCGGAATCACCGGCACGCAGTCCAGCACCATGCCCATCGGGTTGTTGCGGGTGATCTGGAAAGCCGCAACGACTTTGAGGCGCTTGAGCGCGCGCAACTTTTTTTGACCCTTGCCGCTGCGGATGGTCTCGCGCAGATTCTCCGACTCGGCGTCAATGTCGAAGTTCTCCATCAGTTTCTGGATCGCCTCGGCACCCATGGCACCAATGAAGTAATCACCATACCGGTCGTAGATCTCCCGGTAGAGCAACTCATCTATGATGAGCTGGCCGACCTCCAGCTTGGTGAACGTCTCCCAGATCTCATCGAGCCGGTCGATCTCGCGCTGGGCACGGTCCCGAAGCTGGCGCATCTCACGCTCGCCACCCTCTTTGACCTTGCGCCGCACGTCGTTCTTGGCGCCTTCGGCCTCCAGCTCCGCGAGGTCAGCTTCCAGCTTCTGCGCGCGCGCCTCAATGTCGGCGTCGCGGCGGTCCGCAAGGCGCTTGCGCTGGACACCAATCTCGCTCTCCAGGGTCGGGAGATCGTTGTGCCGCTCCTCGGTGTTCACTGCGGTAATGGCGTAGGCGGCGAAGTAGATGATCTTTTCAAGATCTTTTGGAGCCAGATCGAGCAGGTAACCCAGCCTGCTCGGGACACCCTTGAAGTACCAGATGTGGGTCACCGGCGCGGCCAGCTCGATGTGACCCATCCGCTCACGACGCACCTTGGCGCGAGTAACCTCGACGCCGCAGCGCTCGCAGATAATGCCTTTGAAGCGAACACGCTTGTACTTGCCGCAGTAGCACTCCCAATCCCGGGTGGGACCGAAGATCTTCTCGCAGAAAAGTCCGTCCTTCTCCGGCTTGAGCGTGCGATAGTTGATGGTCTCCGGCTTCTTGACCTCGCCGAAGGACCACTGGCGGATGTCCTCCGCAGTCGCGAGGCCGATGCGGAGTTCGTCGAAGAAGTTGACGTCCAGCACGTCTCGTTCCTTCTCCCCTGTGTCGATGGAACCGTAAGGGTTGATGGGAACCCTAAGGGATTCGTGTCCGGTGCGCCCGGAGCGGGAGGTGAGCGGGGGGAACACCCCCCGCGCCGGGCGCGGTCTGGGAGCCGTTACTGCACGACGTCATCTACCGACGGAGACTCGGGCCGAGCCAGGTTGATACC
>JBOHFJ010000400.1:0-4195 GCA_050699655.1 Pseudonocardiaceae bacterium
GGGCACGACCTCCCCGGTGGAGAGCACGGCCAGGGACTTGATGCCCAGGTCGACACCGACGACCCGCCCGCTGGTGCGCGGCACGGGTTGGGGGTCGGGCAGCTCCACGGAGAACGCGACGTGCCACCGCCCGCGCTGGCAGGACAGGGCCGCTGAGCGGATCCGCGCGGTCCCCGCCTCGACCTTACGGGCTAGCTGGCGGGTCGATTCGTGGGTACGCACCAGGCCGATGCGGGGAAGCCGGATGTGGCGGCGATCCGGACCGAGCCCGAACGCACCAGTGGTGAACCGGCAGCTCAGGCGAGCACGGCGGCCCTTGAACCGGGGAAACGACACCCTCCGACCAACGCGTTGACCGGACTTCGAGGCAGACCAGTGGGACAAGGCTGTGGCCAGGTTAGCCAAACCAGAGGAGTACGCCTCCTTCGAATTCTCCGCCCACCACGGTGCCCGTCGGGCCTTGACCGCGTTCCACGCCCGACGCAGCCCAAACGCCGACCAGGACACCGCCGGGGTGAGCTGATCCTCGGTGATGCCATAGCTGCGCTCGGCGGCCCGCTGATCCAGGTTCGCTCGCACCAGCGCGAGCCCAAAGTTGTAGGCGTAACGCTGCCCACCACAATGCGACCGGAACACCTCAGCCTGTACCTCAGTTGGGTCCAACGCCACCAGATAGGCGCGGATCACGACCCACCCCCGGCACCCACCCGCATATCGAACACATGTTCGATAGTATCAGTCCGGGTCACGCTCGTCACGCTGAGCGTGCTGGCGACCGTCATACCCGATCACCCCACGCCCGCAGGCGCAAGAGTCGGGAACGGCCCGGCGCCCCGCGTGCTCACCGAGCGCTCGGACGAAGTACCGACATCACCGGAAACAGACCACGGCAACGGACCGGCGGCGACGCCACCGTCGAGACCTTGCCAGTGGCAAGCCCACCAAGACCATGCCCGTCACCGCCCAGCGGCAACGTCACTCCCACCACCAGCTCACAACGGCCCTAGCACACAGTGTCCCACTCCAGGCACGCCCTACCCCTTCACCTGTGCAGGACCACACCAAACAACCTGTTGTTACACCTTCCCGCGAACAGTCGCCAACCCTGACAGTGTCGGCGCACGCTGCGATGACACTGTCGGCCCAAGCAGTGGGTCACGCGCTGCGCCCGGCGCGCACCGCGCGCAGCCACTCCCGGGCGGCGGTGAACCCGGCCAGGTCCGGGCCAGGCCGGGGCGCCCCGGCGGCCCGGGGATAGGAGCCGAGGAAGCGCACCCAAGCACACCGCCGATGCAGCTCGGCCAGCGCGTCGCCGACCGCGTCCTGCGCCACGTGGCCCTCGCAGTCCAGGAAGAACTGGTACTCGCCCAGCGTGGCCTTCATCGGCCGCGACTCGATCCGGGTGAGGTTGATCCCGCGCAGGGCGAACTCCGCGAGCACCTCCAGCAGCGCCCCAGGACGGTCGACGGCCACCGCGACCAGCGAGGTGCGGTCCGCGCCCGTGGGCGCGGACATCTCCCCCGGTCGGCGTAACAGCAGGAACCGGGTCTTCGCTTCGTCCGTGTCGTGCACCCCGATGGCCAACTCGGCGAGCGGGTAGCGCTGTATCGCGATTGGGGCGCACACCGCGGCATCAGCCTGGCCGTCGACCACCGCGATCGCGCCCGTCGACGTGGAGGAGGTCAGCAGCATCGCCGCGTCTGGCAGGTGGGTGCCGAGCCAACTCCGGACCTGCGCCGCGGCGTGCGGGTGGGTGGCCACGGTGCGCACCTGTGCGGCGCTGGTACCCGGACGGACCAGCACGCTGAACCGGATCGGCAGCACGGCCTCGGCCACCGCCAACACCGGCTCGCCCTCGGTCAGCGCATCCAGGGTGGCCGGCACCGAACCTTCCACCGAGTTCTCCACTGGCACGCACGCCGCGTCCACCTGACGAGCCCGCAGCGCCCCGATGGCCGCATGCACCGACGCCGCGGCCCGGAACTCGTCGCCGGGTGCCAGCAGGTGAACCGCCTGCTCAGCGAAGGTTCCCTCAGGTCCGAGGTACGCGGTGACGGGCATGGCGCGCATTATCCTCGAGGCCGTTATCCTCGAGGCGTCGGGCGGTGGTCGGGGTCCGGGAGCAGGCCCAAGCGGGTCAGATCGGTCGCCGGGGCGGTCAGGGACACCGAGCCGTAGCAGGCGAACACCTCACGCACCCCTCTCGAGCTGCTCGCGGACAACGCACCGGCCTCAGCGGCCAACGCCGCCGCGTCGGTGCACCGCAGTGCCTCGCGCGCGCTGGCACCGGAGACCGCATGGGCGGTGGCGACCAGAATGTTGAGCAGCCCATGGTGAGTCAGCCCGGTGCTCTCGTCGTACTGGCGCACCGCATGGTGCAATCCGGCGGTCCCCTTGAACGGCCGGCCAGTGCTGGTCACGATGGCCAGGAAATCAGCCACCTCCTCGACGCTGGGAAATGACTCCACGGACTTGCCGCCGCAGCGCAGCCTGGGCCAGCAGCCCGCCTCGGCGACCCGACGCACGCCCTGCAGCCACTCTGGCTTGCCGCGGCGTGGCTCGACCACCCGAACCACGTCATCCGGCACGAACTCGGTGAGCTGCACCAACCATGTGGCGTCCACATCAGAGGGCGCCGGCACCTCGATCATCCGCAGATCCAGGAGCTTCGCGTTGTCAAGCGCGGTGGAGATGGCCTTGGGCAGACCACCCAGGCCGGTGTCGGCAACCAGAGACAAGGCCACCGGCCGCGCGGGACGCGCTTTGCGCAACGCGCTCACCAGAGCGCCGAGCCGCGAGATCGGGCACAGCAGAAAACCAATCATCCCGGCGTATGGTTCCCGGCGGGCCGCGAGGTACGTCCTGACCGCGTCGACCACACTGACCCCGGCCGGCGGGAACAGCGTCGCGTCATCAACCAACCGCGCCAGCAGGGGTGGGACACCTGGTGGAGCGGGGGGATGCAGATTCAGCACCGTCGACACTCGACGCACCTTAGCCCGAGTCCGCTGGGCGCCGATCAGCGCGCACCTGTTTCCTGCCTGGGTGCGGCCCTCGACTGTCCGCGCACCTCACCGGTGACGCTGCGCTCGGCCACGAAAGACATCAACGGGATCGTGCCGGCCAGCGCCACCAGCACCATCCGCCCGGGCCGCCAGCGCACCGACGTGCCCAACATGAACGTGGCGACGAGATAGCCCATGTAGAGAAATCCGTGCACGGGCGCGCTCCAGGCCAACCGCCGGTCCCCGAAGCCGTAGTGCAGCACCACGGACGCCGTCAGCACGAGCAGCATCACGCCGGTGGCGTAGGCGGCGATCCGGTACACGACCAACCAGGTCGCGGTGTTACCGCCGGTCCTGCTCAGCGAGCCGGGCGAGGTAGGCGTTGTACGCGGCGAGCTCATCGTCGGGGTCATCCTCCCGGATCGGTGGGTCAGCGGGGCGTCGCGGAACCGGTGGAGCCCGCTTCTCGGTGGTCATCGTCGCGGTGGGGCCCTCGCGCACAGGCTTGGGGCACGTATTGGGGGCGCTGCGGCGCTCCAGCCACAGGAACCGGGCCCAGGCGAGCGCGAGCATGACCGCGAACAACGGCCATTGCAGCGCATAACCCAGGTTCTGCCAATCCCCTCCTGGGGAGCGCGCCCGGTCCCACTGCCAGCGGCCCAGCCGGACAAACACCGCGCAACACACCACGACCAGCAGGTGCCCCACCCACCATCGCCGGGCCAGCGCGAACCGCCACACGCGCTCACGATACGCGCGGCGGCGCGGACCCCAGCACTCCCAGGCTCCGCGATGGGCCAGTACTGGAGCGCGCGGGGTGGCGGATAGCGTCAGGGGGTGAGCACTCGGGTCGCGGGGATACGGCGGTGGCTCGCCTCCTCGCGGCCGGAGCAACCCGCGGTGGTCGCCGATCCGGGGCAACGCCGAGCGCTGGTCATCGAGATCGTCGTGGTGCTGGCGATGACCCTGGGACTGTCCGGACTGCGCAGCCTGCTAGCGCTGCTGGGCACGCTGCTGGCTCCGGGGCCGCTGGCCAATCACTCGGTGGCGATCAACGCGCCGGTGGCCAAGACCGAGCTGCTGGACCTCGCCTATCAGCTCACCGGAGTGATCCAGTTGCTGGCCTGGGGTGCGCTGGGCTGCTACCTGCTGTGGCGCGGCGGCATCCCACCGCGCGATCTCGGCCTGGG